>VYFG01000047.1 GCA_009842505.1 Gammaproteobacteria bacterium
TGGATTCACGCCGGAATGCCGCCGAAAATCGGGGTTTTCTGCCTGACACTAAGTATCGTCATTTAATGGAGAGTGTAAATCAACGACGCATTCAGCGATCAGGTCGCCAACCAACATTGCCTGATCAGAGTCTCCCGGCGGAAGGCCGGAGATTTGTGAATGCGATGGGTCAGCCTCAAGATCCTGCTCCGCTTCCAGAGGATCATGGGTAATGCGAATTGTGTTCAACTCTGTCGATACTTCGTCCATGATGGTGCCAACATTCATTTCCGCAAATTTCCCGTTTACCTTGAGTGAAAGACGCTGGCTGCACAAACGGCGCACCTCTTTCAACTGGTGGAGTTTTTCGGATCCAAGAATCTCCAACCAATTCACTGACAAGCTATTTTCATCCGGCCTATGGGGACGTAGGCGAAAGTCCGAACCATCCACGGTTCCGTCTTCTTGGATCATACTTGGCTTTACATAACGAACAATGTGGTTGTCCGGAGGAAGATCATCTCCTTTCATTCGTACAACATTGAATCTAACTCGAAAGCCTTAATAATCGCTCTCAATCCCGTGAGCGTATCTCGGCCAGCGACTCTTGAAATCGGCTTGGTGAACTCACGTCTCTTGAATATAACGTACTGCACCATTTCCTCGCCTAGAAATTGCAGACCTACACGGCTTCCTTGGTCATCCTTCCATACAGCACGGAGGTTTCCATTATCCATCAACACTAAATTTCCTTTGCGTAAACGATTTTCCAGCCCAACAAACAACCAGAAATCAGCCTCGGAGGTAAGACTCAATGAATATCCGTCGTTTTCCGAAATATGACGCAGTTCAGAAATTCTAACCGAGTAGGCTTGAAATTTTGTTCGCTTCGGCCCATGAATTGCGAAAGCAGTGCTGATGTGGTCCGGCACAAAGAACATCGCATTACTGATCATGGAATTAGAATCCAATGCGGAGTTCCGAGGATTTCTGAATTTTCTACGCACGGTATCCGTACTTAACAACAAACTTGAAGGCTCATTGTAAGCATCATTGTCCGAAGCCGATTCACGCCTATCAATTGGGAAAGAAACCAATGTATCTAGTCTGGACGAACTACTGCTAAGATTGGAAATCATATCGTTATCCGATGTCTTCGGGAATCCAGAATTCACGCTGAATTGTCTCGTCAGTCATATTCAGAAACTGTTCCAGGATTACCTCATGTGCTTGATCGTACCATGCATCAAGATCCGTCTTTTCATTACCATTCGGCGAGCCGAGCCCCTTGAATTCAAGATGCAAAAGCGGGGAATCAGGCGATTTGACTGACACTGCGGAACGAATTCCCAAGTGTAATTGTAAATTAGGCTTCACATCATAACGATAACCACAATTGAAGGCTGGTGTAGTATTTTTTGCAGAAACACAATCAGGAATTACGAATGATGGGATAACTGCTGGCGTATCCAGCGGGCCTTTCCAATATTCCGAAACCTCAATCACATCAATGTATGTTAGCTCACAATGACCGATTCGTGGAGGATCGATACTGACATCTTCCTTTAGGAATTTCTCAAATGTTCCGTAGAATTTATCAAAGCTTGGTTTAAGGTTTTCATCGAAACTGGGATACTCGGAATCACGCCTCCTCCAATTCAGGAGGAATGCGTCTTTCTGAATCTGTATCAAGGTTACTTCATCTCCAGATACGAACCAATACCGAGGCATAGGTACGAATTCATCACTCAATTCAAGTACGATACGATCATGATCAGACTGAATTGGACTATTGATTGGAGGTCGCTGTTCAACTATCGGAAATTCCTCTTTAAGTCGGGACCATAAAATGCCGATATGTTCATTTCGAAGCGCTGCCAAAGGGGGATCGAAGTAGGCACCGATCACGACCTCATTCACAGGTGGATTCTTGAATTTTATCTTCATTGTGAGAGCCTCACGAAATTTTGATTCATATTGGAAACGGTCGCAAAATAAAATAATTGCACAAGCCTTCCACCTGAAGAATAATTTGGAAGAGTATCGCGAGTACGAGACTGACTAAGTGCTTCCATTTTATATTCCATTGGAGAGTATTCTTTCATTCCCCCACTGTAAACTCACTTAGAACAAGCGATACGGACAAACCATATTTTGGAAACATTGAATCGAGACGGGATGACAGGTTCTTGCTGGGCAATCGAAATCGCATTCCCATCCAGTCAGTAATACAGCGTACTGCCAGTTCCAGTCGCCGCTGTTGTTTGACGATATCCGTCATGTATCTTCCTTCAACAAACCGAACATTAAAGAGGCGCTCAACCCGGAGGCAGTACTGGAACCTGACTCAGCCACATCGATTACCGAACGGACTGCTTTAATAATCTGCGTGTACCGTCGTTGTAATTCTAGCGGCGGCATGTGAAGTATGCAGTCCTTTACATTTGAAGTAGAAATTGTGTTCAGGCCTGATGTCGTCTTGCCACTACGTAGCAAATGCTGACGGCCAGATGACGAATTGAGATACGCATTAATATATTCTGGTAGCACTATTGAATGATCGGGCCGCACCCGAATCAAGTGATTTTGGTGGATACATTTATCTATACTTCCATCCCATATCGCCGCCCTGCCTACCTCGGATGGATTGCCATGTCCTTCAACTACCAGCAGGTCACCGCGCTCTAGCTGCACACGATCGAGTTCTTGAATTGAGATGCGCATGAATTTTATTTCCTTTAGATTCAGTTGATCTCTAAGCACATTCGCCACCCTGAGATATGGTGTTTCTAGCGGATATCTCTCCCGCTTCTTCGTGATCTGTAATCCTCCCTGAACTTGGGACAAATCGCCGAGCAGCCCTTTCTCCCATCCCATCGGATTCTCCACCGGATCCCCGAACATCTTGATGAACAGCCCCGGAATGAATTCCCGCAACCGCTCCTTGGCCTGCTTCCGTAATCGTTCGATCTTCGCCGCCCGGTTCAGTATAACGACGATACGGCGCTGCTCGTCAAGCGGCGGTAGGGGAATTCGGACTTTCTTCAGGGTAGATTTCGGGATTTCTCTAAAGGTTGTGCCACCGGCTAGTTGCATCAACATATCACACTGGTCCCGAAGCCAGAATGCCAGATATTCCGGTACAATCCGTTCACCACAAATCAAGTTGGCAAAGCCCTGGTTTGTCGCCATGGGTCGTGTTGCAACCGCGGTGTAGCCAATTGTCGCTCTACTTGTCAACAAGACCGTTCCAGCAGGCACCAATCGTGCGCTACTTTCTTGCAGGCCGGATTTTGTAATCGTTTCCTTCGTTTTTTCGATGAATAAGGAGTCGAGTCCAGTAACATCTGTTGGTGTTGCCCACGGGATAGTGCCGCCGAAATAGACAGCTTTACTTCGTCGAGGGGTTCCACCACCGACAACTGTGCAAATTTCTTCTAAAGGTACTCGAACGAACGCACTCATTCCACGACCGCCCTCCGAACTGCCTCAGTCAACTCGTCGATCTGACCCAGTATTTCGGTCTCAATCGTTCGCAATTCATCCAGGATCTCCAACGGATCGCGATGTTCCACCTTGGCCCTGTTCTGTGGCCGATGCCAGTTGGCACTGAGGTTGAAGTCAGAAGCACGTATTTCGTCAGCTTCGGCGAACCACCACTTTTCTGTCCAATCTTCCTTCCGGTCTCGGCTGCTCCACACCGCCCACCGTGCTTCCCGGTCATGGAACGCCTCGGCCAGACCGGGAAGATCGTCCTCGTCAATAGGCTGGTCATGGTTGGTATCCAGCTTGAAACCGTCATTATCGGCGTGTAGGAACATCACACGCTTTGTCGGGCCGCCCTTGCGGAACACCAGCACCGAGGTCTTGACTCCGGAATAAGGATTGAACACCCCGCCGGGTAACGACAGCACTCCTTCGACGGTATTGTTCTCGACCAGTTTCCGCCTCAGTTCCTTGTGAGCGCCGGTGGACCCGAACAATACTCCCTCCGGGACCACCACCCCGCAGCGCCCTCCTTCCTTCAGGTGGTTGAGCATGTACTGCAGGAACAGGAGTTCGGTCTGCGCGGTACGCCCGACCTTTACGTCCTCGACAATGCGATCCTTGTCCAGGCGACCGGAAAACGGCGGATTGGCCAGGATGACATCGAACCCTTCCGCCGGCAGACCGAGCTCCGCCTTGGCGGCCCGGTCGAGCGAGCGGGTGAGCGCATCCCGCCGCAGGATACGCACATAGTCGAGGCCACGTAATGTCAGGTTCATCGTCGCCAGGCGTACCATCTGCGGGTCCACATCGGAGCCGTAGAAAGTCGCCTCCTGCAGCTGCCGCACCGCATCACGGCTCAGCGTGTCTCCGAGTCCACGCTTGATCGTCTTGCCGTCCGCTTCGACCTCCTCGATTCCACTGGCCGAGGAGTTGGCCAGCCGGATATGATCCCACGCCCCCACCAGGAAGCCCGCTGTCCCCGCAGCCGGGTCGTAGACCGTCTCCCCGAGCCGGGGATCGACCAGCCGGACGAGGGCGCGGATGACGTGGCGTGGCGTGCGGAACTGGCCGAGTTCCCCCGCCTGCCGGATCTGGCGCAGCACATGCTCGAACAGGTCCCCCTTGGTGTCCGCGTCTACGCGGTCGAGATGGAGGTCGTTCAATTGGCTCACAACCTGGGTGAGCACCGTCGGTTCGTCGATCACCAGCCGGGCACCGTCCATGAAGTCCGTCACGCCGTTTGCTGCGATTTCGGCATGGAACAGAAAGACTTCTTCGCGCACCCAGCTCACCAGACGCTCCCCATTCAGTGCTTGTGCCCAGGACGACCATTTCAACAGTTCCCGCCGCACAGCCCCGGCACCCGATTCCGGCGCATTGCGCGGGTCGCGCAGTTCCCATTCGCCATCGAAGACGCTGGTGTAGGGGGCAGCACCTGGCCGGCCGGCCGCACGAACACGCGACGCGTCCGCAGCTTCGTACATGTAGAAGTAGATCAGGAAGCTGAGCTGTTCGGCGTTCTGGGCCGGGTTCGGATAGCCGCCGCCGAACAGGTAGTCGCGGATACGGTCGATCCCGCGCCGAAGTTCCGGGGTCATGGGCACGGATTCAGCCCTCCCCGGCGCGTGGCCCTTCAGGCTCGCCGGTTGACTGCGTCCTCCCGAATACCGCGGCATTGAACCCGGCGATCAGCCTCTCCAGGGACTGTTCCCCGCCGAACACGCGGCGGGCTTCGGCATAACCGCCCAGTGCAGTGAAAGGATGTTCGTCGAAGTCCCATTCCCCCAAGGAATCCATGCTCATCGCGTCCGCCCGGACCCGGCTGCCGATCAGCCCCGCCCAACGGGCCTGATCCGGATCGAATTCCTGCCCACCGCGCCATGCCTCGAACTTCAGGCCCATCTCGGCAGCGCGAGCCTCGTGTTCCGGCGTACGGACGATCCGGCCATTCCCGTCCAGCGTCAGCCAGTCGCGGCTCTCCGGGTCGATGTGGTCGTCCACATCCAGGGTCAGCAGCATCCGGGGTTCGCCCGAGCCGGGTGGCGGGCGGCCACCCTCCCGGATGAAGCCTCCCTCGATGTCCCCGTCGTCGTCCCCGTGGAAATCCGTCACCCCCACGAAATCGAAGATCGTGAAGCCGTCCTTTCCCAGATGCGGCGCCTTGCGCGTGCCCCGTCCCCGCATCTGGCGGTAGAGGATGACGCTCCGGGTGAACCGCGCCATGACGAGGTTCACCACCTCGGGGCAGTCGAAGCCGGTATCGAGCATGTTCACGCTGACGAGGATCTGCGGGTAGTCCTCTTCCTTGAACCGCTTTATGATGGCGCTGGCATCGGGTGCGGGGCCACTGCCGACATCGCTGACCACGAAATCGGCGTAACGCACACTGGGATGGGGTTTTTTGTCCGCGAAGTGTTCATCGAACATTTCCGCCAGCGTCTCCGCATGCCGCTTCGTAACCGCGAACACGATGGTCTTGCCCCACTTAGGCACCCGCCGGACACCGTCCCGGCCCATGAAGCCCTTCTCGTGGGCATCGCGGAACTCCCGGACCAGGGCGCGGTTGCGCTCGGGTATGGTGAACTTGCGCTCCAGGGCACGCGGGTCCACCGTGATCGTGTTCGATTCCGAGAACAGTTCCTCGAACTCTTCCCGCGTCTTGCTGTCCATCGCGCTCCAGTCGAGTTCATCGCGGCGGATTTCGAATCCGCCCTCGGCTGCGGTCTTCACCGTCATGGCTCGGTAGATGCGGTAGGGAACGAGATGTCCTTCCCTGATGGCCCGGCGCAGCGTATAGCGGAAGGTCGGTTCGGCCAGCCCGAAGAACCGCAGCGTGTCGCGCACGAACTGGCCGTCCTCGGGGTCGGGAAACGCGTCGGCATCCGCCGTGCAGGGCGTGGCCGTCAGGCCGAGCTGGATTCCGTCGAAATGCCGGATCACGCCGCTCCACTTGCCGTAGATCGACCGGTGGCATTCGTCGGTGACCACTAGGTCGAAATAGCCCGGCGACAGGTCACGGTAATCCGTAATCAGGGTTTGCAGGAGGGCGATGGTGATGCGCTTGTCCCGGTCGAACTTCCGGCCTGGCCGCAGCACATGGCAGGGATAGTCCTTCAGGTGGTCCGTGAAAGCGTCCTCGGCCTGCCGGGCCAACTCGATCCGGTCGACCAGGAACAGGACGCGGGTGACGATGCCCGCCTCGAACAGCCGCTTGATGAAAGCCGCCGCGGTACGGGTCTTGCCGGTTCCCGTCGCCATCTCCACCAGCAGGCTGCGCCGCCCGTGCGAGACTTCGGTGGACAGAGCCTCAATGCATTCGATCTGGTAGTCGCGGTCTATGATCTTCCGGTCGATCGCTACCGCGTACAGGTCGCGGCGCACCCGGCGTGCGGCGATCCGCCGCTCCAGGTCGTCCTGGGCATAGAAACCCGAAATTTCTCGGGCGTGGGCATCCGTTTCCCGGTCCAGGAACCGCACTTCGTCGCCATTCGACAGGAAAACGAACGGGACGCCGAGTTGTTCGGCATAGTGCCGACCCTGATCCTGGGCGGTGATCGGATCGATGCTGGACCGCTTGGCCTCCAAAACCGCCATCGGCCGGCCCTGCCGGTCGCAAAGCACATAGTCGGCCTGCGTATTGTCCGGCAGCGCGTGTTCGAAGAGCACGCTGGAGCCGTCGGTGAGGTTCCAGCCCGCATCCCCGAGCAAGACGTCGATCCTGACGCGGGAGAAGGCTTCGGTCGTGCCGCTCATCCGATCCATGACCCCCCAGCCTCGGTATTGCTCTCATCGGGTCTGGGGATTGCGATCCTGGCCATGGTCATGGAGCGGTTCATTGAAAGTCGAATGTACGGAGCGGTTGCGCTGAAATCAAGATCGACGGCAGATCCTGTCTGCCGGGCTTTTCGCCATTACTGGGTAATTGTCCCCTGATGACTGTTGAAACATGGGTGGCAACTTACCCGTTGCATTCTTCTCACCAGATTCTACAGGCCTTCCGCCAAACCCATATTGCCGGTTTCTCCGATAATTCTATAAGAGTTGCAGACGCTCGCGAACACGATCCCGAGTGTCCCACCATCTCGCGTCGTGGTCGTAGCTGTCTGAGATTTTCTCAAGCATCCTCGACGTGAAAGGGTGGTCGAAGGCCAGTTCCCGGGACCAGGTTCGAAATTTCTCAGCCAGCTGATGATCCTGTGCCCCGCCTTCGCCTCGAGAAGTAAATTCCCGGTTGTTCAGAATGCCCATGAATACCCCGGTCACGATTTCCTGCGATCCGGTGTCGTCAATTACTCCCCGCACCGGCTCGCATGGCCAGATACCGTCCTCGCCATGCGGACAACAGGAGAGTAGCCGGCCGATAACCCTGTCGCAGACATCGGCACGGCCATATTTCGTGGCAAGTGTCCGCACTTGCTCCAGCCATCTCATCAGTTCGGCTCGATCAATGCCTGAATCCACCCGGGTTCCGGGAATCCGGCTGACACTGAATCGAAGAGCATGTCCGGCGTTCTCGGCAAATTTTCGTTTATCGGCATTCTGCTGTTGCCATTCGACTGGATCCTCACCGCTGTCGTTGCGCTTGAATCCGAGTGCGAGCATGTGCATGAAGAATGCGGGCGAGTCCGAGACCTGCGCCTCCAGATTGGGTATTCCATGGTCGGAGCCGTCGAGATTTCTGATATGCAAGAGCTCGATCCGCGCAAGGTCTTCGCGCGAAGCATCTTCCCGCTGTTCAAGCGTATCGAGGGCTCTGGATACGTAATACTGCTCAATCGGGTAGAGGCCGGAAGATTCAGCGTCGCCGGCCGCAAGCGCCGTCAGCAGGCGCATCAGCCGGGAAGAATCAAGGAGTTCCCAATCTATCCGTGCGGCCTGAAATGCGGCCAGCGGACGATTCACTTTGAGCAACTCGTCGACCAGCTTGGTGATGGCAGATGCATCATGGCGATCCCAGTGTGGGTTCACCTGTTCCCAGTATCTCTGTTGAAGAGGCATGGAAAGCCGGTCGACGTGTTGCCAGGTGCCACTGTCGAATGGGGCACAGCCAAGAAGGCGAATACACCCATCTTCATCTGAGCCAAGGTGCGCGAGCAGCCCAGCAAGAAGGGTGTCGCGATCCGGCAAGTCGAGCCTCTCGAGAAAACCGGAGACGCACTGCTCGGATTTGCCCCGCAGACCGGTTGATTCTCCAGCCAGCATGTCATGGACAAACTTGACCCTCTGTTCAACATCGGTATCGATTTCGGCCATGTGCCAACCAATTACGCCGGAGGCATCGCCGGAGGCATCGCCGGATCGGCAAAGCTCCTTGATTCCGTCCAGCCCTGCCTCTGTCCAGATCTCTTGCAAGGCAACATGTCGCTGGCAGGCAATCCGTTTCTCCCTCTTCTCATGGTCGAACCGTTCATCTTCAACCTCGTCCCCTGATTCTTCCACCCAATGGCTCACGAAAAGCCATCGATGCCGGTCGACGGGATTCCGGGGTTCAAGCAGCGCATAGGCCTGTCGGGCGCGATCTCTCTCTTCGTCGTCGATCTCGCGATATCGGCTACGCCGGGTCAGGGCATAGTTTCGTATCCGCTCGCGCAATGCCGCCTTTTGGTCATCATTCGGCCCGGTGTCATTCCAGACGGTAATGAGTTCCCACACCCGGTTGCGCTGATCAGGACTCAGCACCTTGAGGCGCTGGACCAGATCGCCGAGCATGTGTTCGTCATGCACAGGCCAGTGGAGAACAAGCTCTGCCGCTTTGTCTTGGCCATCCCATGCATCGCCATTGGTGGTGACCTTGCCTGCGTCATAAGCATCGGTGCGCCAGCGTGGCCTGTTGCCGTAGGCCCCAAAGGCAGAAACCGGATTCAGTTGATGGATGCAGACCTGCCATCCGACATCGGGAAACTTCCTGGTCAGCCGTTCAAGCGCCGAGCTTCGCTCCCCAAGTGAAGCGGCTGTCTGGGGCATCCAGCACCGAAAGATCGATTGAAGCGCATTCATGGGGCTGTTGGTCAAGTTGTCATCGATCTTCCACGCGCAAAATCTGGCGAGAATAGATGTGACGCGGACCAGCCGCTCGGGTTTCCAGGCGAGCAATTCGAGGGCCGACAACATGCCTGTGCGCGGGCACCCTCCGAAAATTCCGGTGTCCTCACGCACGAACAGCACAGCAAGCTGGGGATCGTCACTGTCGAGATCCGCTTCGACAATGTCAAGAAAGGTATTCGGCGCTGCCTCGGCATATTGTTGAAGATGCTCCTTCTGAGAGAGCCATGTCGACATGGCAGAGGGAGTGAGCAGGCTCTTGACCACATCACTAACGCGGGCTTCAAGATCAATCCCGAGGCGCCCTCCAAGAAGGGAATTGCCGTGCACCGCGAGAAGCACAAGCGTATCGCAGAGGCCCTGACGGAGAGCATCAGAATGTTGCCGGCTCTTGTCATAGAGTTCCCCCCACGGCTTATCCTTCGGCAGTTCCAGCGCCGGGTCCTGTTCAGAAAGAACCACCTCCGCCACGAACAGGAAGTTTTCCAGGTCGCTGCAGGTGAAAGCTGGGTGTGCGGTATAGAGCGCATCGATCTTCGAGACGACTCCCCGATGGTTGCTGATCGACCAAACCGGCGATTCGTCTATTCTCTGGAGTAGAGCGATCGTTTGCTCCACCTCTTCGAAAGATCTGCTGCCGGTCAGGCAACGCAATATCTCCCGATCTGCCTCGACGCTGGCATCCCACGCGCCGGGGAATATGAACGGAATCAGCCTCTGCGCGACTGTATCGTCCATAGCCCAGGGCGGCACCTTGACCGCCTCGACCTGCGCGAGCCGGCGCCGGAGAATGGTCGGCGAGCGCGCCGATTCCCTTGCGAGCTGGTTTATTCTGGGGTCTTCAAGACCGGCTACGCTCAAGGCCTTGCGGAACGGTTCATGGCTCAGCAGGTCAAGTGCAATGTCCGCCTTGTTTATTACCGTATTGCGTCCGCGCACAATGATGGTGTGGGTTTTCTTCTGAAGCCCTGCGAGGGCTTCCTCAACTTCAGGGGAGGCGACTATCGCAATATAGTTCGATGATATTCTGGAGATGGTTCTGAAAGCCTCAAGCGAACGAATAACGATTGCCCGCTCATAGGCTCCGGGGCATGTCTCTTCGATCTCTTCCAGCGAGCCACCGAGGAATGCCAGAGCCTCTATCACAGATTCGGCGGTAACGACCAAGGCGCTCGCCGGAGGTGCCTGCAACCAGTTCTCGAGCAGTTCCTGGTGTCTTTCGGTGGCGGGCAGGAACAACTCTTTCGGTAACCTGGGTTCGGTGGCATCGGCCCACTCAAGCCAGATTTGGTCAAGAGTTGTGACCTCCTGACCTGCACCACCCAGGAACTCGCGCATCCGGACCTGCGCCGGAACCGATTGTTCCAACCACTGTTCCAGGTCGCTGGCATCGAAGGCGCGCACATCTTTCCACTGCCCCAGCGCACTCTTGTCCTTGGTCCAGTTGTCCTTGCCGGTCCAGTTTCGTGGCGTCACGAAAACGAACGTCATCGACTTCCGTTCCTTGGCGGGAATTTTTGGAGTTCGGTTGTTGTAGTCCGCCTCGGCCTTGGTCCGGGGGTCTTCGCCGCATCCAGACTCCCAGCCGGAATGGCCGAGAGGAATCCACGGTCTTGCCGATTCCGAAATGACCTGGCCGTCCCAGCCCTTTCGTTGGGAATTGTCAAAAGCTGGAAAATCCACCCTGGTCAGATTGTTTCCGGTCGAATGCACCAGTGTACGCAGCAGCGCGGGAAGCTGCCCTCGCGCATCTATGGTATCCGCCCAGGATGCGATCTGACGGGCGGTGATCCCGAGATATGCAGGCGCGTACGCACGGACCACGATATCATCCTCGTGTACACGCGCCTCGAACTCGTCGTACCTTGCCTGCATTTCCAGAAGCGCAGGGGCTTCGGCATGGAACCCCTTCTCGATCCGCATGGCCATCTCCGGTGAAAGGGCCGCATTCCCGTTCAACAGATTCGACAGGGCCGGCCGCCCGACACCCAGCATCTCAGCGGCTTTCTTCACCGTGAGTTCCGTCGGGAGAATCGATTGCCTGATGTGGATGCCAGGATGGATCGGAGGCTCTTTACGTTGCAATGCCATGGCGTGCTGTCACTCCTGTTTGCTGTGCGTCCAGAATGACATCTGGAGAGGATTCTGAGAGATATCTAGAATTGTATCGTATAACGCTACACAGTACAAGCATCAGAATCGAATAAACGCATCCGCTCACTCGGCTGTGAATGGGTCGTATGTGGGTACGAACGAATGCGGCGTACTGGTTTCTACGACCACGCCAAGAATGGTTCTTGTGGGGATTCATGACGAATCCGTCGGCAATACGCACGACAGCCATGCGCGCAAATTATCGGAACTTTACCTCACACCGCTTTCGAAATGCTTACGGTGAAATATTATCTTATTGTATTTAAATAATTTAATTTGGCTAACCTTATTTCCACCCGTTCCAGGTGCATGGGCTCGCCGTTGTGGGACGCACAGGCCAGGGCGATTTCCTCCGGACCGGGACCGAATGCGTCCGCCGCACCGGACTCCACCAGCGGGACGGCCTGGATGAACTTGTAGGATGAGCGGGGGATCACCGGCCGGGTGACATCTCCGAGAGCAAACACGGTGTCCCCGCGCGCGTCCACCGCCACGGCGCTGCCGCGGTGCACGGATTCCACTTCGCCCCCGCGGATGACCGATGCGAGTACCGGGTTGCTTGTTGCGACTTCGGTCATGGGGAGGGCTCGGGAAGCGGGCGCGGGATCAGGCGGTTGTTGCGGGCGATCCCTCCGGTCAAACGGGGCGGATAGCCGGAGAATCACTGTTGCAACGGTGATGGTCGCATCATGAATAATAATCAAGGGATAGTCTGCGCAAGCTATCACAGATTACGACGGGTGCTCGAAGTTGCTTATCATGCCGGCGGTAGCCCGATCCACAGCAGACTCTCGCCGACGCCGACGCCGACGCCAACGCCCGCGAGGCGAAAGCACGCCGAATAACACAATGCCGCTGCAGCCGGAGGGTGTTGATCGGGCCAGACGTGTGACGGCCGCCCCAAGATCAGGATGGATAAATTGTAATCTTTGTGCTACATTTATCTCCAATCTGTAGTACGAAGATCACATATGCCGACTCCTCATCATCCACCCGCCGCCGTTAGGCGGGTACTACGCAAACTCGGAACGGATATCCATGATGCCCGGCGACGGCGACGGTTGCCCATGAGGGTCGTGGCGGAACGCGCCTTCACGTCCCGCTCCACCCTCCAAAGGGTCGAAGCCGGCGATACCAAAGTGGGCATCGGCATATACGCGAGTGTCTTGCAGGCGCTCGGTTTGCTCGAGGGCCTGGGCCAGATTGCCGACATCAGCAATGACCGCGTCGGGCAGGCCCTCGCCAGTGCCGAACTGCCCAAGCATGTCCATCTCAAGCGGCCGGCTCGATCGTCCCGCAATGGCTGACTTCGAAGTCCATATCGAACTTGACGGGCGGACCCGGCAGGTTGGGCTGGCGATGAGCAATCGAGTACGCGGCACGGAGGCCATCCTCTTTGGATATGACGGCGGCTGGCTGGAAGACCCCGACAGGTTCTCGCTGGAGCCTGCCCTTGCTCTGGGACAGGGAACCTTCGCGCCGCCCGCTGGCCTCTCGACCTTCGGATCCATTGGTGATTCAGCCCCGGATACCTGGGGCCGTCGGCTGATGCAGCGCGCCGAGCGCCGTCTTGCCGAACGAGAGGGCCGCACCGTTCGCACTCTCCTGGAGAGCGACTATCTCCTTGGCGTGGCCGACGAGACCCGGCTGGGCGCATTGCGCTTCCGCTGGGCTGGGGACAACTCTTTCCAAGCTCCGATCCGCACGGGGGTACCGGCCCTGATTGAGCTTGGCCGCCTGCTGCAGATCACCGAGCGGATTCTCCGAGACGAGGAAACCGACGAAGATCTCCAACTCATCTTCGCTCCCGGCTCCTCCTTGGGTGGTGCCCGCCCGAAAGCGTCGGTAATCGACCAGCACGGCCGCCTCTCCATCGCCAAGTTTCCAAAGGAAACCGACGAATACAGCATGGAAACCTGGGAGGAGATTGCGTTGCGCCTGGCCGATCAGGCCGGTATCACCACGCCCACGCATGATCTGATCGATGTCGTCGGCAAGAAGGTTATGCTATCGCGGCGCTTTGATCGCCGGGGCGCAATCCGTATTCCGTTCCTGTCGGCCATGGCGATGATGGGTGTGAGAGACGGCGAGCGCGGCAGCTACCCCGAGATCGTCGATGCTCTCGCGGCACATGGCGCCCGGGGAAAGACGGATGCCCATGCTCTTTATCGGCGCGTCGTCTTCAATGTGCTGATCTCCAATGTCGACGACCACCTGCGCAACCACGGCTTCCTGTGGCTCGGAATGACGGGATGGTCGCTCTCTCCCGCCTACGACCTGAATCCTGTACCCATGGACCTCAAGGCGCGGGTTCTGACGACCAACATCGATCTCGACGAGGGCACCTGTTCGCTCGATCTGCTGGAGGAAGCCGCCGAGTACTTCGCTCTGACGCTGGCGCAGGCTCGTTCGATCATCAAGGAAGTCGCGACCGTGACCGCGACCTGGCGCACTACCGCGAAAGCGGTTGGCGCGCACGCTGCCGAGATCAACCGCATGGCCAGTGCCTTCGAACATGACGACCTGAAGCGGGCACTGGCCTTATGACAAGAACCTTTCTTCACGGATTCCCGCCCGCCGGCAGACAGCCTTGTCTCTGGCTCGATCATCGTTCTGACCATCGGACACCCCGCCGCACGATTCCACGGCAGACGCCAACCTGATCGCTGTTCCAAAGAATAACAAAAGGCGGTTGCATCAGCGGTGACCACCCTCCTGCAGCCAGGCGGTTGGACTTGATCCCACAATGCGCTGAAACTCACGATTGAAGTTGGACCTTGTCTGGAATCCGGATGCGTACATCGCCTGCGTGACCGTTTTACCCTCCAGCAAGGCCGACCGGGCCGCCTCGATGCGGGCCGAGTTGACGTAGCGCGATACGTTTTCCCCGGTCGCCCGATTGACGGCGGCCGACACCTGCTTGGCCGGCGTACCCAGCTTGCGCGCCAGTCTCGCCAGGGTCAGATCGGGGTCCAGGTATGGACGATCCGTTCCCATCAGTGTTTCAAGCCGCTGCATCAACATCTCGTCGTCAATGGAGAAGTCTTCTACCTGAGAAACGGGCTTTAGACGGTCAATCACGCGCGTACCGTAGAGACTGAGGAGTCCGACAATAAAGAGGTTTCCGATGAAGAAGATGCTGATAATCCATGGTTGCAAGTCCGGGGCCCCGGACATGATCGTGAGGATGATCAGAACCTCGCTAATGGCGGATGCGATCAGCGCGGCGCCGATGATCTGCCAGATGCGCCGGGGCCATTCCCCGGCTTCAAGGATGGCATCGGCCAGGCTGTCGCCGCTGCGCCGGCTGAGCCATAGGATTGCCAGCCCATAGCCTGCGAACTGTGCCGGTATCAGGGCGTCCAAAGCCGGCGGAAACACAAAAAGTGCGGCCAGCACTGCTCCGGGATTCGCGAGATGAATGAAGGCACGCCGATCCGGACGCCGGCCTGCCGTCATCCGGAAGGCGAGCCATGCGGCAGGGGGAATCAATGCAGCAGTCAGGGGCTGAAGCGTCGCCATGCCGCGAAGCCCGTAATGCTGGTTGAGCGAAATGATCAGAGCCTGAACGGCGCAAAGGCCGAGAAGGCCGGCGAGCGGGACATGTCTGCGATCCGAGAGCCACAGGCGCAGAAACATGAACCCCAGAACCAGCGCGACAACAAGAGGGATGGGAAGACTGGGCATCGGAGTCGTTTCAGATGTCTCAAAACCGGTTCAAGGCGACCTGAATCCGGTTCGAGGACGCCAGCTAGTGAGCATCGCGGTATTGTAATTGCTCCGAAACCCAACCTGGAGATATTCCATCATGCGAATCCTGTTCCTGCTTGCAGCGCTGTCACTTGTTCCCGCTCTTGCAATGGCAGCCCATCCGGCCGGATACGACACGCTTTTGGTGCCCGCGCCCCATCACGGGCGAGTCCTGCAGGGTGCAATCTGGTACCCGGCTTCGGGGCCGGGCCGCCAAATGGTGATCGCTGAAAATGCGGTGTTCCATGGCGTGACCGTTTCCGGAAACGCTCCGATGACTGACGGAGAACATCCCCTGGTGCTGCTGAGCCATGGGCTCGGTGGGCATTTCCGCTCGCTTGCATGGCTGGCCGCCGGTCTTGCCGGACGCGGAGCCATCGTGATCGCCGTCAACCACCCCAACTCCACCTGGGGAGATTTCGACACTGAGGCATCGCTCAATCACTGGACACGGGTTCAGGACCTGACCCTGGCACTCGAATGGGTCCTTGCCGATCAAAGGTTCGGCCCTTTTGTGGATACCAACCGCATCATGGCGGCCGGTTTCTCCTATGGAGGCTGGACAGCGCTCTCCCTGGGAGGGCTGCGCGGCAACATTGCCGGTTATGCAGCCCATTGCGAGGTATACCGGACAACTTCCACCCATTGTCGGGACATTGCCGCGGATATCGATCTTCTTGCGCTTTCTGCAGAGACATGGGACGCATCTTATGCGGACGAGAGGATCACCCATGTCGCGGCCATAGACCCCGGCTTGATCTGGGGACTGGAGTCGGTTCATGTCGCTGGTCTGATCAATCGAGTGACGCTTGTGGGTTTGGGAGAAGGCGACGACCGGCTTGTCGCAACCGATTTCGACGCCAGCGGCTTTGCGGAGCTTCTTCCTGATGCCGGCATACTACGTCTCGCGCCCGCATATCATTTTTCCGCCCTGCCGCTTTGCAAGCCGAAGGGAGCGGCGATCCTGGAAGAGGAAGGGGACGATCCGGTCTGCACCGATCCTGACGGCACCGATCGCGCCGCCCTGCACGCTGCGATAATCGACAGGCTGGCAAGCGATCTGGAACTCTGACACCGGAGCGGCCTGTCCCGCCGAAGACGCCCATCGACCGGTTCCCGGGAGCGACAGGCTGGCCCGGCTCTGCCGGGCACTCCACGCCCACCTTCCCGACGTCCGTCCGGTCGAGGCACCGGAAAGGGGTGGAAAGGGATAGAACGGCCATAGCTGCGGAGGTGATCCGGAACAGTCAATGCCACCGCCCTGCAGTGCAGGACGGCCCCCGGCAGGATGCCGTATCCGCCCGATCACTCATATCTCCTGTCACCACGGTGACCGGAGGCCTGTGCTATACAGGCGCTCTGCGAATTGTCAACGAGTCGAGTAAGCCATGAAGAGAACAGCCGTCAACCCCTGGCCGTGGTCGCTGAATTTCGGCTACAACCAGGCCGAAATGCTCGTTGGAGTGAACCGGCACCTGGTCTGTGCGGGCCAAACCGCCGTCGACGCCGACGGCAACCCGCAGCACCCGGGGGACATGCGCAGCCAGATCTCCCTTGCCCTCGACAATCTGGAAGCCGTACTGGGCGCTGCCGACATGGGTCTTGCCAACGTGGTCCGGCTCAACCTCTACACCACCGACGTGGACGAAGCCATGCAGCACTTCGATGTCCTCGGATCCCGTTTCGGGCCGGCGGATGCCGCCCCGCCGATGACCCTTCTCGGCGTTGCCCGGCTCGCCCTGCCTCTGCTGATGTTCGAGATAGAGGCCACGGCCGCCGACTGAACACAGAACCGGCAAGTCCCGGAGCGCCCCGGGTTCTTCCCTGGAATGCCCGCAATCATCCCGGAGAACCCGGAGCGGCTCTCCCCGCCAGAACCGCCGGGATTCGCCGAACTCCTGTAAACGGGCCTGCAAACAGGCTTGGAATGACTCCGGCCGTGCCGCTACACTTTCGCAATCCGGGTCGTGCGTGAAACAGATGAGACGTGCAGAAAGACTGTTCCGGCTGGTCAACGAGATGCGGGCCCGCGGCGTCTGCCGGGCCAGCGAACTGGCCGAGCATTTTGAAGTCAGTGTCAGCACGATCTATCGCGACATTGCCCATCTGCAGGGCTCCGGCCTGCCGATCGAGGGTGCGGCCGGCGTCGGTTATCTGCTGCGACCGGGATTCGACCTGCCCAACGTGACGTTTACCCATGACCAGGTCGATGCGCTGGCCGTGGGTCTTTCCTTCGTGGAAAGCACAGGCGATCCGGTGCTGGCCACAGCGGCTCGCGAAGCGCGCGCGAAAATCCAGGCAGGCATGCCCCGACCAGAGGAACGCAGGCTCGCCGATGCGCCGTATTTCAGTCTTCAGGGCAGAAACAGCGCAACATCCAACCTGGCCCTGCTCCGCCAGGCGATCCGCCAGCAGCAGATCGTGCAGTTCGACTATCGGGACGGCGACGGGAACCGGACCGGACGCCGCGTGCGCCCTCTCGTGATCTGGAATCTGGCCGATGGCTGGATGTTTTCCGCCTGGTGCGAACTCCGGGAAGATTTCCGCACATTCCGGTTTGACCGCATGGCGAACCTCACCATCACCGGTGATAGGTTCGATGCAGATGAAGCGACAGGACTGCGCGCCTTCATGGAACTGGAGCGGTGCGAAGCGCAGGATCACTAGCCGACTTTCGCGCATCCCGATGAAGGAGCAGTACGGGCCTGGGCGGTCTTTGGCGGCCGAAGCCATTCTGCTTGAAAGGGATTGCGGCCACTTGATATGGTTGTCGCACGGGGGGTGGAAGATGCGCTGCGGTGAATGGTGTTGGACCAGTCGCTGTATCACACGCAGCCCCAACACCCCGCATTTTTCAAACACTTACCTGCATCGAAAATTTCGCTTGTTCGGGGAATGATGAAAGTACCGCTACCAACTACCACTACCAATGGGAGGACATCATGAAGGGCAGCTGTTTGTGCGGAGCCGTCACATTCGAGGCGGCAGGGGAGGCTGAAGGTTTCGCGGTGTGTCACTGCACCCAATGCAGAAAGCAATCGGGATATGCCTGGTCTTCCGCCCATGTTCCGGACGCGGCGCTTGCCATCAGGGGCGAGGTTCGTTGGTATCAGTCGTCCGAGAAGGCCCGGCGCGGGTTCTGTCCAGTTTGCGGATCGTTCCTGTTTTGGAAGCATGCGGACGATCCGCACACCTCCTTCGCCCTTGGTGCGGTGGACGGCCCGACCGGCGCGCGCCTCGAAAAACACATCTTCACCAGCGACAAGGGCGATTACTACCAGATCGCAGACGGCGTACCGCAGTCTTGAGCGGCGAAGGAATCCCGAACCCGGGACCCCGTCCGACCGCAAGGAATGGGGCCGGGGCCACCATACCGGTGCAATCGACGCAACATCAATGTCTGACAAGCGCGTGGATGCGCTTGTCCCGGAAGCAAGGAAAACCAGCGCGGACCAAATGGGAAGGCGGTGCAGGTCTCTCCGCTGACGCGCAACACGGACTCCTGGTCAAACAGGCGCCCGAATCTCTCGGTGACGAGCGCGCAGCGCCGGCCGGTAATCGTTCAGCAATGCCGCTCAGTGACATTTCGCTTCGATGGATGTTCTGCGAATACAGCGGAAAGACATCTTTATTCGACATGAAGCCCGGGAGGACGCAAGTATTGCAAAGGGGCCAAACGCCAGCGGCTGACTTGAGGCCCAATCAAATAGTTGGCCCGGCCAATGCCTTGTCGCCTTTAAAGAGGAATTCATATGGGGCCTTTGAAATCAGCGAACGAGCTTAAGACACGTCAACTTCTGGACCACGCCTTCGATCCGAAAGCGATAGCAGTTGTCGGTGCTTCCGCGACCCGAGGAAAGTGGAGCAACGAAGTATTCCGTCACTTCGCAAGACACTATGAAGGAACTCTTCTGCCGGTAAATCCCACTCGAGACGAGGTCGAAGGTGTGCAGGCCTGCTCGAGCGTGATGGACATTCCCCACAATGTAGACTACGCGGTGATCGTGTTGCCGCGCGACAAGGTTCTTGCCGCAGTACGCGACTGCGTCTCTACCAAGATCCCCATTGTGCACGTTCTTTCCGCTGGATTTGCGGAAACCGGCGGCAACGGCGTTTACCTTCAGCGGGCGCTGGTTGAGGCGGTTCAGGGCACTTCCACTCGTTTGATCGGTCCAAACTCCATGGGGATTTACAGCGCCCAATCCCGCCTGACGTTTGCACGCGACAGCCATTTTGCCCCAGGCACCATCGCCTTCGTTTCCCAAAGCGGCGGTCTGTGCTACGACGTTCTGTTGAAAGGCCAGGCCAGGGGATTGAACTTTTCCAAGATCCTCTCCGTCGGCAACAGCTCCGACCTGGACTGGGCGGATTACATCCGGTACTTTGCCAAGGACCCCGACACCAGCGTAATCGGGGTCTACCTGGAAAGTGTCGGGAAGGGTGAAGAGTTCTTCTGAGAACTGCAGGCTACGACGCCCGCCAAGCCGGTCATCATTCTCAAGGGAGGCAAGACGGCCGCCGGCTGCACCTCCGCCGCTTCGCACACAGGGCGACTGGCTGGCGACTATGACATCTGGCAAGCGATGTTTCGTCAGGCCGGCGCGATCGAAGTGGACACGCTCGATGATATGCTGGTGGCGATGGAAGCGTCTGTCGCGGCTTTGGCCATGCGTGCATCGGGCGCCAAGACTGTCGACACAATGGTCATGGGTACCGGGGGCGGCGCCACTGTGTTGGTCGCAGATGCGTGCGCACTGAACGGCATCGCGATGGCGGGGTTGGGCCCGGATGCTGTCGACAAGCTAGCCGAGCTGGTTCCCGGCGCCGAGGATTTCGGAGGGATTGGCAATCCTCTGGAACTTGGGGCGGACAGGCTTCTGGCCAATCCCGGCATGCTTGCCAACCTAGTGTCCGCAACGTGTGCTGACCGCAATGTCGGAACGTTGGTTGCGCATCTGAATATGGCCGCGATAGCGAACAATCTGTCCGGCGGCACTTCTGCATGGGAAGAAGTTTGCAAACGTCTGGCCCAAGCCTGCAACCCTGCAAAGCTTGTCTGTCTTGTGCTTCGCAATGGCGATGCCGGCGCCTTGCCTCAGGAACTGTCGCGCGTCGCGAGACAAATTCTGGTCGGCACTTCGGGCCTGGTCGTTCACACCCGACTCGAGGAAGCGTTGCGATTGGTGCGGCAGATCCAGCATGCAGTGACTCCAGGTGACTGCGACCCCGCTACCGTGCGGGATCCGAGGCAAGGTGGTTCGCATGACACGTCGCCAGAAACCCGCACTCTCGAGGGCAGGGAGGTACGCTCGCTTGTTGCTTCATACGGTATTCCCTTTGCAGCCTGGACGGTTGTTGAAAACGAGGAAGAGGCCGTTCGGGCAGCCGGCGAATGCGGCTACCCCGTCGCGCTGAAGTCTGCCGCAAGCGACATACTGCACAAAAGCGATGTCGGCTGCGTCAAGATCGGGCTTGAGACTGAAGCCGCTGTACGCGCGGGTTTCGCTGAAGTGGCGGAAAGCGCCACCCGTGTGGGCAGTTCCAAGCCTGACCTGATGCTGGTCGAACCGATGGTCACGGGTCTTGCAGAAATTGTAATCGGGTTGAAACAATCCGATACCTTCGGGCCGGTTGTTCTGGTCGGCATGGGGGGCATATGGGTTGAAATTCAAAGCGATCACGTCTTGCGGATTTGTCCAGTTGACGAAGACGACGCCTTGAGAATGCTCAAGGAGTTGAAAGGCTGGCCACTTCTGGACGGTGCGCGCGGCCGGCCCCGGGCAGATGTGAAAGCGCTGGGGCGCATGATCGCCGGAATAAGCAGACTGGGGCTCGAACACCCCGAAATCATCGAACTGGAACTTAACCCCGTCATCGTCGGGGAATGCGGATCCGATACATTTTCTGTGGACGCCCGGGCGACCGCATCCGTGAAAACCGCTGCCGCGAGCGCACCTTAAACAAATATCCGCCAGCCACAGACCCTTCCATGAAAGTCGAATACCCCGTCACAGTACCCGATATCATTCCGCTGATGCGCGACTATATCAGCCCCCCGGATGATCACGACACCTATGCCGACCTGTATGGATATGGCAGCGAAAACCCCGACTTCTTTACACCGTTTCAACCGGACCTTGAGGGCACACGCCTCGATGGCGAGGTAACAACGCTCCCGGCCCTGCTTGCCGCAATCGGAGAAGGCGGAGCCCCCTTGATGCTCGAAATGCTCAATGCCTGCGGTGTGGATGCCGCGGTTGTCCACGCCTACGATACGCTGGAGCATGAGATTGTCGCCAAAGTGCAAAGGCAATCCCATGGGCAGCTTGTTGGCCTGGCTGGTGTCTCGCCCAAATCCAGGCCGGTCGCCGAGAAACAGATTGAACACGCCATTGGCGAGCTTGGTCTCAAAGGGGTGTCGATCGCGCCTTATGCCAATGGGCTCTATGCGGACGATCCGGCGTTTTATCCCATCTACAGCAAGTGTTCGGAACTCGGCGTGCCCATTAACATCCACGGTTCAACCCATCTGTTGCGCAACGCCCCGAACGATTGCAGCCATCCCTCGCGTTTGGACCGCGTTGCCATCGACTTTCCGGATTTGGCAATTATCGCCCATCACGGTGGCTGGCCCTGGGTACTGGAATTGATGAGCGTCGCGTTGCGACATCCCAATTTCTACATCAGCCCGGCGGGCATGCGACCCCGGAACTTCGTCAAGCCCGGCTCTGGCTGGGATGCTTTGCTGCAATTTGGTGATACGCTATTGCGGAACAGGATTCTGTGGGGTAGCAACTGGCCCATGTTGCCTATCAGGAGATCTCTGGATGAAATCAAAGCCTTGCCTTTACGTGAAGCTTCTCTTGATGCCTGGCTTGGAGGGAATGCTGCACGGCTGTTCAATTTGAACCCTTCACCGGAAAGCTAGAGCCTTCGTATCCATGCAGCCAGGCTTGAACCTGCAAATGAACGCCGTGCCGTGAGGGCACACCGGGTCCGGTATTAGGCCCGCTCCTCTCTGGTGTCAACTTAGTTGCTCGTGGAAGAGTGGCATGGAGCGATCTGGCTCACTCGGACGCTCACACGGTTCCTGTGTGCCTGCTTTCCCTTGCATTTCGTCAGACAACGGCTGGCTTACGCCATCTCCTCCGGAATTGGATTTCACGACACATCGATTCTTACCCGGTCAAATGGCGTGCGAGGGGCAAGCGACCCCCGCCGACCCCTTTCCAGTTCCACGAGCCCATATCGCGCCATCGTCTTCAGCGTGCGCGAAAGATTCGACTTGTTTCGTCCTGACATCTCCGCCAGTTCGGTGATCGAGTCCGGCCGTTCCCGCGCAATCAGCGCCAGCAACTCACGATTGCGCTGCGAGAGCACCTTTGCGAAGCTCTCCACAGACGTGAACCAGACTTTCGGTTCGCCTCTTGCAGGCTTGTATTCACCACATGCGATCGCCATGGTGCGCGCCTTCATCCGGTCATACTCCGCTATGCCGATCTTCAGTGTCTTCATTTGTTCGGTCCCCTTTGTTGCAGAACCCCGTCCACTTCCTTCCAGAAATCCGATAGAAGCGTTCCGGCGTCCCTGTAGTCGTAAGGCCTGACTGACTTTAGCCGGTGGCGGTGGTCTCTCCCGATGCGCTTTCCCGCTCCCGGGCCGCGACCATCCTTCACCGGATGGGAATTATCGAATCCTGCCAGCCTGGTCCCGTCCGGGGCATGCAGCGTCAGCGAATACCTGATCCCATGGGGCCGCTCCGGAGATATCTTGACCTGCCGCAGGGCAGGCAGTCAGTCCAGCAGGGGGCTCCTTTCGCCGGACCAACCGACATGGACCATCCTGGGCGACGGTTCCGTGGCAACCGGCATTTTCACCGATCAGGGAAGTTATCCGGATGTTCCCGCTGTTCACTCACGGGAATAACCAATACCATAGGTGGGTGATCACAGTTGCAGCCGTGACGGACTGAACATGAATGAGCGCATGACACCCCCGGTGATGGTGGTGACAGGCCGAAGCCGGCCAGTCATGACGGAATGGCTTCCGGTGGGCCAATGGAAACTCCCGGGTATCCGCACCAGGTCGCACATGGTGAACCTGAACGCTGGCTGGATACGCAATCGTCAACATGGTACCCGGCCCCGGAAAACGCGATACGCGGGAAACCAGGAAGCCTCTCCCCGCAATGGGTCAGGGTACATGTGGTGGCGGAACCTGCAGATGTCGGTTTCGCCCGGCGCGTGCTTCCCACCGGGATCGATGTTCACGAACCGGCGCATCGCCGGGGACTCGTGCAAATCCTCTCCGGCGGCCGGGTCCGGAAGACTGAACCATCCATGCTGGAGAAAGTGGATATGCAGCATCCGCTCGACTCCGATCCGCCTTCTTCCCGCGCCCTTCGGATTCGGATAGCAAGGCCCGAGGGCATCGGCGGGCTCTTTCCAGGGAATGATCTTTTCCATGTTGTCCAGGAATCGTTCCTTGCGGGTCTCCTTCCTGTATTTGTCGAAACCGGCACCGGAAAGAGTAATCTGGCGCATGGAGAGAATCGCTGTTGAAAAGAGAGTGGCGATAATAGAGTGGTGGCTGAATCAATCAGAGGTTCCATAAATTCCCTGTTACAGATCGCTTGAGACCAAGCCATGAATACACAACTGCCAAGAGAGATTACGGCCAGCGAAATTGACGCGTATCATCGGGACGGCGTCGTTTTACTGAAGTCGATGTTCGACTCCCAGTGGATTGAATTGCTTGATCAGGGGCTGACAAAGAACTGTGAAACCCCTACTCACCGCGCACGCACCTGGGCACGTGATGCCGCGGGAAGAACCATGTTTTGGGACAGCCAGGCCTGGCAGGACATAGACGAATACCGGAAGTTCATTTTCAATTCCCCCGCAGCTGAGTTGGCCGGAAAGCTGCTTAAGGCCCAGGAGATCAACTTTTTCTTTGATGCCGTCTTTGTCCGCTCGCCCGGCACACAGTTTTCAACTCCCTGGCATCAGGACGAACCCTATTGGTCAATCGAGGGATATGACACCTGCACGATCTGGATGCCCCTCGTGCCAGTCAAAAAGAAAAATGCACTGGCTTACGTACCGGGCTCACATCTGAGCGGCCACATTTTTGATCAGTACAATTTCGGCAACCTCAATCCGGATGGAAAGCCGGATGTTGACCAGGTGGATTTCTCCGGAATCGCTGAAGAAATCATACCCGACATCGACGCCGATCCTGAGCAATACGGCGTCGTCAGTTGGGACATGAAACCGGGGGATTGCGTGGCCTTCAACAGCCGCATCCTGCACGGGGGATCGGGAAAGCTGGACGAGAACCAGGAACTGCGCGTTTTCACCAGCAAGTGGATGGGGGATGACGTTCGCATCAAATTTCGGGAATGCGGGATGGATCCTGATCACAGTGCCATCATGACCGAGTATGGTCTCAAGCCGGGTGACCGGCCCGGCACCGATCTATATCCGAAAGTATGGCAGCTCGAGAAGAATTGAGATTCCAGGACTGCTTTCCGATTACAAATCTATTTCCCGAAAGAACGTCGAAGCCCGAGTTGAGAATTCCCGGCGGTCCGGGGTTGGGGCTTGCCAGGGTATCCCTATTCCTGGAATGCGGAAGAGCCGCCGGCGAAGGACAGTACGGGTTGCCTTTGGCCGGTGGTTGCTTGGCGCATGCTGGCACTGAATGGAAATTTCAGGATGACTTTCCATGAACTTTTTCAGGTTTGGCACCAGAACGCGACGCGACGTCGATGCATAGGTATGGACGATGACTTCATGACGACCGTGCCCCCGAATCGCGGAGGTCGCGTTGGAGAGCCCATACAGAAACCCCCGCACATGTTCGAGGTAATACCGGCCGTTCCGGGTCAGCTTCACTCCCTTGTGTTCCCGAACGAACAGCTGGATCTCGAGCAGGGACTCGAGATCGCTGATTTGGTGACTGACGGCGGATGGGGAGACGCAACGTTCATCCGCTGCGCTGACGAAACTGCTGTGCCGGGCAACGGCCTAAAAAGTCTGAAGTGCTGGGATTGTCGGCAAGCGGGCGGCCATTCGTCAGATTCCGTATTCAATCGACCCTGACAGGGAAAAACTGATTTTCTGGCAGGCATCCGGGGCCATCGTGTGCAGCAATACGAACTGCATGAAGCCTGCCAGGAATTGATGGTATTACTTGACTTGCCCAAGGTGCGCCTTTCCCCTTGGAAATTCAACGGGCAGGTAAGCGAAAGGGGCGCCGGGGGCAGCACCTGTGTATAACGATCCGCAGGTTCGGAATCGGTGTGCGTGAAACCCTTTCAGGCAGTCTCTACGGCAATAGGTCCTGAAGACGAAACCACTGAAACGCGATTTTCTGGCCGAGACGGCGGAATCGGGCCATCGGGAAACGGGGCAAGGGGGTACAAAGTTCGGGCATCAGCGGTCTTCCCGCCCCGAGGTGCTCGGCCATGCGCCGGCCCGCCTGAGTTGCCGCGGTCACGCCACTGCCGCAATAACCTAGCGAATACAGTAGTGTTGGATCGTCCTCGGCACAGCCGACATGCGGCATGTTGTCGCAAGTTATGGCTACCCACCCGCCCCAATAATATTCGACACCGAGGTTCTCCAGTGGCGGAAATTTTCGCTTGATGTTGTTAAGCAGCCACCTGCTGTGCTGCACGCTGCCTCCTTCGCGGAAGGGTCCACGGCTGCCGAGCATGATCCGGTTGTCCGGCAGCCGGCGAAAATAATTCAGGAATTTCTTGGTATCGGTCAATGAATCGGTCGTCACAAAATTGCATTCCGACTGTTGCTCCGTATCCATGGGGGAAGTGACCACAATATATGAAATCACCGGCAGCAGTCCTCCTTTCAGGCACGGATGCAGCTGTTCGTTGGTATACCCGTTGGTAGCGAAGACTACCTGCCTGGCACGGACCTCACCCCGAGGTGTGGAGAGGCAATGTTCATTGCCCTGCTTTTTCCACTCGAGTACGGGCGATGAAGCGTGGATGAACGCACCCGCCGCCCGTGCCATGCGGACCAACCCATAACCGAACTTCATCGGATGCATGCAAAAGCCGTCCGGTAACCGGATGGCGGAAAAAGCCTCGGCTCCCTTGCAATGGTCGCGTGCGATGTCCTCGGCACTGAGGATATCCGCCTGGTAGTCCAGCCGCTTCAGCGCCTGGTATTCGGAATGGATGTACGGTACCGCCTTTGGCGAATGGGCAATTTTCATGCGGCCGTCCGGTTGCCGGTCGCAATCGATTGCGCCCCGGTCGATCAGCTCGCGTACGGTATCGAGTCCTGCCATGGATTCGTTCCAGAGTGCACGCGCACCTTCGGCACCCCAGCGCCTTTCCCACTGCGCGATCGACAAGCGTCCGATGTTCGGCCCCGTGAAACTGCCGTTGCGGCCGCTGCAGCCCCACACCGGCCGGTTGGCCTCAAGGACAACCGGATTGATTCCGAAATCACGTGCCAGATGAATGGCGCAGCTCAAACCCGTGTAACCGCCACCGATGATGGCCACGTCGGTTTCGACCGAAGTTTCGAGCCTTCCGTCGTTTTCCGGCTCCGGGCCCCCTGTCTCGGCCCAGTACGATGACACGTGCTCAAGACCCGTACCGGGAGTGCGCGATATTAACGGGTCATAAGGCATGGCTTGTCGCTTCATGGAAGTAGTGTGCCGAGATGTGCGCAAAAAGGTGGTGGTCATGGTGTACTTCATCCAGTTACCACGCCATCAGAGGTACACGACCCATGACCACCAACTCCAAGCGTAAATCCGCCATCGTAGAATTGAAAGCCCTTCTTGAAGAGGATGAGGATCGTCTTCGCACCCTGTTCCAGGAGCTCTTGCAAGAGCTCCTGGAAATGGACGGAACGAACACTGCGGCGGAGGCGCTCCGGGACGGTCAAGGAAGCCACCCTGCAGCGCAGGGCGGCCCCCCGCAGGATGCCGTGTTCGCCAGGTCACTGATATCTCCTGTCACCACGGTGACAGGAGGCCTGTGCTATACAGGCGCTCTCTCAATTGTCAACAAGGCGCGTAACCCATGAAGAGAACAGCCGTCAACCCTTGGCCGTGGTCGCTGAATTTCGGCTACAACCAGGCCGAAATGCTCGTTGGTGCGAACCGGCACCTGAAGCGCATCCACTTCAGAAACGGCTTGATGCCGTGTCTGCGGCCACGAACCCGGTCAATGACTGCATGACACCAAGGCAGGAGGCCAGGCAACCCGGGATCGGACGAGCGACGCCCTACCACATCGCCAGGAAACTGCAGGCGTCTTGAGCCGGGCGACGTCCATACCATGCCTAACAGCCGGATTCGGATGCCGGCCTCTACGGATTCACATGGATCTGAAATGTTCTTCTGAGCCTGGATTTTCCCGTGCTGCCTAATTCGTGTCCGAAATCAGGAGGTAGCCCCGATTCTCGACCGTGTCGAAAGTCCGCATCGCGCTGACCAGATCGTCGGACTTGACCCACACCCAGGGAGCCCGGTTCGGATTGACGTCCATGATCAGGAAAGAATCGCTGTTTTCGTCGTATGCACCGAGAGGCGAGATATGGCCGCCGCCCGGCTGGCCGAGCGCCTTGCGGGTATAATTGACCAGCACGTAATCATCCCTGGTCGCCAGGTTGGCGGCCAGTTCCTGCCTGATCGTCTCGGCACTCGCATCGTCATCGACGACCCGCATGGTCACGTCAAGCCCATGGCTGCGCAATACCTGTGCCAGCTGATGCAGTTGCAAGCCGAAATCGCTTTTCATGTCGCCCTTGATCTCGATGGGTTTGCCAAGGACTTCCTTGCGGGATTTCGTCTGTGCGTTGAGCACGTTGCCGGGCGTATACTTTCCGAAGAACGGGCTGAAACCTTCCGAAAACCAGGCCAGTTCATCTTGTTCGATGGATTTCCTGTCATGGGGCAACCCCTCTTTCTTGCCCAGTCGCAGCGCGTTCAGCACCATCGCGGAGGATGCCGGACCACAGAAAATCTTGTTGTTCTGGCTGACGAAATTGTTGCTGAGCGGGAAAAAATCCGTGTTGTGGGAGGAACGGAGCAGACGCTCTGCGCTCACCCCGGATCCCCATTCGACCAATACGGGCGAACCCGCATTTTCCTTTCCGGCGGCGTGTACTGGCATGACTGCCAAACCGACCAGCAACGGCAGCAGTGGAAGCAGCCGACAAAACTCTTTACGCTTCATCTCTTTATGTTTCATTGAATTACTACAACATTATGGTTCAAACGGGTGGTGCTGGCACCGCCAGTCCGGCTCGCTGCGCCGGAGTGGGACGCCGATCTTAACTCTTGGCATTGTGCCTGCTTGCGGATCATATCAGGTTGCGAATTGAGCAATCCTACGCCGGCCAGTGGGGTGCGACTTCCATCCATTCGTCGTCCGAACCGGTTGGCCATGGCGGCATGGTCACCGCGAAAGCCGACAGGGGAGCTTCTCCGGTCGCGCGGAACTGGAACGAAGTGCCGACCGGAATCGTTAGGCAAACACCGGGATTCAGCGTGACCAACTCTTCCCGGCAGCCGTCATGCCGCCACATCTCGCCCTGCCCGGCAAGGATGTACCAGATTTCCTGAACGGTTCGATGACGGCCTGCCCGGGAAACCTCGCCCGGCGCAAGCTGGAAATGCGCCGCACTTCCGGTGGAAAGCGACAGCAGCACCCGCACCTGCGATCCGTCCGGTGCGGTCAGGTCCGGTTCGGCAGGCAGTGCCCTGGTGCCGAAATCCGGGTTTTTCTCATTGCCGGTCACGGGAGTGGTCATGCGGTCCGATTCCAACTTCTCGACGTTGAATTCATTACTGGTTTCCCAAACAGGCGGGATTACATGCATCGGTTGACAACAACCGCAGAGCATCGTTCCGTGTTCTGCCCGGGCATTGACCTGACGATCCCGGAAACGGAATTCGGGGCCAGGCCGATCAGGAGCGGTCCTGAAGAAAGCTGGAATGGCCCACAACAACCGCCTGGCGTCTACTTTCTCCTGTCGATGGCCATCAGCAGCGTAGGCAGCAGAAGGAAATCGGTCAGCAGCGCGATGACGATCGTCATCGATACCAGGATTCCCAGCGCCCAGCTCAGTTCGAACCCGGATGCCGTGAATACCAGGAATCCCAGTGCAAGCACGACGGTGGTCGTCGCCAACGCGTGGCCGACAGCGCCGAACGTGTAGCGCACGGCCTCGGGCGCAGGAAGCCCCTCCTTGCGCGCCTTCAGGTACTTGGAAAGAAAGTGGATCGTGTCGTCGACGATGATCCCGAACGCGACGACGGTCACCACCGAAGACGCCATGCCTACCCTGCCGACGAGATAGCCCCACAAGCCGAAGCTCATGGCCGCGGGAATGAAGTTCGGCAGCAGGCTGATCAGCCCGATGCGGATGTTCCTGAGAACCAGGATCAATATCAGTGAGATCAGGCCCATGGCGATGATTGTGCCTTGCAGCATGCTCTCGATATTCCGCTGCGACAGGTGGGCAAAGATCATGGTGATGCCCGTCGCGGCCGTGGCCATGCCCGGTGCGTTGGCCTCGAGCCAGGCCTGGGCGCGATCATCCAGCGCGAGAAGTTCCCCGCCCGACAGGTTCGCAGCGACGGCAGTCATGCGGGTGGCGGACTTGGCGACGTCGATGCGGTCGTTCAGGTCGATGCCGAACGGCAGTGAGAATTCATAGAGCAGCAGGTACTGCGCCGCCAGCTCCGGGGATTCGGGCAACCGGTGGAAGGCGGGATCGTCGCCGTTCATGTTCCGGTTCAGGCGTTTCATGATGTCGGGAAACGCCTGCACATGGGTTACCTCGGGTTGCTCCCGGAGCCATTCTGCGAAGGCATCCGCCGTGTGCAGGTACTCCGGATCGGTGATCCCTCCCTCGCGGCCCGCGCTCAGTGAGTATTCCAGCGAGTCCAGACCCGTGAGGTTTTCGATCACGAAGTCCGTGTGGCGCCTGAACTCGAAGCGGTCATCGAAGTAGCGCGACCACGTTTCGCTGATTTCATTACGTGGAATACCCATGATCAGAACGATCGTAACGGCGCTGACCGACCACAGCAAAAACTTGCGGCGGTCAATCACGAAGCCGGCAAGGCGGTCGAAGAAAACCGGTTTGCCCACGCGCAGGGGCGGCACCCTGAGCGGCAACAGCGAAAGAATCGCCGGCAGCAGGACCATGCAGTAACTGAAGGCACAGAAAACACCGAACGCCACCAGATTGCCCAGCACGTGGAACGGGGGCGAATCGGACGCGTTCAGACTCAGAAATCCGATCGCCGTGGTCAGCGACGTCAGGAAAACGGGGGTCGCGTTGTGCCGCAGCGAATCCGCGATCGCCTCGTGCTTTTCCATTCCCCCTCGCATGCCCAGCAAGGTGATCGATACGATATGGATCGCATAGGCGACCGTCATGGCCATGACGATGATGGGCACGCCGGCGTTGGTGGGACTGAATTCCGTGCGCAGCCAGCCGGCCAGCCCCATCGTCGTGTTGACGACAAACATGAGCACGATCACGATGGCCAACGTGCCGAGCAGCGAACGCAGGAGAATGGCGGCGGCGGCAACGATGACGACAAACACGATCGGCATGAGCCTGCGCAGGTCGTCCTGGGTCGCATCCGCAAAGGCGCGGTGCATGACGACATCACCCGTCAGGTAATAGTCGATCTCCGCATGCCTGGCGCGGGCCTCGTCCAGCATCGCGTGCAGGTGGTCCGTGATTTCGACCACTGCGGGGTCCATCGGGTCGGGGAGGAAGAAGTTGATCGCCACCCCGCTCACATGTCCGTCATGGGATACCAGCCTTCCTGTGATTTCCGCGGAGTTCAGCGCGATCGACTCGACCTGCGACAACTCGTCATCGGTCAGGGATCCGGCGCCGTCCACCAGCGGTTCGACGATCAGGTCATCGCCTTCCGCCTCGCTGTGGGAATAGTTGGTGAGCGAATCGACGCGGCTGGCGTACGGCGCCCGCCAGGCCGCCTCGGTCAACTCCTCGATGGCGCCAAGGGTCTCGCGGGTGAATACCGTGCCCTGTGCGGGCGCAACCGCGATCAACGCCCGGTTGGACTCGGCGTAGATTTCCTCCAGCGCCTCGTACTCGGCGAGTTCCGGGTTGTGCTCGCCGAAGAGGATTCGATAGTCGTTGGTCACGTTGATGTAGCGAACGCCGGCGGTCATTGCGATCATCAAGACCGACGCCAGCGCCACCGTCACCCAGGGCCGTCGGAGGATCAGGTCGAAGACGCGGTCGAGTTGAGCGGACGTCATCGGCAAGGACCTTCCCGGCCGCGTACATCGTGCGACGCAGCGCACCGCTTGGTTGAAACGTCGCGCATCAATCGTTCACCAGTCGGCCGACTTCGAGGCATGGACGTGGTTTGGCATCCTGTAGCTGAGGCCCCCCTCGTCATACACGGAAATGTCCAGAAGCTGCGAGAAATTTCCGAATCGGAGCAACTGGGTATTCTTGGCCCTGCGTTGCAGGTACTGTTTCAGCCGAAACAGAAACAGCGTTCCGATCGTCGGGCTCCATGGATACTGGTACTGGTTGGCAAGCCTGTTTCCAATGAGTGCGCGCGAAAGCTTGAAGGCCAATGCCGTCGTTTTCCTTTTTTCGGTCGGATTCGTGATGCCCGCCACCGACGGAATGGATTTGATCAGCGCATTCGCCACTTCCACGGAATCCCGGTCGGGCGGCGGTTCGCACAGGAAGCCGACCGTGTAGATGGATTCGGCTTCCTCCCCGTCGGCATACAGGATCGAATCCGGTATCCCCATCAGGTAGCCGGCGTAGCGCCACACGGCGAGAACGCCCGCCTTTTCCTCGGGCGTGTATGTCGCGCCCACTTTCATCGAGTAATCCAGCAGGCGCTTGGAAAAAACCGCGATCGCCAGCCCCAGGTGCGCTGCGCTGACCGGCGTGCCCCAGGCGTCCTCGTCCCAAACGTCCGACTGCGCCAACAGCGTCCTGATGCGGCAATGCACGAACCGCACGCGCGTGGACAGTTTCCAGCCGTCGCCGTCCCGGTCCAATCCACCGGGAAAGAAAATTTCCACCAACTGCCGGTTGTTCTGTTGCAGCCGTCGCTTGGTGGCCGCCACCCGCTTGGTGGTATTGAATGATTTTGCGATCAGCGTCGAAAACCCCTCCACCAGCACGCCCGCAACGAAGGCCACGAGCATCAGGTCCGCGTTGGTGCTGAACGCGCGGATACCGGGCTGAAACGCCTCGCGGTCAAGCCACGGAGGATCTTCCAGATGATCGAAGAAATCCCGCAGCACCTGCGGTGCCTTGCGAAGAATGTCGGGTTGCTGCTCGATGCCCGCCTGGATGAATCGGTGCAGGTCGACGGGAGGCATGGCGGATAGCTCCTCCATGACCGGGTCGAGCACGGGGTCTCCGATCCTCGTATGCCGGATGTAATTTTCAGCCCGCGCGCCCATGCCCATGGAGCTTGCTTTCGCGTAGCTTTCAGCGTATGCGGAAGGTGCTAACTCCAATTTCCCGGAATTCTTGAGGACAGAGACGGACATAAGAAACTAACCGGGCTCAACGCTCTAGGCCAAGTCCCGCCCGAGTGCATCCGACGCTGTCGGTTGCTGCATGAATGCCTGTGGATTCCCGCATGGTGCCGGCGTCGGATGAAAAACACCCGCCAAGAGCATGGAAAGCGGGCCCGAGGTCGGAAGTCCGTCGCCGAAACCGGTGCGGCACCCCCGAAAATGAGTGAAGCCCGGATCGGGGGCCGGCAGGTTTCGGTGTGGTTCTGACATATCAAATAGATACCGATTTCCGACGATTTTAGTATGTCACAGACCGCTTCCGTATCCAATACAAACACTGTGTCCTGCAGCGAGCATATGCCCGGCCGTAGCATGAATTCTGTCCGGTTTCAGAGGCATGGATTAATGAAGTTGTCTTGAGCCGGTCGGTACCGCAGGTTACGCCGGGAATTTCTGGCTTCTGGAGAAGCAGCAATTGCCATCAAGGTGGCAGCCAGGGCAATGCAATCATTCTCCGGGGTGATCTGCCGGGACGTTCTGGATGCCCCGCCGCATAGCATTGAACACAACAATGAAGGATCCGCATGCTAGAATCGAATTCGTTAGGTTTGTGAGAAAATAATGTCAGCATCAGAGATCATTTTCGAAGTCGTCGAAGACGAACTGGACGGGGGTTATTCGGCGACAGCACTCGGCTTTGGCATTCACACGCAAGGTGAGTCTATTGAGGAGCTCCGACAAAACGTCAGGGAGGCTATGGAGTGTTATTTCGATGAAACCATGGACCGGCCGAATCTGATACGCCTGCACTTCGTGCGGGACGAGGTTCTGGTGGCGTGAAAGTTCCACGCGATATCAGCGGTACTGTTCTGCTGGCATCGCTTCGCCGGATGGGTTACTAGCCAATGCGCCAACGTGGCTCGCATGTGCGTATCACGACGCAGGAGTGCGGAGAGCATCATGAAGTGATTCCATTGCACAATCCGATCCGGGCCAAGACTCTGTCCAGCATTCTGAAGAGCATTGCCAGGCATCACGGCATTTCTGTACAAGAACTTCTCCAGGAGCTTGATTTGTGATTGACCACTCAGTGGACCACTGAGACAGCCGCTCGTGATTTGGCGGGCTGGCACTGGAGTGAGTGCTGGCAGTTCCCGAAGAGGCATACTTCACCTCAGTGCCGGATTGGGTATACGAGATGCTTTCGCCATCGACGATGGCGCTGAACAAGGGAATGAAGCGCGCAGTCTACACCTTGTGGGAGTGACCCATTACTGGTCCGTTGACTCCAAAGTCCGTACCTTGGAAATCCTCGAGTTGCGGGATGGGCAAAGGATTCTCCTGTAGATTCTGGCGTGGAACGAGCCGGTCTCTCTTCTCCCTTCGAAGCTTTCGGTTTCAGCTTTGACAACTTGTGGACGGAGACGGGTGTCACACCGGAAAACGGCAGCGAACTTGACCTGCTCCCGTTCGTGGCATGGTGCAGCCAAAACCCGTAAAGTCCGTGATTCGCACTGAACCCTACAGACCGCACTGGCTCTTCTGGTGAAGGATATGCGTGACACAGTTGTCCGCCTGTTCCTCAAATAGCGGCAGATTGCCCGGATACTCCCGATTCCTGGTATTGCTTTAGAACGACATATTCTGGAAAGAGGAATATCTTGTTGTCGATCGCTTACTGACATGCGTCCCTTTCGCACGAATCGTCGGTGTAATAGACACCGCTTATTTCACTGGACTCCGGCTTCAGTCCGTTACCCGTCCAACTCACACCGAGTGGGAGATCCTTAAATGCGGTCAATCCATCAGACCGGGGGGAAAGACCGCATCTTCTACTCGGTCGCCTTCTGCTGGGCGGTCTCGAACATTTCCAGTTGTTCTTGGCTGGCCTTTTCCTGGTGGCGGGACTTGTACTCGCCGTACGGCATGCCGTAGACCAGTTCCCTGGCCTGGTCGTAATTCAGCTCGATGCCGTGCTCCGCCGCCTCGGACACGTACCACTTCGAGAAGCAGTTGCGGCAGAAATAGGCCAGGTTCATGAGGTCGATATTCTGTACCTCGGGGTACTTCCGAAGGTGATCGAGCAGCTTGCGGAAAAGGGCGGCCTCGATTTCGATGCGGTCCTTTTCGGCGATGGGGGGAATGTCTGGATTTTGCATGGCGGTCAGTCAGTGGCTGGTTGCGGGTTTGCCGGCGATCTGCAGACGGTTCAGGCGCATCAGTTTCGACGCGTATCGGGACTGCACGACATCCACGAGCACCACCACCGCGATCACGAAATAGAACGTGGCCTTGCTCATGGGCGTAACGGCATAGCCGAACAGCTTCAGATGGGCGAGGTGCCCGCCCTCGGACAGCAGCATGATGCCGACGATGAACAGGATGAACAGGCCGATGACCTCATACATCCGGTTCTTTTCCAGGAACGCGGAAACGCGGTCGGACAGCCAGATCATCAGCACGCCGCCGATGACGATGGCCAGCGCCATCACCGGGAAGACATCGGTCAGCGCCATGGCGCTCAGGATGGAGTCGAAGGAGAACACCGCGTTCATGATGACGATCATGGTGATCACGCCCGCGAGCGAGCCGCCGGATTTCTGTTCCAGATGAAGATTCTCCATGATGAGCATGTGGGAAATTTCCTTGATGGCGGTGTAGATGATGAAAACGCCGCCGAGCAGGACAACGAGGGCGTGCAGGTTGAACGTTCCCTCCAGGACCCCGCTGATGCGGGCCTCGAACAACGGTTCCTGGAACAGAGACAGGACCTTGATCAGGGCGAACAGGAGGATGATGCGCAGCGCAACCGCGATACCGATGCCCCAGCGCCTGACGGTGGCTTGTCTGGATCGCTCCACACGCTTCGATTCCAGGGAGATGTACAGCAGGTTGTCAAAGCCCAGCACCGCCTGCAGCAGGATGAGCATGACCAGGGTGAACAGGTTTTCAGGACTGAAGAGTTCCACGGCTTGACTCGGTTTGGCACCGCGGCATTCTACACCAGCCGTGATCCGGGACGGACCGGCGGGACGACGGGCCAGGGGGCGGGAATCCCGGTGTATTGGTATAATCCTCCCGAAAGTCCCGCCCATGAATTCCAGAGAAATGACCGCCTCCGCCAGACCCGAATCCGCCGTGGATTACGGGCGGGAGGTCATCCGGGTCGAACTGGACGCCATCGAGGCGGTCGGCGCGAGAATCGGCCGGAAATTCAGCGAAGCCTGCGAAAAGATCCTGGAATGCCAGGGCAGGGTGGTGGTGATCGGCATGGGAAAGTCCGGTCATATCGGCGGCAAGATCGCGTCAACGCTCGCCAGCACCGGGACGCCGGCGTTTTTCGTGCATCCCGGGGAGGCCAGCCACGGCGACCTGGGCATGATCACCCAGCATGACCTGGCCATTGCAATCTCGAACTCGGGAGAAACCGCCGAAATGATCACCATACTGCCCATCGTCAAGCGAATCGGCGTGGGGCTGGTGGTGCTTACGGGCAACATGGAGTCCACCCTGGCGCGGGAAGCGGATGTCTGCCTGGACATCAGCGTGGCGCAGGAGGCGTGCCCGCTGAACCTGGCCCCCACCGCCAGCACGACGGCCACGCTGGTCATGGGCGACGCCCTGGCGGTTGCCGTGCAGAAGATGCGGGGCTTTTCCGAGCAGGATTTTGCCCGCACCCATCCCGGCGGGACCCTGGGGAAACGCCTGCTGCTCTATGCTTCCGACCTGATGCACCAGGGCGACAGCCTGCCCCTGGTGGAGGAGGATGCGACCCTGGAGCGGCTGCTTCTGGAAATGTCGTCCAAGTCGCTGGGCATGGCGGGCGTGGTGGACGACGAAGGCAGGCTCCTCGGCATGTTCACGGACGGCGATCTCAGGCGGACGCTGGGCAAGGGGGTGGACATCTACACCGCCCGGGCCATCGATCTCGTCAATCGCCATCCCTTCACCATCCCCCCGGACATGCTGGCAGAGGAGATCGTCCGGATCATGCGGGACCATGCCCGGCAGGGGCCCCACGCGATCAACAGCGTATTCGTGGTGGAGAATGGCGGCCGCGTGGTGGGAGCGCTCAACACCCATGACCTGCTTCGCGTGGGCGTCATCTGAGGACGGGCCGTGCGGGCGCTGCGCCATGACATTCTGCTGGTCCTGACGTTCGCATTCGTGATGGGGCTGTCGGCATGGCTGCAGTTCGGGGTGCTGGACGCCCCGGTGGCCGTACCGTCGGAAACGGAGAAAGACGCCCCGGACTACTACATTCGGAATCTTGTCTTCACCGGCAGGGACGGGCTGGGAAAGAAATACGAGCTTCGGGCCGACCGCATGGTGCATTACCCGTACGGGGACCGTGCCCTGCTGGATAACCCGCACATCGTCCAATACAGCCCGGACGAGGCCCCGCGGCACGTCTATGCTGACACGGGCTGGCTGGACAACAATACCTCGGAGATCCTCCTGACCGGCAATGTCCGGGTGCTTCAGGACCAGGCCGGGGCTACCGGTGATGTTTTCACCGGTGAGAGGATGGTGATCATCCTTGATGAGGACCGGGGTTGAGATGCGCCCGGGCCGGGCCCGACCGATGCGGTACCTCCGGTTCGCCGTCCTGGGATTGCCCCTGTTGGCCGCAAGTACGGACTCCCTGGCCCTTGAAAGCGACCGGGACCAGCCCGCGACCCTGGAGGCCGATGACATCGAACTGGACCTGAGAACCGGCGTGCGGACGTACCGGGGGGATGTCGTCTACCGCCAGGGGTCCATCCGCCTGGACTGCGACGAACTGGTCACCCGCCTCAACGATGACGGGGAGCTGGACACGGGCGTCTGCACCGGGAATCCCGGGCGGTTCCGCCAGAGACCGGAAGGTTCCGGGGAGGACGTGGTCGGTGAGGCCGTGGAAATCACCATGGACCAGACCGACAGACTGGTGACACTGGGGGGCCAGGCCAGGGTGACCCAGGGTCCCAACACGGTCACCGGCAGGCTCATCACATACGGCCTGGACACCGACAAGGTCCTCGTGAAGGGCGGTGTCCAGACTTCGGGCAGTGCATCCGGCGGATCCACCGGCGGCGAAACCGCGGGTGCCGGCGCAGCGGTCTCCGGCGGGCAACCGGAAGATGCGGCTTTCCGGCCCCGGGCCAGGCTGGTCATACAGCCGCGCAAGCAGCAGGACTGAGCGCGCCGTTCGTCCCGGTCACGACGTCAGGTTCCATTTCAATGCGCTCACTTTCCGCCAGGTCCCTGGTGAAGAAGTACCGGCAGAACGTCATCGTGGACGGGGTGTCCCTGGAGGTGGCGGACAACGAGGTGGTGGGCCTTCTCGGGGCGAACGGCGCCGGCAAGACCACCAGCTTCAACATGATTATCGGCCTGGTGCGGGAAACCGGGGGCCGCGTTTTTCTTGACCAGGAAGACATTACCGGGCTGCCCATGCACGAGCGGGCGCGCAGAGGGATCGGCTATCTTCCCCAGGAACATTCGGTGTTCCGCAGGCTCACCGCGGAAGAGAACATACTGGCGGTGCTTGAAACATCGGGGCGGCATGCCGCCGCCGCGCGCGCGGAAATCTGCCGCGGCCTGCTCGAGGAGTTCGGCATCTACCACCTCAGGGACCAGCTCGCCGTCGGGCTTTCCGGCGGTGAACAGCGCCGCGTGGAGATTGCCAGGGCCCTGGCGCTCGAGCCCTCGTTCATCCTGCTGGATGAACCCTTCGCCGGCGTGGACCCGATCGCCGTCAGGGAAATCCAGCAGATCATACAGCTGCTGAAGGGCAGGGGCGTCGGCATTCTCATCACCGACCACAATGTCCGGGAAACCCTGGGTATCTGTGACCGGGCGTACATCCTGCACCGGGGGAGGGTGCTGGTCGACGGAACGCCGGAGGAAATCATGCAGGATGAGCGCGCGCGGGAAGCCTACCTCGGCAGCGATTTCAGCATGTGACGGCCGGACGCCGGGGAACGGTCGGGCAGGGAATGCCATCCCCTCCTGGCCGGAATCCGGCGGCCATGCCGCCGCGGGCGATGCACCGGTATCCGCGACAGGGCCATGTGCGGCCCCTGGAGGGTCCGGCACCGGCAAGGCGACGGGCATGGCCGAATTGGACATGATTCATCATCCCGAGTTCGAATTGTCGCGGATAGCCCGCTGTTTTTCAGGCAAAACCCCGCGAGGCACCATCCCCGGGGACGGCGCGGACCCGTGCCACCTGGGCGCCGCCCACGCCCGCCAGACCGCCGGCGGGTACGGTTGCACTTTAACCGGGCCGGGAAATTTGGTTACAATGATTCTCCAATGATGACTACTGTATTGGATGAAAGCGGCTCTTGATCTGAGACAGACGCAGCGGCTGACCATGACGCCGCAATTGCAGCAAGCCATACGCCTGTTGCAGATGAATACCGCTGAGTTCTCCGCAGCGCTCATCGACGCTCACGAGACAAATCCCCTGCTGGAAATGGAGGATCCGGAGGGCCGCAGCGAAGCCATCCCGGAAGAGGGGTACGCCGGGCTGGAATTCATGGATGAATTGCGGGGTTCATTCAATGAAGACTGGGTGAGCAGGCGCGCCGGCACGGCGTCGCCGGCCTCCGCACTTTCCGACGGGGTCGACAGGATACCGGCCCATGCCGCGGATGCGTCGCTGCACGAATCCCTGGAGGAGCAGCTCTGTCTGCTGGCCCTCGAGCCGATGCAGAAGTTCCTGGCGGATCACATCATCCGCAACCTCAACGATGCCGGGTACCTGGAAGCGGGTCTCGAAACCATCCTTGACGAGGTGCGGCATGATCTTGAGCCGGGGACCCGCATCTCCATGTCGGACATGGAGGCCGCCCTTTCCAGGGTGCAGTCCCTGGACCCCATCGGGATCGGTGCGAGAACCCCCGGAGAATGCCTGCTGCTGCAGCTGTCTGCCCTGGACCCCGAGGTGCCCGGGCTGGAAACCGCCCGTAACCTGGTGAAGTCGCACCTGCCGCTGCTTGCCCGTCGGGATCTGCAGGCCTTGCGCCGAAAGCTGGCCGTGGACCACGGGGAGCTGCGCGAGGCCATCGAACTGGTCCGGCACCTGAGCCCGCATCCCGGGTACAGCGTGGGCGACGTCTCCGTGAATTACGTGACGCCGGACGTACTGGTGGAAAGACGCCGCGGAGGCTGGGCTGCGAGACTGAATACGGCCGCCCTGCCCAGGGTCATGATCAACCAGGACTACCAGCATCTGGTCACGGAAAACGCGGGGAAAGAGTCCTTTTCCCGGTTGAATTCCCAACTCAAGGACGCCCGCTGGCTGCTGTCCAATATCGAAAAGCGTCACGACACCATTCTTTCCGTCGCCGCGCGGATCGTCGCGAACCAGCAGGCCTTCTTTGAACACGGGCCCGCGGCGATGAAGCCGATGACCATGCGCGAAATCGCGGAGACCCTGGACATCCATGAGTCCACGGTGTCGCGGGCGGTCAACGGCAAGTACATGCTGACCCCCCTCGGCACGTTCGAGTTGCGGTATTTCTTCTCCACCGAGGTCGGCGCCGGGAACGGCCACCAGTCCTCGTCGGTGGCAATCCGGGCGCTGATCAGGGAGCTGGTCGAGGCCGAGTCCCCCGCAAAGCCCATCAGCGACATGAAGATATGCGAGGCGCTCCGGTCCAGGGGGTTCGAGATCGCCCGGCGTACGGTGGCGAAATACCGGGAGCAAATGAACATTCCCCCTTCCGGCAGGCGAAAATCGCTTTTGGGGGCACCGGGATCTTGAACGGCGAAATTGAATATCTGTTGTTGGCGCCGGGTCTGCCGGCACATCTTTAGTCCTTGGGAGGCGATCACTATGCAAATATCAATCAGCGGACATCATGTTGACATCACTGACTCCATGCATCATTACGTTTCCGGTAAGGTGGAGAAAATCGTCAGGCACTTCGACCATGTGACCAATACCAATGTCATACTGCAGGTCGAAAAGAAACGCCACATGGCGGAAGCGACGATCAACACCAAAGGAGCGATGATTCATGCTTCCAGTACCTGCAATGACATGTATGCCGCTATTGACAGCATGGTGAACAAGCTGGACCGCCAGGTTCTCAAGCACAAGGAAAAGCTGACCGACCATCACCGTACCGACGCCGCGCTGAACCGGGGCTTCGATTTGTCACGGTAACGATGGGCAGTGACGGCAGCGGTGGCGACGGCGACGGGAACGGGGATTCTCCCGTACTGGCGGAATATCTCGATACCGGCCGGATCATCCTCGACCTGAAGACCACCAGCCGCAAGAGGCTGTTCGAATTCATCGCCGAGCTGTCGTGCAACGGGCTCGCCGGAATCTCCGAAGACTGCATTCTCAAGACGATCACCGAGCGCGAACGGCTGGGCAGCACGGGGCTCGGGCAGGGAATTGCGGTTCCCCACGGCCGCATCGAGAAGCTGGACAGCCCGGTGATCAGCGTCGTCAGGCTGAGCAAGCCCATTGACTACGACGCGCCGGACGGCCAACCGGTCTGGCTGGCGGTGGGCCTCCTGGTTCCCGTGGAGGCCAACGACACCCATCTGAAACTGTTCTCACTGCTGGTGACGCGGTTTCGGGACCGGCACTTCGTCGAATCCATGAAACGGTGCAGTACCCGCGAACAGGCGGCGGCCCTGTTCGATGTCCTGGAACCTGACGGCTAGGGACGGGTGGGTGAAACAGAACTCCGAAAGTCCGGCGCTGGAAACCGGCGGGTTGCATTCCCTCCGGCAGATTCTCGACCGCATGCCCGGAGTCCACTGGTACCTGAATACCACCAAGCCGGCCGTGACCTGTTTTCAGCATGCCAATTTCTACGGCTATCTCAACCCGCTGCGGCCGATTCCGATCCAGCTGGTGGACGGGGTCACCCTGGAATGGCTGTATCGCCAGGGCGAGCGGGAGTTGCAGCAGGCGCCCTGCTTTGATGCCGGAACCACCCTGGCCACGATCCTCTGCGACGGCGTCAACCCCAATCCCGCCCTGGAGGAGGTATGCCGTCAAATGGACATTGCCCTGCTGCGCTCCACACTGGCCCCCGCGGGCGTTCTGGATTTCCTCCAGGCCAACCTGGCGAAGCTGCTTTCACCGCGCTGTAACCGGCATGGTGTATTCCTGGCGGTGATGAATACCGGTGTGATGATCACGGGAAAGAGCGGCATCGGCAAGAGCGAGGTCGCCCTCGACCTGGTGCAGAGGGGCCATCAGCTCATCGCCGACGATGTGGTGGAAATCTACCGTCGCGACGGACCGGTGCTGATGGGCGAGTGTCCGCCGTCGCTGAAAGGGCACATCGAGATACGGGGCCTCGGCATCATCAACGCGGAAAAGATGTTCGGGCCCGCCGCGGTCATGGACTACTACGAACTGGAACTGATCATCAACCTCAGTGATGCCAAGGAACGCGAAATCGAGAACCTGGACCGGTTGAAGCCGAGCCTTGAGCCGGTGGACATACTCGGCGTCGAGATTCCCTGCCTGCATATCCTGGTGGCCCCGGGGCGCAACCTGTCGGTACTCGTCGAGGCCGCCATCCGGGATCACCTGCTGCGGAAAACCGGGGCGAACAGCAGCCTGGAATTCGTCGGCAGGCATAACCGCCGCATGGGCATCGGGGGGGAGGAATGAGCCGGCGCACCATGGACCTGATCATCGTCAGCGGGCTGTCCGGTTCCGGCAAGAGCGTGGCCCTGCAGTCCCTGGAAGACATCGGCTACTACTGCGTCGACAACCTGCCGTCGGTGATGCTGCCCGAATTCGAACGCTGCTTTCTGGTGCATGCGCCTGGTGATGAGCATGGAATCGCCTGCGCGGCGGTGAGCATCGACTCGCGCAATCACCGTTTCCTGGGCGGGCTGGGCGATACCCTGGACAGGTCGGGGCTTGAGGCCGGGGCCTGCCGCATCCTGTTTCTCGATGCCGAGGAGCAGAAACTGGTGCAGCGTTACAGTGAAACCCGCCGCAAGCACCCGCTCACCGACGATTCCACCCCGCTGATGGAAGGCATACAGCGGGAACGGGTCATGCTGCGGCCCTTGCAGGAACGTGCGGACAAGGTGATCGACACCACCGACACCACCCCCCACGAACTGCGTGCCATGGTGCGGGATTTTGCCGGCGGCTCCAGCGCCGGGGGGCCATTGCTCCTGTTCGAGTCCTTCGGCTTCAAGTACGGCTCCCCCAGGGAGGCGGATTTCATCTTCGATGTCCGCTGCCTTCCCAACCCCCACTGGGAGGAGTCCCTGCGCAACCGGACCGGCCGGGACCCCGATGTCAGGCGGTTCCTGGAGAACCAGCCCATGGTGGTGGAGATGACGGAGGAGATCTACGGTTTCCTGCTCAAGTGGCTTCCGGGCTTCGACAGCGAGAACCGGAGCTACATCACCGTGGCGGTGGGTTGCACCGGCGGCCAGCACCGTTCGGTGTATATTTGTGAACAGCTGGCAAGGCGGTTCCATGACCGTGAATTCAACGCCCAGGTCCGGCACAGGCAACTGAATGAACAGGAGTCCGGCCACCGAGAAGTCCCCCCGGCCTCCAGGACATGATTGAAACCGTCATCCCGGTCATCAACAAGCTGGGCCTGCATGCCAGGGCCGCGTCCAAGCTGGTCAAGCTGTGTGCCGGGTTCGCGAGCGAAATCAAGATTTCCGCCGGCGGGCAGCAGGTGGACGGCAAGAGCATCATGGGCATCCTGATGCTGGCCGCGACCCAGGGGACGGACCTGCTGCTGCAGGTGGACGGCGAAGACGAGGAGGCCGCGGTGGACGCGATACGGACGATGTTCTCGGACTGTTTCGGAGAGGGGGAATGACGCGGGAATTCCGGGGGCGAACCTGATGCTGGCCCTGCACGGTACCGGCGTCGGGCACGGCATTGCCATCGGCAGGGCGAGGATCATCAGCCGGCCGGCGCCGGAAATCAGCCGGTATACCGTCGGGGCGGATGCGGTGGAGGCGGAACTGGAGCGCCTGGCGGCCGGCATTCGCCAGGCCCGGGATTCGCTGGTGGATCTCAAGTCCGGCTATGACGGGCCCTTGCCTGCGGAGGTGGCGGGACTGCTGGAAGCCCATGTCACCATGCTGGAAGATCCCATGCTGCTGGACGAACCGTCGAAACTTGTCCGGGAGCAGCACATCAATGCGGAGTCGGCACTGTCCCGGTTCGGGCGCAAGCTCGAGATGATGTTTTCCAGGATGCAGGATCCTTACCTGAGCAGCAAGTCCATCGATGTCGCCCAGGTTGTGGAACGTGTCATCGGCGCCCTGATGGACGACGGCGACGAACTCGTCGATCAGCTGGGGGGAACCGATGACGGCGAGGTAATCGTCGCCGCCGATCTGACACCCGCCGACACCATCCGGTTGAAGAAACACCGGCTTACCGGGTTCGTCACCAGCCTGGGCGGCCCCATCTCGCATACCGCGATCCTGGCGCGCAGCATGAAGATACCCGCCATCGTGGGCCTCCACGCCGCGATCCGGTACCTGCGCACCGGCGATCTGCTGATTCTGGATGGCAAGCGGGGCATCATCCTGGCCAACCCGGACGAGTCCTCCCTCGCCGCGTACCAGCGGCGGCGGGAAAAGATCATCCGTCGCCGCCAGGCCCTGGACACCCTGAGGGATGCCGAATCCGTGACCCTGGACGGCCGGGCGGTCTCGCTGATGTCCAACGTGGAATTTCCGGAGGAGGTGGACCAGAGCGTGGCCCAGAATGCCGACGGGGTGGGGCTGTACCGCACCGAGTTTCTTTTCATGAACCGCAGTGAAATGCCCGATGAAGAGGAACAGTACACGGTGTATCGGGATATCCTCGAACGCAGTCGCCGTCCCGTCAACATCCGCACCCTGGACATTGGCGCCGACAAGCAGGTGGAAGGGGCCCGGTCGGAGGACGGGCGTGCCATCAATCCGGCCCTGGGAATGAGGGCCATCAGGCTTTGCCTGCACGACCTGGCCCTGTTCAAGCCCCAGTTGAGGGCGATCTACCGGGCTTCTGTCCATGGCGACGCGCGGCTGCTGGTCCCCATGCTGTCCACCATGGACGAGCTCGACCAGCTCTACTCGCTGATCCGCGAGGTCAAGGAGGAACTGTCCGGCCAGGGAGAGGCATTCAACCCCGACTTGCCGGTCGGCGGCATGATCGAGGTGCCGGCGGCGGCCATTTCCGCGGACATCTTCGCACGGAAGCTAGACTTCCTGTCCATCGGTACCAATGATCTGATCCAGTATACGCTTGCCATCGACCGCGTCGACGACGAGGTGAACTATCTGTATGACCCGGTTCATCCGTCCATACTCCGCCTGGTGAAAGGCGTCATCGAAGCCGGCCGCGCCGCGGGTGTGCCCGTGCTGATGTGCGGCGAGATGGCCGGAAACCCGACCTATACCCGAATTCTGCTGGCGCTGGGCCTGAGATCGTTCAGCATGGACCCTTCGTCCCTGCTGGAGGTCAGGCAGCGGGTTCGGATGAGCGATGTCGGCCATCTGGAATCGGCGCTGCCCCGCATTCTTGCCGCCACGGAGCCGGATGAGATCCGTTCCCTGGTCCAGGACCTCAACCGGTAAGGGAGCCTTCGATGGTAAAGCCCGGCAACACCGGCATCCGCCGGCTGGCCATGGCACTCGTGTATTCCTGGAAGGGCTTCCTCGCCGCATGGCGCAACGAAGAGGCGTTTCGCCAGGAGACCATCGGCTGCCTGCTGCTGGTGCCGCTGGCGGTCTGGCTCGGCGATAACGGTGTGGAACGGGCGCTGCTGGTGATGACAGCGCTGCTGGTGCCGCTGGTGGAACTGATGAATTCCGCCATAGAGGCCGTGGTGGACCGGTTCGGCGGCACCAGGCACACTCTGAGCGGAAGGGCCAAGGATATGGGGTCCGCTGCCGTATTCATGTCCCTGGTGATTCTGGTGACGGTGTGGACATTGGTGTTGATCTGACGGTCCGCCGGCGTCAGTCCCGGATGCCGTATCCGCGCTCCAACAGGTAAAGACTGGCCCCGAACAGCACCACGATGAAGGTGACGGCGATCGCGAAGGACAATCCAAGGCCGATATCGGATATCCCGATAAAGCCGTAACGGAATCCGTTGATCATGTAGAGGATGGGATTCACGTGGGACACTGTTTGCCAGAATGGCGGCAGCAGGTTGATCGTGTAGAACACGCCGCCCAGGTAGATGAGCGGCGTGAGCACGAAGGTCGGGATGATGGACACGTCGTCGAAATTGCGCGCGAACAGGCCATTGATGAATCCCGCCAGGGAAAACAGCATCGCCGTCAGCAGGATGACGCTCAGGGCGACCGGGACGCTGTGCAGCCGGAGGCGGGAAAACATGAGCGCCACAATGGTGACGACGAGTCCCACGAGCAGCCCCCTGACCATGCCCCCGGTCACGTATCCGGCGAGGATCACCCAGTTCGGCGTCGGCGAGACCTGCAGCTCCTCGATGGAACGCTGGAACTTTGCGCCGAAGAATGATGACGATACGTTGGAATACGCATTGGTGATCACCGACATCAGGATCAGCCCCGGGACAATGAAATCCATGTAGCGAAATCCCTCCATGCTGCCGATTCTGGGGCCGATCAGGTTCCCGAAGATGACGAAGTACAGCGATGTGGTGATCACGGGCGGCATCAGTGTCTGCTGCCAGATCCGCATGAACCTGGAGACCTCCTTGCGCACGATGGTGGCATAGGCGATTCGTGTCGTATCAAGACTCACGCCTTTCCTCCCTGTTCACCGTGTCCAGGAAAAGCTGCTCCAGGCGGTTCGACTTGTTGCGCATGCTCTGCACCCGGATCTCCCTGGCGTTGAGCTGGCGGAAGACGCCGTTCAGTCCCTGCTCCTTGGAGATGTCCACCTCCAGCGTGGTGGGATCGGTCAACCGCCAGCGCCCGCGGCCGAACTCCGGCAACTCGCGCAGGGGCTTCTGGAGGTCCAGGACATAGACCTCCCGCTGAAGCTTTGACAGCAATTGGCGGGTGCTCGTGTTCTCGACGATCTCCCCTTCGTCGATGATGGCGATGTTGCGGCACAGGCTTTCCGCCTCCTCGAGGTAGTGGGTGGTCAGGATGATGGTGGTGCCCACGTTGTTGATGCTCCGGATGAACTCCCACATGGACCGGCGGATCTCGATGTCCACGCCGGCGGTGGGTTCATCCAGGATCAGCAGGCTGGGCTCGTGCATCAGGGCGCGGGCGATCATGAGGCGCCTCTTCATGCCGCCGGAAAGTTCCCGGGAGATGCCGTTGCGTTTGTCCCACAGGTCGAGATGCTTCAGGTAGCGTTCCGCCCGTTCCGCGGCGATGCGCCGGGGAATGCCGTAGTACCCGGCCTGGTTGAGCACGATCTGCAGCGGCGTCTCGAATACGCTGAAGTTCATTTCCTGGGGCACCACGCCGAGGCAGGCCTTGGCCCCGGGGAAATCCCGGTCGATGTCGATGCCGAAGATGCGGACCTTGCCCCGGGTCTTGTTGATCAGCGAGCAAATAATGCCGATCGCCGTGGATTTTCCGGCGCCGTTTTTCCCGAGCAGGCCGAAAAAATCCCCGTCCCGCACCTCGAGGCTGATCCCCTTCAGGGCCTCAACGCCGTTGGCGTACCGTTTCTCCAGGTTTTCGATGGACAGGGCGGCGGTCATCGCGGGCGTCTCAGAGTGCCAATCGCATGCGGACGTGGGGAATCCCCGCATCCATGAACACGTCTCCCTCGCTGGAGAAGCCCTGGCGGCGATAAAATTCCTCGGCGGAGACCTGTGCATCCAGGACGATCTCCCGGTCTCCGCGTTCCCGTGCCACGGATATCAGCGCCTCCAGCAATGCCGACCCCACCCGCCTGGACCGCCACTCGGGGAGGACCGCCATGCGGCCGATCTTGCCCCCTGGAAGAAGCCTGCCGGTACCGATGGGTTCGCCGGCACCGGTCTCGGCCAGGGCATGCACGTACGACGGATCGCGGGGGTCCCGCTCCAGATTCTCCGGCACCCGCTGCTCCTCGATGAACACCCTGTCCCGGATCGCCCGCAGCGTCCCGGCATGCTCGTCCCAGGGTACGATCCTGACGCAAAATCCGTTCACGGAAGCAGCTCCATCACGGTGCGCTTGCCCTTGCGGCCCGAGACAATGCGGACCGGGACCGGATCCTCGCCCTGGCGCAGCCACAGCCGGAGGATCCGCTCGGGGTTCCCCGGCGCGGCGTTGTCGTGGCGCAGGGTTGCAAACGTGCCGGCCGGGACCGTGACGACCTCCTCCACCACGCCCTTGGCCTCGAACAGGCGCGCCCTTTTGGGATTCACGGAAAGAAACCGTCCCCCTTCGGCGGATTCGGCGCCAAGGAGTCCCAGCGGAAACGGGTCCGCGACCAGCCTGGTGGCGGTGTCGAAACCGGCGGGTTCGCCTGCGCTGAAAAGGATCCTGCCGGCCGCATGATCCACTTCGAAGCTGCGTCTGACTTCGCCGGTTTTGGTCAGCAGTTCCCGGCCGGAAAGCAGGACGGCCTCGCCGCTGCGCATGCGGTACCGCGACTCGATGGTGTGACTTTCGAGAAACATGGCGGCAAGCGGGTTCGGGCGGCTGACGGATCTGACCAGGCAGTCCTCGCCGTCCTCGCCGTCCCGGCTGATGCTGATTTCGATTTTGCCCAGATTGCGTCCCTGGTATTCCACGCTGTAGCGCAGCGTCCGTTCGGCCGGATCGTCGGCCATGGCCGGTGCACCCGGTGAACCGGCGACGGCAACCAGCAGGGCCATCGCGAGCCGGACGAACGCCTGCCTGCGCCCCATTGACATCACCGGCTCCCGGCTCCGCCGGTGGCCGGGGCCGTCTCCGGCGTCGAGAGCTCCGCGCCATACTTCCCGATGGCCGCCGGGTACAGCCCGTGTTCCACGGACAGCACCCTGGAGGCCAGGGACTCCACGTCATCCTCCCGCAGTACCGGCACCCTTGCCTGCATGACGATGGGGCCGTCATCCAGTGCCTCGGTCACCACGTGAACCGTGGCGCCGTGCTCGGTTTCACCGGCCTCCAGCGCCCGCCGGTGGGTGTCGGTGCCCCTGAACTTGGGCAGGAGGGCGGGGTGAATGTTGAGGATGCGGCCGTCAAAGCGCCGCACGAACCCGGCGCCCAGGATTCGCATGAAACCGGCCAGGATAATCAGGTCGGGATCATACCCCTGGATGCTCTCGGCCAGCGCATGATCGAAACCGTCACGGTCCGGGAAATCGCCGTGGGGGATCACGCAGGTCGGGATACCGCCGCGACGGGCCCGATCGAGACCGGGGGCGTCCGCCCGGTTGCTGATCACAACCGCAATGCGGGCACAAAGGTCTCCCCTGCCGATTGCGTCCATGATCGCCTGCAGGTTACTGCCCCTGCCCGAAATGAGAACCACCAGGGTCAACATCCGCCAGTCCCTTCCCGGTCTACCACGGATTCTCGAAGCGGATGCCCGCCCCGTTCTCCCCGCATTCGGTCCGGCCGATGGAAATCACGGTTTCGCCATGGTCCTCGAGTACTGACCTGGCCCTGTCCGCCTGCCCGGCATCCACGGCCAGGACCATGCCGATGCCGCAATTGAACGTTCGGAGCATCTCGCCCGAAGCAATGCCTCCCTCCTCCTGCAGCCAGCGGAATACTTCCGGCAGGTCCCAGGCGGACAGGTCGATCACCGCGCCGGTGCCGTCGGGAAGCATCCGCGGCAGGTTTTCGCTGATGCCGCCGCCGGTGACATGGGCCGCCGCGGCGACCGGCACCGACCCGAGGAGGCCGAGTATGGAACTGGCGTAGATGCGGGTGGGAGCCAGCAGCGCTTCTCCCAGGGTGGTGGCGCCGAGCGGGGCATCCGGGGAGGCGCCGCTCTGCTCTAAAATCCTGCGGATCAGGGAGAACCCGTTGGAATGCGGGCCGGAGGAGGCGAGGCCCAGCAGGACCTGGCCCAGCTGCACGTCCGCCGGGTTGAGCATGCGGTCCTTCTCCACGATGCCCACGGCAAATCCCGCCAGGTCGTAGTCGTTCCCGTGATACATCCCGGGCATTTCCGCGGTTTCGCCGCCCGCCAGGGCACACCCCGCCAGCCTGCAGCCCTCGGCGATGCCGCGGACGACGGTTTCCGCAAGGTCGACGTCGAGGCGCCCGGTGGCGAAGTAGTCCAGGAAGTAGAGCGGTTCGGCGCCGGTCACGAGGATGTCGTTGACGCACATCGCCACCAGGTCGATGCCGACGGTATCGTGGCGGTCCAGGGCGGACGCCAGCTTCAGCTTCGTGCCGACCCCGTCCGTGCCCGACACCAGCACGGGATTGCGGAATTCGCCAAGGGGCAGTTCGAACAGGGCGCCGAAGCCGCCGATTCCGCCCAGTACGCCCTGCCTGTGGGTCTGCCGCACTACAGGCCGTATCCGGCGGACAAGTTCTTCGCCGGCATCGATATCCACACCGCTGCTGCGGTAGTCCAGGGGCTGGTTGTCGGGTTCGCGGGCGGACAAGAGTGGGGGGCGCGGGAAATGCGGGAATTATGCCTGATTCGGCGGTGTTTCGCCGTCGGTGGAACGTGCCTGTGGCGGCGGTGGCGGGGCGTGGCCGGGTGTCTCTGCCATGGATGACCATCCGGATAATCCGACGTACAATACCCGGCTGGATTGTGACGACGGTATCCGCAGGGCCGCCTCCCAATGGTTTCTCTCATCCCCAACCTGTTGACCCTCCTGCGGATCGCCTCCTGCCCGGTTCTGGTGCTGCTGCTGGATGCGCGCAACTATGAAGCGGCGCTGCTGGTCTTCTTCGCCGCGGGCCTCACCGACGGCCTGGACGGCCTGGTCGCCAAGCGCTTCAACTGCGTGACCTACGTCGGAGCGATTCTCGATCCCATGGCGGACAAGCTCCTGATCACCTGTGCCTACGTGATGCTGGCGATCATGGGCGACATCCCGTTCTACCTGCTGGTGATCGTGATTTTCCGTGACGTGGTCATCATCGGCGGATATACGGTGATGCTCATCGTCATGGAGGGCAAGGTGCCGATACAGCCCATTTACTGGAGCAAGCTGAACACGTTCCTGCAGATTTCCCTGGTGGTGTTCGTCCTGCTGGAGCACAGCGGCTGGCTGAGTCTGGGGTACGTGATGAACCTGCTGATTCTTGGTGTCATCGTGACCACGGTCGTCAGCGGAACCCTGTACGTCTGGATCTGGGGGTTCAAGCGTGAACTGGTCCACGAGAGGAATTATTGAGCCGCCAGACCGTCATTCCCTCCGCCCCGCCTGACGAATTCACCTTCGCCAGCTTTGAACCCGGCGGCAGCCGTGCCCTGGTGGAGTCTGTGGAGGCCATCGCGGAGGGCCGGCGGCCGGGCACGGTATTGTACCTGTGGGGAAAAGGCGGGGTGGGCAAGACGCATCTTCTGCATGCCTGCTGCGCTGCCGCGGGTGCCCTGGGCCGGCCGTTCCGGTACCTGAACTGTGACGGCCTCCCAGATGCCCGGGACGCGGACGTCCTGCCGGCCGCCAGGGAGCCCGGCTGTCTGGTCTGTCTGGACGATCTGCGGCCGCCGGAGCACGACGGGGCGCTGGAGCTGGAATGGCTGTCGCTGTACGAGGAAGTCCGCCAGGCGGCGGGCAACCTGGTGGTTGCGGCCTCCGGACCGCCCGGGGAAATCGGTCTTCGAACGCCGGACCTGGTTTCCCGGCTTTCCGCGGGCGGAGTCTTTCACTTGGCGACGCTGGATGATGCCGGCAAGCGGCGCGTGCTGCTGAAACGCGCCCGGGAGCGTGGATTCGACATGCCGGAGCCCGTCATTGAATACATCATGCGTCACCATGCCCGCGACACGGGATCCCTGTTCAGCCTGCTGGACCGGATCGACAGCGCGTCGCTGTCCCAGCACCGCCGCATCACCATCCCGTTCCTGCGGGAACTGTTGTCGGGGCAGGGTTGAGATGCGCGTCCCGACTCCACGCAACGTGGCAGCCGCCCGCCACTAGAGGGCGGAGCCTTTCAGCAGCACCGCCGCGTTGGCCACGCGGCTTCCCAGCAACCGGGCCAGCCGGACCTCGTCTTCGCTGAACGGGGCATTGTTGTCGGCACCGGCGACGTGGCTGGCGCCGTAAGGCGTGCCGCCGGTGCGGGTGTGGGAGAGCGCGGTCCCGCTGAAGGGCAGTCCCACCATGACCATGCCGTGGTGGATCAGGGGCAGCATCATGCCGAGCAGCGTGCTCTCCTGGCCGCCATGCATGCTCGTGGTCGATGTGAAGACACCGGCAGGCTTGTCCTTCAGTGTGCCTGCCAGCCACTGGGGGGCGGTCTGGTCGAAGAAATACTTGATCGGCGAAGCCACGGTGCCAAAGCGGGTGGGGCTGCCGAGGACCAGGGCATCGCAGGACATCAGGTCCGCCGGCTCGGCGTAGACATCGCCCTCCTCCGGGATAGCGGGCGCGGTGGCTTCCGCCACGGAGGACACGGGCGGCACGGTCCTCAGTACCGCCTCGCAGCCGTCGACGCTCTCCACGCCATAGGCCACCTGCGACGCCAGTTCCGCCACGGACCCGTGCCGGCTGTAATACAGTACCAGGACAGATGTCATCGCGTGAGCAGGAATTCCATCAGCGCCTTCTGGGCATGCAGCCGGTTCTCGGCCTCGTCCCAGACCACGCTTTGGGGGCCATCGATCACATCCGCCGTCACCTCCATGCCCCGGTAGGCCGGAAGACAGTGCATGAACAGCGCCTCCCGGTTCGCCGCCGCCATGATCCCGGGGGTGACGCAGAAACCCTCGAAATCCCGCAGGCGGGCGTTTTTTTCCTCTTCCTGCCCCATGCTGGCCCAGGTGTCCGTCACCACGACGTCCGCGCCGCTGGCGGCCTCGGCGGGGTCATGGGTCAGCGTCACGTGGCTGCCGCAGGCCGCCACCAGATCCCGGTCCGGCTCGTAGCCCGCCGGCGTCGCCACCACCAGCCGGAAATCCAGCTGCCTTGCCGCGTTCATCCAGGAATGGCAGACGTTGTTTCCGTCCCCGATCCAGGCGGCCCTGCATCCGGAGAAGTCGCCCCGGTGCTCCTGCCAGGTCTGCAGGTCCGCCAGAAGCTGGCAGGGGTGGTTGAAATCCGAAAGGCCGTTGATCACGGGAACGGCGGCGTGCCGGGCCATTTCCGCGACACGTTCATGCTCGCCGGTGCGCATGATGATCAGGCTGGCCATGCGGGACAGGACCCTGGCGGTGTCGGCCACGGGTTCGCCGCGGCCGAGCTGGGAATCCGACGGCGCCAGGAAGATGGTGCTTCCGCCCAGGTGGGTGATTCCGGTTTCAAAGGAAACCCGGGTGCGGGTGGACGATTTTTCGAACACCATGACCACGGTGCGATGGCGCAGCAGGTCGCTGGGCCTGCCCTCGGACAGCTCCCGCTTCATCCTTGTCGCCCGGTCAAGAACCTGCCGGATTTCGGCGGGCGAAAGATCCATCAGGCTGAGAAAATGTCTCGGTGACATGTCACTGCACCCCCAGGGGAACCGGATGTATTGCGCCCTTCCACAGCACCACGGGCGGACGGCCCCCAAATCAAAAAAGCACCGTCTGGCGGCGCTTGTCGAAGTGATTTTACTGAACCCCGGGGATAAAATGCAATTGACGGTGATAGTATGAACGCATCGCAGGGTGCAGCCGGCGGCGGGATCTGGCCGCCGGCATGTTTCCCTGCCGCTGCCCGGCGCAACCACTCCATCCGTGATCTCGATCATCATCCCCACGTACAACGAAGGCCGCCAGCCCCTGGCGCTGGTCGATTCCCTGGCCAATCTGCCGGGACTCGGTGAAATCATCATCGTGGATTCCAGCGATGACGGCCTGTCGGGCGGGGTCCTGCGGGACATCCGGGACGGCGGCCGGGCGCGGGTCGTCCCGGCCAGGGCCAGGGGGCGCGCAGCACAGATGAATCAGGGGGCGGAAATGGCCGCCTTTGAAATTCTGCTGTTCCTGCACTGCGACACCCGGCTGCCCGCCGACGCCGTCTCCAGGGTGGAACACGTCCTCGGGCATCGCCGCTGGGGGCGCTTCGACCTGCGCCTGGACGATCCCGGCTGGCGGTTCCGGCTGATCGGGTACATGATCAACCTGAGGTCGCGCCTCACCCGGATCGCCACGGGCGATCAGGCGATTTTCACCCGGAAGGACTTCTTCGTGGCTCAGGGCGGATTTGCCGGGATCGCGCTGATGGAGGATATCGAGTTCTCGCGGCGCGCGGGCAGGCGGTCGCGGCCGGGGCTGGTCACGTCGCCGGTAACGACCTCCGCCAGGCGCTGGATCAGTCATGGTACGGTGCGTACCATACTCCTGATGTGGAAACTGAGACTGCTGTACCGCTTGGGAGCGGACCCCGACCGGCTGGCCGCGATGTACCGTACCGGCAGATGATGCAGCCCGGGACGTATCCGGTCATATACCTGTTCTCCAAGGCGCCGGTCGCCGGGCGGGTCAAGACGCGCATGCAACCCGGACTTTCCCCGCAATCCTGTGCCAGGTTGGCCGGGCAGATGTTCTCGCAGACCTGCGTCACGCTGTCCCGGCACTGGTCCGGTCCGCGGGTGATCGCGGCGGACCTGGATATCGACCATCCCCTGTTCCGGCAACTGAGCCGGGATCTCGGATTCGAACTGGAGCCCCAGCAGGGCGGCGACCTCGGAGAACGCATGAGCCACGCCCTTTCCCGTGGCATCGCGCGGGCTTCCGCCGCCGCGGTCGTGGGCGCCGACGTGCCGCATATTCCCGGGAGGATCGTCCGGCAGGCAGAGCAGCTGCTGCAGGCGGGCGAGGAAGTGGTCGGGCCGGCAGCCGACGGCGGCTTCTACCTGCTCGGCCTGCAGACTGACGGCACGTCCCTGTTCGGCGGCATCCGGTGGGGGCAGGGTGATGTACTGTCCCGCCTTCTGGAAATTGCGCGGTTGCAGGGGCGCCGGTTTCACCGGCTCCCGGAGTTGCGGGATATCGATCGCGTCAGGGACCTTGAGTGGCTGGCGGCCAGGGACGCGTCCTACCGGCAATTCCTCCCGGCCCCCACGGTCGGCAGCCATGGCTGAGCCGGACCGGACCAGGGACCCGGCGGAATTCCACCGGTCTTTCCTGGGACCCCGGTACTGGGGAACCTGGCTGCTGCTGGGTGCCCTGAGAATCCTTGGCCACCTGCCGCGGCGCTGGCTGATGGGTCTGGGCGCCCTGGTCGGCGATCTCTTCCGTCACGGCAACAAGAAACGCCGGCTGATTGCCGCGGTGAACTTGGCGCTGTGTTTCCCCGAGCTTTCGGCGGCGGAGCGGCAAAGGCTGCTCAAGGCCCATTTCCGCGCCCATGGCCGCGGCATTGTCGACATGGGGGTTACGCTGTGGTGCAGCAGGCGCCGCCTCCTGGAACTGGTGGACCTTGAGGGGTTCGAGGAACACCGGGACCGCGTGGCCTCGGGCAAGGTGCTCGCGGTGACCTGGCACCTGACGACCCTGGAAATCACCGGCCTGCTGATGACGCTGGCGGGTCCCTCGGTATCGATGATGAAACCGCTGGACAATGACCTGCTGACCTGGGCGGTGGCAAGGGGCCGATGCCGCCTGTCGGACCTCGACCTGATCGTGCGCGATGCCGGCATGCGGCCGCTGCTCAAGGGGCTGCAGGACGGCCGGCAGTGCATACTGGTGCCGGACGAGGACTTCGGCGGACGGGGAGCGGAGGTTGCCTACGTGCCATTTTTCGGAGTGTCCCGGGCCATGGTCACCACGCCGGGGCGCATTGCCCGTGCATCCGGTGCCACGGTCACCGTGTGCGCGACCCGGCTTGATCCGGGGACGGGCCGGTATGTATGCACCTTCGGCCCGCCGCTGGACGGTGTCCGCGGCGACGACCCCCAAGCGGATGCCGCCGCCATCTGCGAGGCCATGGAAAGTCTGATCCGCAGGGCCCCGGAGCAGTATCTCTGGACGTTCCGCTGGTTCCAGTCACGCCCGGACGGGGGCGACAGTCCCTACGGTTCGGTATAGAAGAGGGTTTGGCGCTTGCCGCCAGGCCGGCTCCACGGCCCCGCGTCCACCCTGACAGGACCGGTGCAAGCCTCGCGGGCGACGGATCCGTAGCCGGGGAATTCAGTCGTCCGGCGGGTTCCCGCCGGGTTGCATCATGGCATCGAATTCCTCTTGTGACTTCCTGGCTTCATCGGCAAGCCACTGCCGGAACGCCGCGATGTCCGGCTCGTTCTCCCTGCCCGGGGCGCAGACGAAATAATAGGATGCGTAGGACCGGCAGACCACTTCCGGAAACAGGCGGATCAGCCGGCCGGCATTGAGGTCATCCAGCACATGGGCGCTGCGGGCAAGGGCGATTCCCTGGTGGTCGATGGCGGCCTGGAGCGCCAGGCTGGTCTGGGGAAACTTGGTGCCGCTGGGCATGCGCCTGACCACCACGCCGGCTTCATGGAACCAGTCGCGCCAGCGGGGCAGGATGTCAATGGCGCTTCGCCTGAGCAGGGGCAGGTCGAGCAGGTTCTTCGGCTCCCCGGGCGCGCCGTGTTCCCGGAGAAAATAGGGGCTGCATACCGGGAATACGTATTCGGTCAGAAGGAGTTCCTCGTGCAGGCTGCCCCAGTTTCCGTAACCGAGCCGAATGCCCACGTCGGCGGTTTCCTGGTCAAACTCCACCAGCACATCGGAAGTGGAAATCCAGACATCGATATCCGGATAGTCGTGCTTGAAATGGCCGAGACGGGGCACAAGCCACTTGAACGCGAATGACTGCAGCAGGGTCACCCGCAGGTCGGAAGGGCTTTCATCCTCCTCTTTGAGGTCTTCCAGGGTACTGGTGATCCTGAAAAGAAAGTCCCGTACCACGGGCGCGAGCGCCTCGCCTGCCTCCGTCAGTGCCAGCCCGCGCCCCCGGCGCCTGAACAGTTTGACCCCCCACAACTGCTCGGCATGGTGGATCTGGTGGCTGATGGCGCTTTGGGTTACATGGAGTTCCTTGGCGGCCCGGGTGTAGCTCAGATGGCGCGCCGCAGACTCCAGGGCTCTCAGGGCTGCAATGGGGGGAAAATGGACGGGCATCCTGGTTTGTCCAAGGGGGATTTATTCATGAATGATTGTTCATGCATTGTATGAGAATTCATCGTTTGTATACAGATGCAGCGGGCCTTATATTCCCGTCACAGCCGGTTTGTAGACGACACGCAAACCAAGATTTCAACGTAATGATACAGGTGCGACACATGAACGAAATGTTTATCAAGGTGGGCGTCGCATATGTCGGCGCACTGACCGTCCTTACGATTTTACTGACCCAGTTTCAGGGGGGGGTATGACCGTGCGTACAAATGAACAGATTGCAAATCCCGAGAACGTTGTCCTCGGACAATTCCAGAGGAACTTCCTGGTTCGCTTGATCCATAGGCTGCAGGCCTGGAACCGCCGCCGTCTGGCAATCCGCGAACTGCAGGCCATGCCGGATTCACTGCTCCGGGACCTGGGAATCGAGCGGTACGAGATCAGGGATGTGGTGCTGAACGGTGGTGATTTTTCCCGACTGCGTCCAAGGAAAACCGAATCAGCGGTGGCTCCGCTCAAAAAAGCCGCGGCGTAGACCTTGTTTTACTCCTCCATTGGTGTTTATTACAGCCCTCTCCCCGAGGGCTTTTTTTTTGGGGGGGATTATAAAGATAGGTTGATAAAATCAATCTCCCTTGGTAAAATATATTTAACTATCAAGGAGTTATACCTATGGCAAACATGGCGCCGGGCAAGTTCTACCGAGAGGGCATCGACCTTCTGGAACTCATGCGGATGTTTCCCGACGAAGAGGCTGCCGTTAAGTGGTTCGAGGCCGTCCGATGGGCAAACGGCCGCTGTTGCGGCAAGTCCGGCAGCGGCAACACGGTGGAATCCAACCACCCGAAAATGCCCTATTGGTGCACCGATTGCCGGTCCTATTTCTCCGTTCGCACCGGCACCCCCATGGCCCGCTCAAGGATTCCCCTACAGAAGTGGGCCATCGCCATCTATCTCTGCCTCACTTCTCTGAAAAGCGTCTCTTCCATGAAGCTTCATCGGGACCTTGGCATCAGCCAGCCCTCCGCATGGTTCATGCTACATCGTATTCGTGAGGCATGGGCAAGCGTACCGGGGGATGGTGGAAACGGAGAAATGGAAAGTGAGCCCAAATTCGCAGGCCCCGTGGAAGTCGATGAAACCTACATGGGCGGCATTCGTAAGAACATGGGCAAGGCCAAACGGCGGGAATTGGCGGAGAGCGCTCCGGGAAGGGGCGCGGTTGGCAAGACGGCGGTTGTGGGCGCCAAGGATCGGGACAGCAACCGGGTTTCCGCCAAGGTGATCCGGGCTGTGGACAGGGATACTCTACACGGGTTTGTCGGGGATACGGCGGCGGAAGGCGCGGAGGTCTATACCGATGAGGCGGTGGCCTATGAAGGCATGCCGTTCGACCATGAGGCCGTCAAGCACAGCATAGGGGAATACGTCCGGGACATGATCCATACCAACGGAGTGGAGTCCTTCTGGTCCATGCTCAAGCGGGCGCACAAGGGCACGTTCCACAAGCTTTCCCCCAAGCACCTTGACCGCTACGTCCAGGAATTCGCGGCCAAGCACAATATGCGCGAGTCAGGAACCCTTACCCAAATGCGAAACACCGTCGCCGCCATGGTCGGCCGGAACCTTCTCTACACCGACCTGATCGCCGACAACGGATTGCCGAGCGGGGCGCGGGGTTAGGGGTTCCACTTGCCGCAGCAGGGCGCGGGCCAGGGTTTCGGGCGTGGCGCCCTTCAAGTCTCGCTTGGGGTCCAGAACTGGTTTCATATGCTCATTACCTGAGATATAATAGCCCTAACATTGTACAGGAACTCAAACGAGGCCAGAAAATGACTATTCACGGAACGGGTCCCATTGTCTGAATGGCTGATCCCATAATCACATCCCCGGAGGCCGCGCAAGCGGCCTCTTCTACTTTTAACCATTCCATGTCGATATTTCATCTTTGGGCAAAAGTGTATTTGTTGCCCATTGTAATTTTCTTCACTGCGTTCGTTGCTTGGCGAATTCAGATTATTGTGTTCGCAAAACGGGCTGCTTATGACTATATTACCAATCACGAATTCGACCACGAGTGGCGAATTCTATCAACCAAGGCACTTGAACATCTTGCCTCCGGCTCAAGTAATGATTGGGATAGATTAGCATCTAGTTGGGCTAAAACCAACTTATCTGAAGGAAAAGACCTCCAGATTGTTGAGGAGACCCTTAGCTATCTAAATCGCCGTGAGTTTCTTTGCACTTGTCTTTTAGACGGCTCTATCGACCAGGATATTTACGCCAGTTGGTGGGGCATCCCTCTTATTCGTGAATGGAAGCGAGCAGAGTCCTTTGTCTTGGCTCTGCGTTCTACCGAAAAAGGCGACAAATATCTTTTTTGCAACTTCGAGAAGTTAGCGAATTCCGATAGTTTCAGGAAAGCTTCCAATTGGGACGAAGTAAACCCGTGACCCGCTCTGCCGCAACAGGGCGCGGGACAGGGGGCTTCCCCGTCGAAACCCACCTGTAAAATACCACGATTGATGGTTTAAGCAATCTGATTGACGCTCTACGTACCAAACGATCCTGATAAGCCCCCAATACCATTACGGCCCTTCCAACGGTTCCAGACAATCCTCCTTGATCATGGCGACAAGACCATACGAATTTTTCAAGCCGGACATGTCAAGGGTTCCACTATCATCCAGCGCGTCCGCCTTGAGGTTGGCGTCATACCAAAGATACTGAACCGCCACACTACACCAAGCGGCCAGTGCCTTGGTTGCAATGATCAGAGTTGATTGTTCGTATTCCATGGGGGCGGCCACAGCCGTTTCGGCAAAGGATTTAAGCATATTTTCGGAAGTAATCCTCGAAGCGGATTCCTGCCCCCAAGCCCCTACGGAAAACATCAAGCAACCCACCAAAACAATTCTGCTATCGTATTCATCGCGCTGGCCCTCTCTCGGCCGAGTAGACGCCCGGGCACGAAAATGGCGCCGGGCCATGTGAACCCGGCACAGTGACTGTGTAGGATTTCGGGTATTCGTCAGGCAAGGGTAGCTACTCCCCGGCCGGTCAAGGACTCTTGTATTCGCCGAATAACCCGGCAAGAGTCACTGTCAGGGTTCACAAGGGCAAGGATATATAGGAACCGTGCGAAGTGCCGAAGGCTGCTATATGAATTTCCTATGAAATAAGTGCGGTTTCCCTATATCGAGGGGGCATTTGTCACTTTTTTACCCGCTTGATTTGGAGTTACAATAAGAAGCCCCGGCCGAGTTATCCCGACCGGGGCTTTGACCTTTCCTCATACTTGGTTGGTGATGGGGAATCTGGAGGGATGGCAGAGAGGCTAAATGCACCGTATTGAGCGTACGGCAAATCTTGGGGGCGTGTCCCCGGGGTTTCGAGGGTTCGAATCCCTCTCCCTCCGCCATTCTCCTGCCCGGCCGGTCTAGACCGAACAACCATATGCTATACATACCTGTTAACAGCGTCAACCCCAAAAAATGCCCCCTTGAGGGGCCATTTTCGCTTTACTAACCAACCCGAATAAATAACCGATGTACAATAACTACTGCGTAAACAGCAATGCCCAATATATCAGTGAGGATCACGAAGTCCATAACCTTGACAACCACAAGAACTGCCTCCCTAATCCTGTAAACCGGGTCCCTCTAGGTGCCTACCTTGATTGCCATGGCGCTGTCGCTCGTGCAAAGCAACTAGGGTACTCCACAGCGAATGGCTGCGCCCATTGCTGCCCCGCCTGCCATACAACCTAGCATTCTCTTCGTACAGCTTGGCCCCATCCACAATAATCAACTCGCGGCCGTCGTACAAGGATATTCTTCCGGGTATCTTCCTATGCCCACAGCAACTCTCCGTAGTGGGAATACCGCCTGCATTCAAGGCGGCGACTAGGTGGTGTATGCAGTAGTCAATGCCGCAAACCCTACCCCTGATGGGCAAGGCTACTTGGTTCTCGTAGGTTTTTATCCCCCCGCAGCTATCGCAAGGAGGGCAATCGGGTCCAGTGTCCATGTTCGTGTCCCTTTTTTTGTGCGCAATCCCGGTCGCGCAGCGTCGTGACCGGCGCTGTTCCGGGACACGTGGTGGTGGCCGGATGACTTGGCGGTGCATATCCGTGTATGGGGACCCGCAGCGTCTTGCCGGCGAAGCCGAAAGATAAAGGAATATCTGTCAGCCGCCGACCTTGGTGTTGATCAGCGGAAGCTCGCCAGCGTCCCAGACGGCTTGGTGATCGTTACCGAATGGCGGAGACTGAAGGCTCCGCAGCGCAGCCGCAGAGCAAGGCCCGCAGGGAAAGCCCCAACTGAATCCGATTTGAGTGGATAAATGCACAACAATGTCATACTTTGTGCAACTCTAACTATGAAGTCGGGAAAACATGGCGAATACAACGATGGGCGTGCGCCTGAGCGAAGAAATCCAGCATCGCCTTGAAGTCCTGGGCAAAGCCAGAGATAGAACACCCCACTACCTGATGAAGGCAGCTATTGAGCGGTATTTGGACGTAGAAGAAGCCCTGGAAGCTGAGCACCAGCTGGTCAAGTCCCGTTGGGAAAAATATGAACTGACTGGCGAAACGGTGGACCATGAGGACGTGAAAGCCTGGGCGGCAGGTTTGGACGCCGGGACCGAAACCCTTTGATGGCGATCGTAAGATGGCTACCGGAAGCACTGAATGACCTCAAACGACTTCATGCGTACATAAAGCTGCATAGCCCGTCTGCCGCCAAACGCGCTGTCGTTACGCTAATTGAGGCCACCGATAGACTCGCCGAATTTCCCGAAAAAGGGCGACCCTGGGATTTGGCAATGGAATTTCGCGAGTTGTCGGTACGGTTCGGAGCACGCGACTACATAGTTCGATACCGTTACGTTGATGATGAAGTCATCATCATCCGGGTCTGGCATGCCTTGGAGGATCGCTAAACTAGAGGATAAGGCAGCGTGGGGCCTACGCTCTCAAGCAGAGCTTTATGTTGAGCTGAGTTGAGCTGTCACACTACATTTGGGGGTAGGAACTCCCGATTCGATCACATGTGGAGAGCTCTCGCGAAGTTCTTTGTTTTGTTACAGTGTTAGCTTGACTACGGTACTCTTTTTTGATATTTCATTAATCAAAACAAAGGTAATAGTAAAGTTTTGTGCCAGATATGGTCATGACCTTCGTCACCCGTTCGCTCTCGCCCCAGGAGAGTCGCGTCGTCCTCAGCATGACAGAGGACGGCAGCAAGGAAATCGATCGCCGGGAAATCATCGACATGCTCGGCGTCAGCCCGCAGGCTGCCGACCACGTGATCCGCTCGTTGCGCCGCAAGGGATGGCTGGAGCGCGCAAGCTGGGGCCGCTACCTGCTGGTACCCCCCGATATGGGTCCCGATGCTCTCGGAGAAAGCAACGTGCTGGCTCTCGCAAGCCGCATCGCCGAACCGTACTACTTCGTGTCAGGCAGAAAACCCCGATTTTCGGCGGCATTCCGGCGTGAATCCATTC
>VYFG01000061.1 GCA_009842505.1 Gammaproteobacteria bacterium
GCCGCAGACCGGAGCATCCGGGATGGCACCCGGACTGCGGGATTGCTGTAGAATCTGTCGCAATTCATGCCTTCGGCATGGCACTCGGGCACTACCATCGGCATCCACCACGAATCCCGAGGTTCGATCATGAGCACGGTTACCAGCTATCTGACCGGCAGCGAATACGAGGCAGGGGAATGGGACCTGCGGGTCGATCTCGCCGCCGCCTTCCGCCTGGCGGTTCATTTCCACTGGCACGAATCCGTGGCCAACCACTTCAGTGCCGCGGTCAGCGATGACGGCAAGACCTTCCTGCTGAATCCCCGCTGGAGGCATTTTTCCGCCGTGCGGGCCAGCGATCTCCTGAGACTCGATGCCGATGACCCCGCGGTGATGTCCTCCGACGACGCGCCGGATCCGAGCGCCTGGTGCATTCACGGCGCCGTGCATGCCGCGGTTCCCCGCGCCAGGGTCCTGATCCACTGCCACCCGCCCTACGCCACCGCGCTTTGCGGGCTGAAGGACCCCGCTCTCAAGCCCATCGACCAGAATACCGCACGCTTCTTCAACCGCACGGCCATCGACCTGTCGTTCGCCGGGATCGCCGACGAGGAGGAGGAGGGCCGCCGGATCGCCGAGGCGCTGGGAGAGAACGATGCCATGATCATGGGCAATCACGGCGTCCTCACGGTCGGTGAAACCGTGGCCGGGGCATTCGAGACCATGTACTACCTGGAACGCGCGGCGAAAACCATGGTGCTGGCATACTCCACGGGACAGCCCCTGGCGGTCATGGATGACGCGCTTGCGGAAAAGACCGCCGCCGGCTGGGACAGCTACACCGGCGCGGCGGATGCGCACTTCGCCCACCTGAAGGAGGTGCTGGAAAGGAGCGACCCGACCTACCGCGAGTAGTCCCGGCCCGGCAGATTCCGTGAAGCGCGCCAGAGATGGAACGGCCTATACGCTGGATGGCACCCCGGGCGCACCGGCCGTCGCCCTGATCCACGGCCTGGGCCTCACCCATCACACCTGGCGGTGGCACGCGCCCGCATTGGGCAGACGCTACCGGGTCCTGCAATACGACCTCTACGGCCACGGGGCAAGCCCGCTCCCGGAAACGCCGAGCCTTGCGCTGTTTGCGCGCCAGCTGGGGGACCTGCTGGACGAGCTGGAGATCGGGAGCGCCGCGCTGGTGGGGTTTTCCCTGGGCGGCATGATCAATCGCCGCTTCGCCCTGGACCACCCGGAGCGGGTGCTGGCGCTGGTGATCCTGAACTCGCCCCACGAAAGAGGCCCGGAGGCGCAGCGGCGGGTGGAGGAGCGCGCCAGGGACAGCGCTTCCGGTGGCCCCGGGGCCAACCTGGACGCGACCATCGACCGCTGGTTCACCCGAGAATTCCAGTTGCGGAACCCGGCGGTGATCGATGACGTCCGGGCCCAGGTGCTCGCCAACCACCCGGACAGCTACGCGCTCTGCCGCCAGGTGCTCGCCTGCGGCGTCGGGGAACTGGTCCGGCCCGCCGGTACCATCACCCGCCCCTGCCTGGTGATGACGGCGGAATGCGACAGCGGCAGCACGCCGGGCATGGCCGAGGCCATCGCCGCCGGAATCCCGGGGGCGGAGACGCGGATTGTTCCCGGCCTCCGGCACATGGCCCTCGTGGAATCGCCGGAGGCGTTCACCGGCCCGGTGCTCGATTTCCTCGGCCGGGCGCTGTGAGCATGGTGCGGTGGCGGCCGGCCGGGGCCATGTCGGCCGCACGGGCAGTCGCCGTCCGCGGCGGTCACTTGCAACCGCGGTGAAATCGGTGAACACTCCCGGGGGCACAGAGCCGCCGACCGAGAACGACCCGCCGGACAAAACGGCACGAAACAGGACAGACCGATGAAATTTCAGCTTGCCATCAATCTCGAACGAATGGACGACAGCCTGGGCATGGGGGAGGTCGCACAGCACACCCTCGACATGGTCAGGATGGCCGACCGGGGGGGCTTCAACATCGTCTGGGCGGCGGAGCACCATGCGCTGGAGATGACGATCGCGCCGAACCCGTTCCAGATCCTGACCTGGTGGGCCCAGCACACCGAGCGCGTGCGCCTCGGCACTGCCGTGGCGGTGGCCCCCTACTGGCACCCGATCCGGCTGGCCGGGGAGGCGGCCTTCACCGATCTCGTCAGCGGCGGCCGCCTGGAGTTCGGCATCGGTTCCGGCGCCTACCAGCGGGAGTTTGACCGCATGCGGCCGGGACTCAAGCAGACCGATGGATGGCGCTACATGCATGAAGTCCTGCCGGCGGTCAAGCAGCTGTGGCAGGGTGACTACGAGCATGATGGCGAATTCTGGCAGTTCCCGTTGTCCACCTCGGTTCCCAAACCGCTGCAGAAACCGCATCCGCCCATCTGGGTGGCGGCCCGGGCACCGATCACCTTCGACTATGCGGTCAGGAACGGATGCAACATCTCGTCCTGGCCCCTGACCCGGGATTTCGCGGAAGCGGAGACCTACAAGGGGCGCCTGGACGAAGCCCTGGCCGCCAACCCCGGGAAGGCACGTCCGGTGTTCGCCATGATGCGCCATACCGCGGTCTACGACCGCCCGGAGGACTGGGAGGTTCCCGTGCGGGCGGCACAGCGCCAGCTCAGCCAGTTCGAGAACCTGTTCAAGAACCTGGGCGACGTGGAGAACGGCTTCCCCAGGCCGATTCCCTTCGCTGAACTGGACAACCGCGACGAGTACAACCCGGAAATGCTGTGGGAGAACCTGATGTTCGGCACCCCGGACCAGGTCATCGAAAAGCTGCAGCGCTACGATGCCCTGGGGGTGGACGAGTTCATCTACTACGCGAGTATGGGTCTTGGCCTCAGGGAGCAGAAGCGTTCCCTGGAGCTCTTCTGCACCGAGGTGATCCCGGCGTTCAGCCGCTGACGGCCCGCGCCTTTATCAGTCTGGTCCCGTTCCGACCGGCTGCGGATGACCCTGCCGCTCTTGTTCTTGTGTCCGACGGGCAAATATTGTCAACTCGGAAAAAACGCCTCCAGCCTGATGCAGTTCGATTTCCTGATTGTCGGCGCCGGGTCGGCGGGCTGCGTTCTCGCCAGCCGCCTGTCCGAGAACGGCCGTTTCAGCGTGCTCGTGCTGGAGGCGGGGGGCACCGACCATCGGTTCTGGATCCAGGCGCCCATTGGCTACGGCAAGACCTTCCACGACCCGTCGGTCAACTGGCGGTACACCACCGAGCCGGACGAGGGCCTGGGGGGCCGGCGAAGCTACTGGCCGCGGGGCAAGGTGATGGGCGGGTCCAGTTCCATCAACGCCATGGTGTACATCCGCGGACAGCACGCCGACTACGATGACTGGCTCGCCATGGGAAACCCGGGCTGGGGCTGGGACGATGTGCTGCCCTATTTCCGGCGCGCCGAAACCAATGCCCGGGGGGGCGACCGGTGGCGCGGCGACTCCGGACCGCTGTACGTGGACGACGTCAGTGCCAGCTACCACCCTCTCAACCGGTGCTTCATCGACACGGCCGTGGCCTGCGGCCTGAAAGCCAATCCCGACTTCAACGGGGCGGACCAGGAGGGCGTGGGCCTGTACCAGATCACCGCCCGGGGCGGGCGGCGCATGTCCGCGGCCCGCGCGTACCTCCGCCCGGCGATGAAAAGGCCGAACGTCACCGTCCTCACCCGTGCCCATGTGACCAGGGTCCTGTTCGACGGGACGAGGGCCACCGGCGTCGAATTCCTCCACCGGGGCGGGACCCGCACCGCGGTAGCCGGCCGGGAAGTCGTTCTGTGCGGTGGCGCGATCAACACGCCGCAACTGCTGCAGCTGTCCGGCATCGGGCCGGAAACCCTCCTGAGTGAGCATGGCATCGTGCCTGTCCGGGTCAACGAGGCGGTGGGCCGGAACCTGCAGGACCACCTCACCATCACCCATTACTACCGCTCCAGGGTCCCCACGATCAACAACCGGCTGTCCCCATGGTGGCGCAAGCTCTTGGAGGGCGCCCGGTACGTGTTCCTCCGCCGCGGCCAGTTATCCATCGGGATCAACCAGGCGGGCGGCTTCTTCCGCAGCGACCCGGCACGCCCGAGACCGAACCTGCAGCTCTACTTCTGCGCCCTGACCTACACCGAGGCTCCGCCAGGCATTCGCCCGATGATGCGGCCGGACCCGTTCGCGGCCTTCCAGTCCGGAGTCAGCCAGTGCCGCCCTGCCAGCCGGGGCCGGCTCGGTATTGTCTCCAGGGATCCGCTGGCGCCCGTCCGGATCGAGCCGAACTATCTTTCCGCGCCGGAGGATCTTGAGGAAATGCTTGAAGGAGTCAGGTTCCTAAGGCATCTTGCCGGTACGTCCCCGCTCCGGGAAGTGATCGAACGCGAGTATCAGCCGGGTCCCGGGACAGACGGCGACGAGGAACTGCTGGCGGACATCCGGGCGCGGGCGGACACGGTGTTCCATCCCACCAGCACCTGCACCATGGGCCCGGACCCGTCCCGGTCTGTGGTCGACCACCGGCTGCGGGTTCACGGCCTGCACGGGCTTCGCGTCGCCGATGCGTCGGTGTTTCCCACGGTCACATCCGGCAACACGAATGCACCTGCCATCATGCTGGGGGAAAAGGCCGCGGATATCGTTCTCGAGGACGCCGGGAATCGCTGACCGGAACCGGCCGGCGCGGGCCTCCCGCCGGGATATCCGCAAGATTTCCCCGGACGGGATCAGTCCTCCCCCAGCACTTTCCCGATCGCGGCAACCGCCGTGTCGGCGTGTTCGGTCCGGAATACCAGGGGCGGGCGAAGCTTCAGTACGTTGCCGTGACGGCCGGTGACACCCACCAGGATGCCCTCGCGCATCAGGCGGGAGGCCAGTCGGTCCATGGTTTCCCCGGACAGGGGCCTCCTGCTTGCCGGGTCCTCGACGAGGTCCAGTCCGAGGAAGAGCCCCCGTCCCTTCACGCTGCCGATCCGCGGGTTCGACTCGGCCAGGTCCTCGAGCCTTCCGCGGAGGTAGGCACCCGTGGCGGCGGCGTTTTCCGCCAATTTCTCATTCTCTATCGCTTCCAGCACCGCGAGACCCGCCGCCGCGGAAACCGGGTTGCCGCCGAAGGTGTTGAAATAGGTTCCCCCGGCGGCGAACCCGGCGGCGATCTCCGGCGTGGTGACGGTGACCCCGAGGGGATGCCCGTTGCCGGCCGGCTTCCCCATGGTCACGATGTCCGGCCGGATGCCGTAATGGTCCAGACCCCACCACCGGCCCGTGCGGCAGTAGCCGGCCTGGACCTCGTCGGCGATCACGAGGCCGCCCGCTTCGTGGACCAGGTCGCAGATGGCATGCACGTATTCCACCGGGGGCGTGAGCGGACCGGGGGCGTCCCAGATGGTGTCGAGCATCAGGGCGGCAGTTCCGCAGCCGGCGTCGCCGAGTCGCCGGACGGCGCGGTCCACCTCGTCCACATACCGCGCCGTGGCGGTCGGATCATCCTCCCGGTAGGGCCCCCGGTAGAAGTCCGGCGGCTCCACGACCGCCAGCCAATCGGGACGTTCTCCCGCTGGATATCCCTCCGTGGACAGCTTTCTCACCAGGGCGGAATTGCCGTGGTAGGACGCCTGCGTGACGATGACACCCCGGCGACCCGTGACCACCCGGGCGATCTGCACCGCCAGGTCGTTGGCCTCGGTGCCCGTGCACACGAACATGCAGGTACCGAGGTCCCCCGGCAGCAGGGCGCCGAGGCGCTCCGCCAGCAGCACCACGTTCTCGTGCAGGTAGCGGGTATGGGTGTTCAGTAGCTGCATCTGCCGGTGAACCGCCGCAACCACACCGGCATGGCAGTGGCCCACGGAAGCCACGTTGTTGTAGCAGTCCAGGTAGCGATTGCCGCCGTCGTCCCAGAGCCAGACGCCCTCCCCCCGGACAATGTGCACCGGTTCGTCATAGAACAGGCGATAGACCGGTCCCATGGAGGTCCGGCGCCGCGCAATCAGGGATTCGTTGGACATGAGAGGACCCTTGAGTACCCGGAGTCATGCCCCCGGGGGCATGGAAAGAATCCGGGAGCGGTTGTGTCGGTCGCTGGAGTTGATAATATCCCGCACTTGCCGATCACAGCATACCGCCGATGGCCACACCAGCACCGACCAACCGCATCGCATTCCAGGGAGAATACGGGGCCAACTCCGACATGGCCTGCAGGGACATGTATCCCGACTTGGAGCCGTACCCCTGCCGCACGTTCGAGGACGCCTTCAATGCTGTGAGCGAAGGTGAGACGGACCTGGCCATGATCCCCATCGAGAATACCATTGCCGGCAGGGTGGCGGATATCCATCACATCCTCCCGGAATCCCATCTCTACATCGTCGGGGAGTACTTCATGCCGATCCATTTCCAGCTGATGGCAAGACCCGGCACCCGGCTTGCCGACATCCGGTCCGTGCAGAGCCACATCCATGCGCTCGGTCAGTGCCGCCGGATCATTCGCGAGCACGGATGGGAGCCGAAGGTGTCGAGCGACACGGCCGGCGCGGCGCGGGAGGTGGCGGAGCATGACGACCGCACGATGGCCGCGATCTCCCCGGAGCTGGCGGCGGACCTCTACGGGCTGGAAATCATCGGCCGGGACATCGAGGACGCCGAGGAAAACGTGACCCGCTTCGTCATCCTGTCGCGCGAGCCCTCCGGGGTCGGCCCCTCCGCGGAAGCGGACCTGCCCGTCATCACGACCTTCGTGTTCAGCGTCAGGAACCTGCCGGCGGCGCTCTACAAAGCCATGGGCGGTTTCGCCACCAACGGCGTCAACATGACCAAGCTGGAAAGCTACCAGCTCGAAGGCCGCTTCACCGCCACCCAGTTCTACGCCGATATCGAGGGGCACCCCGATGAGCCCCCGGTTGCCAGGGCGCTGGAGGAACTGCAGTTCTTCTCCACCAAGGTCCGCATCCTCGGGGCCTATCCCTCCCACCCGTTCAGGGTGCAGCAGGAGCGCTAGGCCGGACCGGGCCGGCAGGACGGCAGGCGCCCGGGAAGTCAGGCCTCTGCCTGGCTGTCCCCGAACTCCCGGGCGACGAACTGCAGCGACTGCCAGGCCGTCCGGCGGGTCTGGCGGCGTTTCAGGGGTGACCGGAGGAACCGCCCAAGGGCCGCGGTCAGGAGGACTGCCTGGTTTGACGGCAGGAGCCGGATTTCCTCGCGCACGGCCAGCGTGGTTTTCAGCAGGTGCACCGAGACAATGGGTTCGGCCTGCCCATGATCCATGACGGTGTCGATCGCCTCGGCGATGTCCCGGACCGGGTCCCCGCTGGTCCAGTCCCGAGAATCGACGTCCGTGGTGAACGCGCTGTTCCGGCCATGGAAGCAGGCCATCTGCAGAAGACCGTTCGGCCACAGTTCCGGAAACCGGGTGCACTGTTTCCTGACCGCGTTGGCAAAAGTGATGGCGTGGGTGAAATCCAGCCAGTTGACGTTCCCGGAAATACTGACACGGGTTTTCTGCTGCCGGGAGAGATCGAACCGGAGCATGTTCGAGGCATTGGCGAGCAGCAGCGACCGATACAGTTCCTCTACGGGGCCTCGGCTGCCGGCCAGGGCCATGCGCAGGGACGACTGGATGCCGAGCCCCGCAAAGTCGCTGGCCCCGGGGACATCTTCCTGCTCCGCGTCGCCCCAGGCGTCCAGCGCGCCGCGGTAAAGGCGAAACTCCGGTATCAGGTCCTCCCGGGTCGCGAACACGATGGATCGAACCAGGCTGAGCAGCAGCGGTTCCGCCACCTCCTCGCCCAATTCCGAGATCAGGTCCCCGACCTTGGAGACGTAGATCAGCGAATGCCCGAAATCGTTGTAGTGGGCCAGGGCCGCAGCCGACAGGCCGCGCTCGAAGTCCCCGAAACCGAGGCCACCGCGGAGCCCGCCGCGGACCATGGCGACAGCGGCACCCTGGTCCTCGGTTTCCACCGCCTCAAGGAAGGCCGCCTCCTCCCAGGGCAGCACGTCGCCGTCATAGGGATAGGATTCTTCCCTCAGCACGTCCCTGGCCGTGTGGGCCACCGGCTCCACCAGGGTGACCAGGGAGGATTCGGCCTCGTCCGTGAAGTCCCTGTAGAGGGCAAGCCAGTCCGCCATGCCGGCATAGGCATGGGACCAGCCGAACTCGAGCCGCTCCCAGGACCAGTCAACTGCACACCGGAGCGGCTCCAGGGGATCGCCCCCGATCCGGATGAGGCGGGCGATTTCCCGGGCAATGCGGTCGTATGACTCGTCATCGAAGGCATGACGGAGGTTTTCGATCACGCGCGCATGGGCGGCCTCGAACGGCGGGTCGGCAAGGTCGATCCAGATCCCGGTATCGCGGACTTCCACCGGGTAGGTCGTGAGCCGGTCCCCGCCGTACAGGTTTTCGCCGGTCTTCAGGTTGAATTTCCAGTTGTGCCAGTTGCAGGTCAGGGTGCATTGCCCGGCCACGGTCCCCTCCGACAGCGGATAGCCCTCGTGGGGACACAGGTTGTTGCAGGCGTACACCTCCCCCGCATGCTCGAACAGGGCCACCTGCCGCCCGTCCACCCGCACCATTTTGGCGCTGCCGGACGGAAGTTCCGAACGCTCCGCAACGTGCCGCCAGGTATCCTGCCGGTTGTATTTATGCAATTGATCCGCTGTCATTTTGCTTTGCCGACGTTGATCGTATCGCAATGATAAAACTTCAAGTAAACTTGAAGTCAAGTCCTGCACGACACTGATTGACATGAGCCAGCTGCCGACCTATCTCACCATCGGCCAGACCGCCGAGCGCTGCGGCGTCAGCACGGCAACCCTCCGGTTTTACGAGGAACGGAAACTCATCAGCGCGGAAAGGGGGGCCGGCAACCAGCGCCTTTTCCACCGTGCCATCCTGCGCCGCGTCTCCATCATCCGTGTCGCCCGGACACTGGGATTCAGCCTGGCGGAAATCCGGGACACGCTTGCGACCCTCCCGACCGACCGCACGCCCTCCAAACGGGACTGGCAACGGCTTTCCCGGCACTGGCGGAAAGAACTGCAGCGGAGGATCAGCGGAATGGAACGGTTGCGCGACCAACTGGACAGCTGCATCGGCTGCGGCTGCCTGTCGCTTGGCAGTTGCGCGCTCTACAACCCGGCGGACAGCGTCGCCCGGGAGGGACCCGGACCACGGCTCCTGCTGCATGGCGAATAGTGCGGCCCCGGTCAGCCCTCCCTTTTTCACCCCTGCTGCGACAATTCCCCGGGAATACCGGGAGAAAAATGTGGGAATGCTGGGAAAATGCGGGCGGCCATGGAACGGGAATGCTGGTATGCTCCGGGGCGCCATGGTCAAGCCCGATCCCCGCCAACTGATTCCGCTGGCCGATCACCGCCTCCCGGCACCTCCCGCCCTGACCGTCACGCTCTGAAACCGCCCAGGACCCATCGAACCCCAGCCACTGTAATGAGCAACCGGGCAAATCCGGCCGTGCCCGATCCGGGGGCAAGACATCCGGCGCTGAGCGGGACCGGGAACCGGTACACGGGCGGCGCCCTGCAGACCGTGGCCGGCCTGCTGATCCTCGCAATGGTCCTGCTGACGATCCTGGACAACCTGGCCCCGTGGCGGTTTTCAGATCCGCTCAGGTGGTTTGCCGGGATATCCGCGTGGCTCGCGACGCTGCTCCTGATCAGGCAGGCCACCTTCTTTCTCCGGATCCAGGTCGGGATACTCCTCGGCGCCGGGCTCGGGATGATCCTGCTCGCCCATGGCCGGGGCGTCGCCATCGACCCGCTTTCGGCCATCAGCACCAACACCGGCCTGCTCAGCATGATCGCGGCCGTCGGGTTCCTCCGCCTGGTGGCATTGCCCCGGCCCGGCGAAGTTCGTCGTCTGCCCGTGGGCAGGCGCGCCTATCTGCAGACGCTTGCCAGCATCGGTGTGTTCAGTTCCGTGATCAACATTTCCGCCCCGGTCCTGATCGCGGACCGCATCCACCGGGAAAGGCCGCTGGACCGCTTCACCACGCAGTCCGTCATCCGGGTGTTCTGCGGCATGTCCAACTGGTCGCCCTTCTTCGGCGCCATGGCGGCGGTCCTGACCTATGTCGGCGGTGCGCGGCTCGACCTGATCATGCTGGCCTGCCTGCCGTTCTCGCTGCTGTGCGTTGCGGTGGTGTACCTCGAGGCGCGATGGCGATACCCGGACCGGATGGCCGGGTTCGTGGGCTACCCCATGGAACGGGAGGCGCTGCTGGTGCCTGCGGTGTTGCTTCTCCTCGTGGCCGTGTCCGCGCAGATCTTCCCCGGCATATCCATACTGGCCCTGATCGCCGTCTGCGCACTGACAGTGAGCGCCCTGCTGCTGGCGGTCCGGCACGGTCCCGGCGAAATGGCCTCCCGAATGTGGAACCATACCCTCACCTACCTGCCGAGAATGGTCGGGGAGCTGTCCCTGTTCCTGTCCGCTGGCGTGTTCGCGGTGGGGATGGCCGCCATGATCGACTCCGGACTGATCACGTCGCCGTTCACCCGGTTCGACGGCGTGACCGCCGCCCAGCTGCTCGGCCTGATGCTCGTCGCGGCGCTGGTGGGGATCCATCCCATCATCCTGGTCTCCAGTCTCACGCCCATGGTGATGGCCCTCGACCCCAACCCGACCCTGCTGGCCATCGTCTACCTGACCGCCTGGAACCTGGGCACCGGCAGCAGCTATCTCTCCGGCACGCAGCTCATCTTCCAGGGACGATACGGGATTCCGAGCTGGAAGTCGGCTTCGTGGAACTGGCCCTACGCCCTGGTGATGTTTTTGCTTGCGTCGGGATGGCTGCTGGTGCTGTCGCGTTTTCTGACCTGACGGCCCAGGCGGGCGAAATCATCCGGCACGGATCGCCTGGCTGCAGGATTACGTCCTGAAAACCCCGCGCCGGCCGTGCCGGATGGATACCCGGAATATCCGGCAGGAATCCCGGGAGGGGGGACCCTGTCGTGGTGTCAATCGTCCTCGTACTCGTGATGGCGGCGATGCCACCGGTCGCTCATCGACAGGGCCCCGTCATCGTTGCGATCCAGCATCTCGACGATGCTCCCGAGCGGACGGTCGTACTCCGCGCGCGAGACGATGGCATCGCCGTCCCTGTCGAGCAACTGGAATACGCGCACGGTGAGCGGGCGCGTGGTCTCCTGCCACAGGCCGGCGAACTCCTCGAGACCGAGGTTGCCGTCGCCGTTGGCGTCGTACTTCGCGTGACGGTCGTTCCGCACCTGGTCGATCTCCGCCTGGGTGAGCTTGCCGTCGCCGTCCGCGTCGACGGAATGGAACATTTCCGTCGCGATCAGCTTGAAGTGTCCTTTTCCGTGATGGCCGCCACCGTGACGGTTATATGCGTAACCCGCACCTGCAAGCAGGGACACGGCGATGCCGGAAACGATCAATACCTTGGTTCTGGTTTTCATGGGTCTACTCAATCAGTGTCAGTGGATGTGGCGGGGTAATGTAAGAGGAGATTGTCACAAAATCTTGTCACCGAAGACGCCGGTTTGTCCCGGGCGGTACCCGGGGGACGGTCTGATACATCCTGATACAATTTTCCCTTGCATGTTGCGAAGGGACGCGTAAGCTGGCACCCATGGACGCAACACCCCATGTACTCGTGGTTGACGATCACCGCGAGATTCGCGAGCCCCTGGCGCGGTACCTGGAGCGCCACGAGGTACGCGTGACCGCGGTCGAGAGCGCTGCAGCGGCCCGGCATGCACTGCGCGCCGCGGCGGTGGACCTCGTCGTCCTCGACATCATGATGCCGGGCGAGGACGGCCTCGAGTTCTGCCGGCACCTGCGCGAGACAACGCGCACCCCCGTCATCCTGCTGACCGCCATGGCCGAGGACACCGATCGGATCGTGGGTCTCGAGGTGGGGGCCGACGACTACGTCACCAAGCCGTTCAATCCCCGGGAATTGCTGGCCCGGATCAAGGCGGTGATCCGGCGCGCGCAGAGCCTGCCGCCCGACCGCGAGCCGGTTTCCGCCGTCACGTGGCGGTTCGACCGCTGGTCGCTCCACACCGACCGGCGCGAGCTGGTGGACGATGCGGGGGTGGTGACACCGCTGTCCACGGGAGAGTTCCGGCTGCTTGCGGTGTTGCTGGAGCGCCCGGGGATGGTGCTTTCCCGGGACCAGCTTCTCGACCTGACCCGGGGACGGCGCGCCGCGCCCTACGACCGCGCCATCGACAACCAGGTCAGCCGCCTTCGCCGCAAGATCGAGCGTGACCCGGGCAACCCGGAGCTGCTCACCACGGTATGGGGCGGCGGCTACCGGTTCACCGGCAAGGTGGAGCGCGGGTGAGGCTCGCGCCGAAAAGCCTGGCGGGACGGCTCACGCTGCTGCTGCTGATTGCCCTGGCCATCGCCCAGGGCGTTGCCATGATCCTTTTCACCCGGGAACGCATCGAGGCGGTGCGCCATGCGCACAAGGACAATGTCATCCTCCGCACGGCCACCGTAGCGCGGCTCCTGCGGGACACGCCGCCAGCGCTTCACGGGAGCCGCTTGCAAAATTCCAATAGGGACAAGGGAATTGTGCAATGCACAATG
>VYFG01000011.1 GCA_009842505.1 Gammaproteobacteria bacterium
GCCTCCGGTCAGGCAGGAACCTGCTTGGCCGGGGAATTTTGCAAGTACCTCCATGGTATGGCGGAGCGGACTGATTCCGTTCGGGAGGAACACGCCACCGGCAGCGCCCTGCCCAGGGAACGTTCCGTGCCGGCGAAACCGTCCCCGCCACGCCGCCGTTGAAGGGACCGGCGGCAACGTGTAGCGTCCGGGCAACGGGACATTATCGCTTTGCCTGACCGTCCGCGGACCGGCATTCGACTCGGTCTGGAATTTCTTTTGACCGTAATCCTCAAACAGGATATAAAAATTTCAGTTGGGCCTTGTTTTGGAGCGATTTTTCTTGTTTTGTTCCTGATGCGACACACTATGTCCTGATCCGGTTATGGATATCGGGAACCGTAACGGCTCATGGAAGGCCTGCGGACCCAAGTAGGGCGCGGGAATGATCATGCATCATTACTTTTCGGATATGTAATCGTCGTTTACCCGTTTGGTAATTACCTTGATCTGCAACGGGAAGGTGGCGTCGGCCGCCTCCGTCTGCCGATTTGCCATCAACTGGTAAATGATTAATAATGGAACCGCAAAAACACCGTACCTTTCCCGCATCGCCGTTGGCGAAACCCGGCGGCTGGATATGTGTATGACTCATGTATTGCAACTGATACTGCCGTAAGGCGGTACGTGTGCAGTTTCCAATTAACCAACCAAATGAACCAACTGCTCATCTAAGCGAAACACAATAGGAGTATCAACTGTTATGAACGATAAAGTCACACCAAAATTCAAACCCGGGGAACCAGGGTATTCCGATCTGTCGGCCTACGACAAGGGCCTGGTTGAGAAGGCCGTCAGGGGCGGACACAGCCGCCGCGACGTGCTGAAGCTGATGGCGGTCACGGGCGTGTCCCTGGCCACGGCGCAGAACCTGCTGGCCACGGGCGGCCGGGCCATGGCCATGACCCCGAAGAAAGGCGGTTTTATCCGGATGGCCTCGAACCTTCACGGACCGGACGACCAGCTCGACCCGCCGCTGTTCACCTCCACCATCGACTACACCCGTGGCCGGGCGATTTACAACAGCCTGGTTCAACACAACGATGATCTGACCACCCGGGGTGACCTGGCGGAGACCGTCGAGCCGAACGCGGATGCGTCCGAGTGGACCCTCAAGCTGCGCAAGGGCGTGGAGTTCCATGACGGCACGCCGTTCACCGCGGACGATGTGATCTACAGTATGAACCGGCACATGGGTGACGACTCCACGTCCGTCATCAAGTCGGTGCTGGCATCGATCCAGGAGTGGAAGAAGGTGGGTTCCCACGAGGTCAAGTGTATTCTGAATACGCCGAATGCGGACCTGCCGACGCTGCTGGGACTGTTCCAGACCAAGATTGTCAAGAACGGAACCACCGGTGACGGCATCGGCACCGGACCCTACAAGATGGATTCATTCGAGCCCGGCGTGAAGTCGGTGCATTCCCGGAACGAGAACTACTTCCGTGAGGGCGCCTGGCTGGACGGCATGGAGATCACCGCCATCACCGATCCGGTAGCCCGGGTCAATGCGCTGATTGCGGGCGATGTCCAGATGTCGACAGTGATCGATCCCAAGGCGTTCCGCCAGATCGAGTCTGCCGACGGGGTGACGCTACTGTCCACGCCGGCGGCGCTGCAGGTCGGGATCTGCGTTCTCAAGAACGCGGCGCCGGGCGAGAACGACGACTTCGTCAAGGGGATGCAGCACATCCAGGACCGTGAGCGCATCGTCAAGCGCATTCTCAAGGGCAAGGGGACGGTAGGCAACGACACCCCCATTTCGTCCGCCCACGGACCGGATTTCTGCCACGAGCTGCCGCAGCGTGAATTCGATCCGGACAAGGCCAAGCACCATTTCGAGAAATCCGGCTTCAAGACCGCGGAGTTGTATGTTGCGCCGGTCATGGCCGGAATAGAGGATGTCTGCCTGCTGGCCCAGGCCAACTGCGCTAAGATCGGCTTCGACCTGAAGCTGAAGAAGGTGCCCACCGACGGCTACTGGGGCGCAGTCTGGATGCGAGAGCCCCTGAACGTGGTGACCTGGAACATGCGGCCCACCGCCCAGTCCCAGATGGCGATCCAGTTCGGTCCCGGCGCAGCCTGGAACGACACCTACTGGAACAATGAGCGGATGGGCGAGTTGCTGCAGGCGGTCTTGTCGCAGACGGACCCTGTCAAGCGTCACGACATGATGTGCGAGATGCAGACGCTGATCCACGAAGGCAGCGGCATGGTAATCCCGGCATTCTCCAACATCAACGACGGCATTGCCGACAACATCATGGGCATGCCGAAGGTCCCGCTGGGTCAGCTCGGCGCCTGTGAATGGCCGGAATTCGTCTGGCTCGCCTGATGCATCGGCCGTAGGTCTCTGCAAGGCAATTCGGGGAGGCCTGCATTGGTTTCAGTGCAGGCCTCTTTGTTTACTTAACCAGGACAGGAAAGCCCTAGCTCACGAGGAACAGAACGATGATGATGCAAATGGCTTTGCGCCGGGTCTGGATTGGCATAGCCACCATGTTCGTGGTCTCGGTGATCGTATTCATCATGACCAGCATACTGCCCGGCGATGTGGCGCAGATCGTGCTGGGCCAGAGTGCGACCCCGGAAACCCTGGCGGTACTGCGTAGGGAACTCGGGCTTGACCAGCCGGCCTACGTCCGCTACTTCATGTGGCTGGGCGACATGGCGACCGGCGACCTGGGCACTTCCAAGGCCGGGGGCGCGGCAATCGCCGACCTGATCGGTGGACGCTTCATGAATACCATGGTGCTTGCTGGACTGGTGGCCCTGATTTCCATCCCGATCTCCATTTTCCTCGGGCTTTGGGCCGCCATGCATCCCGGCACCTGGCTGGACCGCACGGTCACGTTCGGCACCCTGTCCACGATTTCTGTACCCGAGTTCTTCATCGCCACCCTGATGGTACTGATTCTCGCGGTCAACCTGCACTGGCTGCCGTCCACGGCCATGTTGCGCGACAACATGACCTTTCTGGAATTCATGCGGGGCATGGCGATGCCCATCATCACCCTGGTGATCGTGGTGTCAGCACAGATGATCCGCATGACCCGGGCCGGCATCCTGAACGTGATGAGTTCCCCTTACATCGAAATGGCGATCCTCAAGGGTGTCCCCAGGGGGAGAATCATCCTGCGCCACGCCTTTTTCAATGCCATCGGCCCGATCATCAACGTCATCGCGCTGAACCTGGCCTACCTCGTCAGCGGCGTGGTGATCGTGGAAACCATCTTTGCCTATCCGGGCCTTGCTAAGCTGATGATCGACGGGGTCCAGACCCGGGACCTGCCCCTGGTGCAGGCCTGTGCCATGATTTTCTGTGGCACCTACGTCATCCTGATACTGATTGCGGACATCGGATCCATCGTATCCAACCCGCGTCTTCGTCACCCGAAGTAAGGAGGAAACCGCAATGAGTGAATCAGAGAACCAAAACGGGAACCAGAACGAAGAAGTCGGGCAGGAAGTCATCGAGCAGCTCGACAAATTCGACGAACTGCCGGACGCGCCGCCCAAACGGAAGCTCAAGCTATCCTGGATCGGGAAGATTTCCACCGCGATCGTAGTCTTCTGGGTGGTCATCGCGGCCATCGGTCCCTTCATCGCGCCATTCCACGAAATGGACATGGACGGAGACGACAGCTTCCTGGACGCCCACAGCAACGAATACGGCACGTTCTACCTCGGCACGGACTACCTCGGCCGCGATACGTTCTCCCGGATCATCTGGGGCGCGCGCATGACCATCGGTATTTCCCTGGCCTCCACGATACTGGCCTACCTGATCGGCATCACCCTCGGCATCGCTGCGGCGGTGAAGGGCGGCTGGGTGGACATGGGCATCAGTCGGGTCAACGATGCCATACTGGCCCTGCCATCGATCATGCTGGGCCTGATCGCCATCGCGGCGTTCGGGTCTTCGATCCCCATCCTGGTCATCATCGCAGGGATCATCTACGCCTCCAGCGTGTTCCGCATCGCTCGGGCCCTTGGCCTGGACATCATGGTGCAGGACTACGTGGAGGCGGCCAAGGTCCGCGGCGAAGGACTGTGGTGGATCATCAAGTCCGAAGTACTGCCGAATGCGGCGATGCCGCTGGCGACGGACTTCGGCCTTCGCCTCGTGTTTGTGGTGCTGTTCATTTCCAGCCTGAGTTTCCTCGGCCTTGGCGTGCAGCCCCCCCAAGCGGATTGGGGCAGCATGGTCCGGGAAAATCTCGCCGGGCTGACCTACAACTCCTGGGCGGCGGTGTGGCCCGCTTTCGCCATAGCCACGTTCACCATCGCGATCAACCTGATCGTGGATGACATTTCCGCCAAGTCCGGCGGCAGTCTGGCCAAGAAAATGGTGTAGTCCCATGAGCGATCAGCAACTGGAAAAACTAGTGGAGGTCAAGGACCTCCGGATCAGTGCCTATAACGACGAGAAGGAGGAGATCCAGATCGTCAAGGGGGTCACCTTTGACATCTACAAGGGCCAGGTCGTGGCCCTGATCGGCGAATCGGGTTCCGGCAAGACAACGATCTCCCTGGCTTCCCTGTCCTACACCAAGCCCGGGCTCGAGTTCACGGGCGGCGAGGTATTGCTGAACGGCGAGGATGTCCTCACCGCTCCACCGGACCGGCAACGCGAGATCCGGGGGGCCAACGTGGCCTACCTGGCGCAAAGTGCGGCGGCCACCTTCAATCCGGCCATTACCATCGGTGAACAGGTGACGGAATCCGCGGTTCTCCATGGCATTCTGACCCAAGAGGAAGCCACCAAGCGGGCGACGGAGTTGTACCACGCCCTGGAATTGCCGAATCCGGACCGGATCGGAATCCGCTATCCCCACCAGGTCTCGGGCGGCCAGCTGCAACGCCTGATGGCGGCCATGGCACTGTGCGGGAAGCCAGACCTGATGGTGCTGGACGAACCGACCACCGCCCTCGACGTGACCACCCAGATCGAGGTGCTGAAAGCCTTCAAGAAGGTGATCCGGGAAGAGAATTCCGCCGCGATCTACGTCACCCACGATCTCGCCGTGGTTGCCCAGATTGCGGACCATATCGTGGTGCTGTACGGCGGCGAGATCATGGAGCAGGGCAGTGCCGACCAGATCATCAACAATCCCACCCACGCCTACACCAGGCGACTGATGGATGCGGTCCGGCCCAAGCCCGTCGCCGGGCTCGGCACCGCCGTCGGCGAAGAGCATGACCGGGAGGTGCCGGCGGTGTCCGTCGACAACATGACCGCCGGCTACGGCGGCATTGTCAATGGCGAACCGGCGATCACCATCCTGCGCGACGTATCCGTGGACGTGAAGAACGCCCACGTCGTGGGCGTGATCGGCGAATCCGGTTGCGGCAAGTCCACGCTGGCCCGGGTAATGGCCGGCATACTGCCCCAGGCCAGGGGTACGGTGAAGCTGGAGGACCAGGAGCTGGAGGGCAGTCTCAACGACCGCAAGCTGGAGGAACTGCAGAAGATCCAGTTCGTGTTCCAGATGGCGGATACCGCCCTGAATCCGAAGCAGACCATCAGCCAGATCCTGGGCCGGCCGCTGGAGTTCTATCACGGCCTCAAGGGCAAGGAAAAGCACGCCAAGGTGACGGAGATCCTGCAGATGGTGGAATTGCCTCCGGAATTCGCCAGCCGCTATCCCATGGAACTGTCCGGCGGCCAGAAACAGCGGATCAACATGGCGCGGTCACTGGCCGCCAACCCGGAGGTGCTGCTCTGTGACGAGGTCACGTCCGCCCTGGACAGCATCGTCGGCGCCAACGTGATCAAGCTGCTGACTGCGCTCAGGGACAAGACCGGAGTGTCGTTCGTGTTCATCAGCCATGACCTTTCCACCGTCGCCTCCTTCGCCGACGAGATCGTGGTGCTTTACGCTGGCCGCGTGGTGGAACAGGGACCCACCGATGAGGTCCTGGAACCGCCGTTCCACCCGTACACCCGGCTGCTCATCAGTTCCGTGCCGGAACTTCGCATCGGCTGGCTGGAAGACACCATGCAGAAACGGGAAATGGCGGTCGGCATCGCCAAGGGCGTGGAAATCACGGCGGTCGGCTGCCCGTTCTACAACCGGTGCCCCATGGGGATCGAGGGAACCTGCGACCAGCAGAGCCCCCCCATCCGGGAACTGGAAGGAGGCCACCAGATCAGCTGCCACCTGACCATAGAAGATCTGAAGGACGCGGAAAAGCATACCCAGCAAATTCTCCATGGATACGAGAAGCTGGAGGATGCATCACTGAAACCCCATGGCTGACGGCCTGTAGCGGAGACGACAATGAGCAAACACGAAGCGCTGACCAGGATGGGGGTTCAGAACCCTGACGAAATCGCCCGCTACGAGCTGTATTCCGTGGACCGTACGGACATACTGCGCATCATCTACGACCGGCAGAAGGGATCCTTTCTGCCGGTCACCCGGAAGTACCGGTTTCCGCAACTGAAAAAATCCACCCTGGTGGACAGCGGAACCAGGGAAACCCGGGTCCTGTTCGAGAGCTCCGCGGAACTGCGTGCTGCCGTAGCGGAACTGGACGGCCTGATGAAACAGAGAAAGACCACCTCGGTGGGAAAGGAGGCCCTGGTCAGCGAGGTGCGCCTCCTGGAAGAGGAGGTGGCGGCGCGGATCAACCACATCAAGTCCCTGCTCGACCAGATGTAGGACGGGCCGGACTTCCCGGCCGCCCTCATTACGCACAGAGGCGCCCGGCGCGGCGCATGGGCCCGGCGTCAGGACGTGCCCTCGCCGGATTCCCAATCCTCCTTGGCATGCTGTTGCATGCATTCGAATGCCGCGCTCGATGGATGCATCGCCGTGGGCGTGACCGACAGCCGCGGCCCCTTCCTGAGCACCCGGCGCCGGGTCATGCGCCAAGTCCCGAACAGGCCGGTGAACAGGTGGGCGAAGCCCATGCACCAGAAGAACCAGGTGTTGCCGAACCAGTCCATCATGGCGGCCACGACTACGGGCCCGGCGACAGCGCCCAGTCCGCCGACCAGCACCAGCGTGCCGCTGGCGGCAATCATCTGGCTGGGTTCGAGATGATCGTTGATGTAGGCTATGCATACCGAGTAGAGCGGCAGGGCGAGCCCGCAGAATCCGCCCACTGCCAGCAGCAGGATCAGGCTGTCCCCGTGGGACAGCGGGATGCAGCCGATGGCGGACAATCCGGCCAGCACCGTGGTCACCGTCAGTACCTTGCGCCGGTCAAACCGGTCGGACAACGCCCCGATCGGCCACTGCATCAGCACCGTACCGATCACGGCCGCGGTCATGAACCAGGAGATTTCGCGAAGCGAAAGCCCGAGTCGCTGGGCATATACCGGGCCCAGGGCGAAAAACGTGGCGGTGACCAGTCCCACCATGAACATGCCCAGCATGCCCAGGGGGGATATCCGGTAGAGTGCAAGCATCCGGATATTCACCGACTTCTCGTGGCCGGGGGATTCCGTGGCGGACAGCAGCAGGGGCACCACCGCGATGGAGATCAGGATGGATGTGAGCACGAACAGCGGAAAGCCCCGGGGATCCGCCAGATTCAGCAGGAGCTGCCCGAGTCCCACGCCGACGTAGGTGACCACCATGTAGATCGACAGCAGCTTGCCCCGGGTCTGGTTGGTGGCGCGTTCATTGAGCCAGCTTTCTGCCACGACATAGAGCCCGGCAAAGCAGAATCCGCTGACCAGCCTGAGGGCAATCCATATCCAGACCTCGATGAACACGGCGTGCACGAGGATTGAAGCCGATGCCATGGCCGCAAGCGCGGCAAAGACCCGCACATGCCCCACCTGGACCATGATCCTGGGCGCAAGGATGGAGCCGGACAGGAAGCCGATGTAGAAGGAGGACATGATCAGTCCGGTGATCGTGGCGCTGAATCCCTCCTGGTCCGCGCGCACTGCCAGCAGGGTGGCCTGCAGTCCATCGCCCAGCATCAGGATGCCGAACCCGAGCAGTAGCGCCCAGGTGGACAGGAGGATGGGGCCGAGGCGTTGGGGGCTTGTTGCCTGATTCATCACTTGATTGTAGCTTCTGCGACAGGCCGAACCAATTTGCGTTCCGGTCCCGTATAGTCGGAAACCCCTTTGCCCTCGTGACGGCCAGTCTCCCGATGACCGAGCCCCCCCCTCCCGAATACCTGTTCTGGTCTGCCGCCCGGCTGGCCCGGACAATCCGCAGCGGGGAACTGACCTCACGGACAGTGACCGGGGCCTGCTTCGAACAGATCGCCCGGGTCAACCCGGTCATCAATGCGGCCGTCCGGGTGGCGGCCGACAGCGCGATGGAGGAGGCCGGGAAGTGCGACCGGGAGGCGGCCGGCGGCCGATTCCGCGGCCCGCTGCACGGAGTCCCCATCAGCATCAAGGACTCCATCGACACCGCGGGCATCGTGACCACCGGGGGAACCGAGGGCCGTCGCGGCTTCGTGCCGGAGCGGGACGCGCCAGTCGTGCGCCGGCTCAGGGAGGCGGGCGCGGTGCTGCTGGCGAAAACCAACACTCCGGAACTGACCATGGGCGGGGAAACCGTCAACACCATCTACGGGCGCACCTGCAATCCCTACGACCCGGCACGCAGTCCCGGGGGCAGCAGCGGCGGGTCGGTGGCGCTGGTGGCCGCCGGCGGGTCCTACCTGGAACTCGGCTCCGACACCGGCGGCAGCATCCGCGAGCCGGCGCATTTCTGCGGCGTGGCGGGGATCAAGCCCACGTCGGGCTGTGTGCCGCGTACGGGCCATATCGTTCCCTGGGGCCTCGGCGCATTCGACTGCCTGACCCAGATCGGGCCTATCGCCCGTTACGTCGGAGACCTGTGGCCGGCGCTGTCATGCGTCGCGGGACCGGATGACGTGGACCCGGGTGTGGTGCCGGCCAGATTGCGCGATCCCCGTGACGTGGACGTCGGGGACCTGCGAATCGCCTGGCATCTGGGCAATGGCATCGTGACGCCCGATGCGGACCTGTGCCGGGCGGTGCGCGATGCCGCGGCAGGGCTGTCTGACCGGGGGGTGGTGCTCATGGAGGACTGCCCGGCGGTGCTGCCCGAACTGTCCCGTCTCCTGGTCGAACTCCGCCGGTCCCTGCTGAGGGAAATCCTGCACGGGCTTCTGGAGGCATACGGGACCCGGACGCCCGGCCCCGGACTGAAGGCCCTGCTGTCCAGCGGGACCCTGTCCGGCGGCGGTTCCGTGGACAACCGCCTGCTGCAGCGTATCGACCGCGCCCGCGGCAGGGCGCTTCGTTTCATGCGGGACCATGACGCCATCCTGTGCGCCCCGTCCATCTCGCCCGCCAGGCTCCACGGAGCGAATGCGGCCATGGACTATGAACACTGGAGCCCCGTGACCGTATACAACCTGCTCGGATGGCCCTGCGGCGTGGTCAGGTCGGGCACAAGCGCAGCCGGGGATCTGCCCGTCGGCGTGCAGGTCGTCGCCCCTCCCTGGCGGGAGGATATCGTGCTTGCGGTCCTTGAGGAGATCGAACGATCGGGAGGCGGGTACCGGCCTCCGGACATGGCGTCTGCCACGGCCCCGGAACCATCGTGAGCGGCCAGCCGAACTTCCTCGTCATCTGCACTGACCAGCAACGGTCGGACAGCCTCGGGTGCGCGGGCAACCGGCAGGCGAGCACTGCGCATATCGACAGCATCGCCCGGAACGGGACCCTGTTCCGCCGACACAGCACACCGATGCAGATCTGCTCCCCCAGCAGGGCCACCATGCTCTCGGGCCTCTACCCGCGCCATCACGGGCTGGTGGTGAACGGCATGGCGCTGCCCGGGAAAGTGCCGGTGGTCACGGACACGCTGGCCGCGGCGGGCTACCGGACCCATGCGGTGGGCAAGATGCACCTGGAGCCCCTGCTGGCCCCGCCGGAATACCGTATGCCGGATTCAAGGGCTTTCTGGAGCCTGCCTGAATCCGATGGCTGGAACGGTCCCCACTACGGGTACCAGACGCTGGATCTCCTGCTCGGCGAGTCGGATACCGCTCACCTCGCCGGGCACTATGCAAACTGGCTGCGCGAGAATCATCCAGACTCCGTCCCGCTGCTGTTGCCCGCAAGCGCCCCCGAACCGCCCCCGGCCGATCTGGACGAGATCTGGCGCTCGGCCATCCCCGCGGAGCACCATTACAACACCTGGATCACGGACCGGGCCGTGTCGTTCATCGGGCAGGCCTCCACCGCGTCCGCGCCCTTTTTCCTGTTCGTTTCTTACCCGGATCCGCACCACCCGTTTGATCCCCCGGCAGAGTATGCGGACCGGTTCGATCCTGCCGGAATGCCGGTTCCCCGGGTGTCGGTCGAGGAGCGCGGCCGCCAGCTGCCCTATTTCAGAGAACTCTATCCCGAGGGGGCGGGTTTCAGGGAACTGTACTGGTCGGCACGGACGGACCTGGAGGGAGGTTCGATGATCACGACGGACCGGATCAGTGATGAATCTCTCGGGCGAGCCATCGCATACACCCATGCCACCATCCGGATGATCGATGACCAGGTGGGCCGCCTGCTGGAGACCCTGGACCGCGCCGGGCTCGCGGACAGCACGGTCATTCTGTTCACCTCCGATCACGGCGAGCTGCTGGGGGACCACGGTTTACTGCACAAGGGGCCGCCACCGTACCGGCAACTGACCGAGGTGGCTTGCCTGATGAAGGGCCCCGGAATTCCGGTAGGGGCTGTCGTGGACGCCATGACCAGCCACATCGACCTGGCGCCCACGCTGCTCGATCTGGCGGGGGTGCAAGGTAAGGGCCATGACTTTGACGGAACCAGCATGACGCCGCTTCTCGGGGACGGGGTGTCCGCCCTCAGGGAATTCGATTTCGGGGAATACCATCCCACGGCCCGTACGGATCTCTACAACCAGACAGTGAGGACCGCGGGCTGGCGCCTGACCCTGTACCCGGGACATCCCGAGTGGGGGGAGCTGTTCGACCTGGCGGAGGATCCGGCGGAGCGGCTGAACCGGTACGGCGAACCCGGTACCGCCACCGTTACGTCGGAGCTCCGCGACGTCCTGGAGAAACGGTTTCCTCCCTGCCCCGGGGTGGACAACGAATGGATCTGCAAGTGGTAGCCGGACCGCACGTACCGGCCTGGAACCCCGCCTCCCTGCTGCGGGGTAATGGCGCTTCCCGTTTTGGTCAGTTGCTGCGTTTGGGTACCTGGGGATCTGCCTTTCGGGACTTTTTGACGGTGTTGCGGGCTGCAATCCGTGCTGTCTCCGTTTCCTTCGCGGCATCGTCGGTGCGGCGCAATTCGCCGCGCTCGAATTTCTCCAGGATTTCCTGTTCTTCGATTTTCAATTGTGCGTTCACTCCGATGAATGCTCCCCGCCCTAAAAAACAGGTTTTCCGGAGCTTTGGATTAACTTGTCTGTTTCAATCACGGCGGTAATGAAGGTAAACTGAGCGCTGCCGACATGGCCCTGATCTACAGGCAGATGCAGCGGACGGAGCAACGCCCTTGTCGGTCTTCCGTATGCGCCCCTGGCAATGAGGCCTCCGTCAGTTGGCTCATCCCGACCTTGAATTCAGTCCATCATCGTAACACAAGCACTGCCGGCAACGGTGTTTGACTGCAAGGGGCACTCCGGCCCGGCGCTGCGTGCTTTCTTTCGCATTGCGATGCTCTGGAGACTCTCGGTCGAAGAACAGATGACCCTGCTCGGATTGACTGCCCGATCGACTTTCTTCAGGTGGAAGAAGAACCCGGACACCATACTGCCAAAGGACACACTGGAGCGCATTTCCTATATCCTGGGCATCTACAGGGCGCTTCAGCTTCTACTCCCCGACCAACAGGCGGCCGACGGATGGGTGAGGCGTCCGAACACGGTTCCGCTTTTCGGTGGTCGTTCCGCTCTTGACCGCATGCTGTCCGGCCAGGTGGCGGACCTCTACGTCGTACGGCAGTACATGGATGCCCAGCAGGACGGATGGGCATGAATTTACGGTTACCCGCATCGAATGGAAGCCGTGCTGGTAAATTATCTCCGGCCGGTTTTCGGGCAGTGCTTACGGTGTCTTCCATGTTGCCAACGACTTCGAGCTGCCATTGCGGAGACGAAGTACCATCGCGAGCAGTTCATGAATGCCGCCGCCCAGGGGTACATGGAACTGGACATGCCTGTATCATCCATTGCGGTTTGGATCCAGCCTCACAAAAGCGCCATCCCATAGTGATCTAGCAATCCGAAAAAACTATTGCCAAGGTGGTCGCGGAGCGTACCGTGACGCTTTACAGTGAGCAACGACTGCGATCGATCGAAAAGCGCTGCAAGCACTTGTTGCGGATCATGGCGTGACGGGTAGAGAATACCGTCCGCATTTTCTGGGTGTTCATAGAACGCCTGCGACCAAGACTGCGATGTAGCATAGCTAGTGTCCGGCGGCAAACTCATAGAATTTTGATTTGAAAGGAGAAATCGTGGAA
>VYFG01000155.1 GCA_009842505.1 Gammaproteobacteria bacterium
AAATCCATGGGAATGATCAAGACTGACTGAGTCGTATGTGGGGTGTTGTGAGGTTACGGGCCGGCCGGAACAGGCGCCGGGACGGGAATCCTCCCCCGGAAAAAGAACTATACACCAAACCGATATAATGGATGGATCCTTGGGGGTGGCTGCTTCGGTCCATATAGGGGATCTCCGGGCCGACGTCCGCAATGCCGGCCGGACGGCGAGGATCGTGCCCTGCGGCCGAAGATCCGACAGGAACTGCCTGGTGACATTCAATCCACTGATCGTAACCATCAGATATCCTGATGTTTTATAATCCGCCCCCCTTCGATAATTTCTTCCTGACGGAAAATCCATGACCGACCGAATCGACATCAATGCGCTCGGCGTTGACAGGAGCCTGCATGACCTCGTGGTCAATGAAATCCTTCCCGGGACCGACGTGGAGGCGGATCATTTCTGGGCCGGGCTGGAGCATATCGTGACGGACCTCGGGCCGAAAAACCGCGAACTGCTGGCAAGGCGGGATGCGATCCAGGAGACCATGGACGGATGGCACCGGGACCACCCGGGGGATGGAAACTTCGCGGCCTACAGGCAGCATCTGGTGGATATCGGCTACCTGGAGGAAGAGGGCGGCGATTTTCTGGTCGGCACCCGCAATGTGGATGAGGAAATCACCATCATCGCGGGTCCCCAGCTGGTGGTGCCCGTGGACAATGCCCGCTATGCGCTCAACGCGGCCAACGCGCGCTGGAACAGTCTCTACGACGCACTGTACGGCACCGACGTGATCCTGGAGGTCGACGGCTGCAAGCGGACGCCGAAATACAATCCCGTGCGGGGCGCCAGGGTCATCGAATACTCGCGGCAGTTTCTCGATACCGCGGTGCCCCTGGCCGTGGGCAGTCACAGCTATGTCACCAGGTACAGGGTGCGCGCGGGCAGGCTGGTTGCGATCATGGGAGACGGCACCGAAACCGGGCTGGGAGCCCGCGAGTGCTTTGCCGGCTACCGGGGTGATCCGGATGCGCCGGAAGCGGTCCTGCTGCGTCACAACAACCTCCATATCGAGATTCTCATCGGCGAAGGCTACTACATCGGGCGCGGCGACCTGGCCGGCATCTATGACATCCAGCTCGAGGCGGCCATCACCACCATCATGGATTGCGAGGACTCCGTGGCCGCGGTGGACGCCGCCGACAAGGTGCGCGTCTACCGCAACTGGAACGGCCTGATGAAGGGCAGCCTCACCGCCAGGGTTAAGAAGGGGGACCAGGTCATTGACCGGGTCCTGGAGGATGACCGCGAATACACCGCACCGGACGGCTCCGGTCTCACGCTGCACGGCCGAAGCCTGATGTTCGTGCGCAACGTCGGCACACACATGTATACCGATGCGGTCACCTGCAACGGCGAGGAGATTCCCGAAACCTTCCTGGACGCGATGGTCACCGTGGCATCGGCCAAGCACGACCTTCTGGGCAACGGCAGTTTCCGCAACAGCCGCCGGGGCAGTGTCTACATCGTCAAGCCGAAGATGCATGGTCCCGCGGAAGTGGCCGCGGCGGTGGAACTGTTCGAACGGGTGGAGGACGTCCTCGGAATCGAGCGCAACACGCTCAAGATCGGCATCATGGACGAGGAGCGCCGGACCACCGTGAACCTGAAGGAATGCATCCGCCTGGCCAGGGAACGCGTGATCTTCATCAACACTGGCTTCCTTGACCGCACCGGCGACGAAATCCATACCTGCATGGAGGCGGGCCCGGTATTGCCGAAGAACGACATGAAGACCACGCCCTGGCTGTTGACCTACGAGGACTGGAACGTGGACAAGGGTCTTGCCTGCGGCCTGCCGGGCCATGCCCAGATCGGCAAGGGCATGTGGGCTGCCCCGGACAACATGGCGGCCATGATGGAACAGAAGGTCGGACACCCCCGGGCCGGCGCCAATACCGCCTGGGTGCCCTCGCCGGTGGCGGCCACCCTGCATGCCATCCACTACCACCAGGTCAACGTGCATGCACGGCAGAAGGAGCTGGACAGCGCCCTGAGCGCGGACCTTGACGAGATCCTGGCCATACCCCTGATGGGCGACCGCAAGCTGTCGGACGGGGAGGTCATGAAGGAGCTGGAGAACAATGCCCAGGGCATACTCGGCTACGTGGTGCGCTGGATCGACCAGGGCGTGGGCTGTTCCAAGGTGCCGGACATCACGGATGTCGCCCTGATGGAGGACCGCGCCACCCTGCGGATTTCGAGCCAGCATATCGCCAACTGGCTACATCACGGTCTGTGCACCCCGGAACAGGTGCGCTCGGTTTTCGAGAAAATGGCAGCTGTGGTGGACCGCCAGAACAGCGGCGATCCCGACTACATCGCCATGACCCCGTCCTTCGACGGCCCCGCATACCACGCCGCCCTAGACCTGGTGTTTGGCGGGCGGGAGGCGGCCAATGGCTACACCGAGCCGGTACTTCACGCCCGTCGCCGGGAAGCCAAGGCACTGAGAGGCGGATAGTCCGGCTACCTCCGGCTTTCTCCGGCGCCGGGACCGGTTCCGTTACCGGGCATGATTCGGCCGTATTTCCCGTATCTCCCGTGCGGTCCGTCGGGTAAACTACCGCCGCAATATTTCACCCGGGCGCCCGTAGCTCAGCCGGATAGAGCGCTGCCCTCCGGAGGCAGAGGTCAGAGGTTCGAATCCTCTCGGGCGCGCCATACATCTGTGGGTCTATTCTGGCCGCATCGGCACGGGTCACTGGTTCCCGGGAACGGCAGTTAGAAATACCACTTCAACGACAGCAGCGCATAGTCGCTGTTCCTCAGGCCGTAGCTGGCGTTCCCCGGATCGACATTGAAGAAGGACTGTGCTTCCAGACCCAGGCGGGCGTTGTTGAACATGCGTCTGCTGCCTTCGACACGAAGGCTTTGGGAGCCGTCCTTCAGGTCGATCACGGTTCCCGCCAGTATTTCCGTACCCTCCACGTCTGTGAAACCGAAACGCATGCCTAGGAAGACATCATCCTGAAACAGTATCGTACCGGAATCGTCGCGGCTGTCGTAATGCAGTTCCGCCAGCAGTCCGAGGTCGAACAGGCCGTCCCTGAGTCCGTAGAAACTGTATTCGAAACCGCCCACTGCCGCGGTGAAGTCGTCTCCCGCGGCCCGGTGGCCGAACGTGCGCCGGATGGCCTCGAACTTCCACAGCCAGCTTTCGGTGGTGATCTGGAGGTCCAGGCCGAACTGCTCGATCTGCGGATAGAAGGGACGCAGGCGCCCATCCATGCCCGGCACGAAACCGGCTTCCCTTGAGGTGCCCCGGAACCAGGATACGCCATAGTCAAGGACATCCCTGTAGCCGCTGAAGCGGACTGCGAAATCCATGTGGTCTCGCCCCTTCCCGGATTCATAGAGCGGGTCGTCACTGACGGCAAACGGCAACGACAACGGGCTGTCGGCGGACAGGAACGCGCGTTCGCGGAACCCCGGCAGAACGTAGAACGTGAGGGTGCTTTGCCCGAAGGAGCGGCCGACGCTCAGCATCGGTTGCCCCAGCTTGTCCTCGCCGTCGATGCCTTCGAGATGGTCGGTCTGGTTGATGATGTCGACCAGGTGGCGGGATTCCGCCACGCCCCAGAATACCTTGCTGACGCCTGCGAGAAACTCCCAGTCGTCCATGACATGCAGGAGGTACATTTCCCGGATGTCGCCATGGCGCCGCTCCGGGTCACGGCTGTCCCAGCGGCCGAACGGAACGAATCGCCAGAGCGTATTGCCGTCGTCGAAATCGCCCCGGAAATCCGGCTCGAGGCTGACGGCGAAGTTGTCATCGTGCCGACCGGAGCCGGCCGGATTCGAGACGAATGCCTGCAGCTCCAGTTCCATGGCCACACTGACCGCAACCTCGCCGGCGAACGAGAGGGCGTGGAATGCAAGTGCGGCTGCACCCAGTAACGCGCGGAACATCCTGCCCCTGGTCATCCCGCGCGCGATGTCCGGCACCATTATCGCAGCCGCTTGAGCGCGTTGTGGTTGAAATCCTTTTCATGGAGTTCGGTTTCGAAGTCGTAGTTACGCCAGAGCAGGGTGGTGGATTTTCCGGTCTGGTGGTTGGTGACTTCGAACCGGTCGGCGCGCCAGTAGCCGCCGGGGTACTCGTTGTAGCCGATGAAATCCATGGTCTTCAGCAATGCATCCTTGCGATCGTAGAACTCGATCCTGATCAGCCGGTATTCGGCCTTGTCCACCCAGCTGATATGGCGGGTATAGCCGGAACCCTCGTACTGTGGATGGCGCTCCAGCTTGTAGCATTCGTATTGCCCGCAGGGTTCATCGCCGAGGTACCTGTACGAGTATTTTTTCACTTCCGGCGAACCGATATCCTCGTAGGCGATTTCGCTGCCCATGAACGGGCCGGACTTGTTCCTGGTGGAGATGCGCTTGACCCGCTTGATGGCGGGCAGGTAGAGCCACTGGTCATCGGGCTCGAGGCCATGGGCGAATGTCAGCATGGCGGTGCCGGCAACATCCCTGGGTTCCCGGAACAGCGACAGGGACTTGTCGCCGTCGCCGTCCACCTCGAACTGCCGGTTGGTGATTCTGCGGCGGCTCTCCCTGCCGGCCCGGTTTCGCAGGATCATCTCCATGTCGGCGCTGAAATACCGCCAGCCGCTGTCCCGCTCATCCATGGCAATGGCGATTTCCAGGCCCCGTTCTTCCGGGGTTTGCCCGAAAGCCGCAAATCCGGCCGGCAAGGCGGCGACGGCAAGGCACAGGCACCAAAACTTCTTCATGATCATGGCCCGGTTTTATTCATGGTTTCTGGTTCAGGCAGTCGTAAGCACAAGCGCGCGTAAATTGCGCGGATGCCCGTGCGACCGGGCCGGTGACCGAACCGGATCAACCGCACAGGCTTAGGACAATCTACCACGACGGCCGGCATGATCGCGATAGTTGTCGGCAGCCTTCGGCAGGCCGGTCCCGCCATGCGGAAGACAGCCTGCGGCCGGCCATGCCGATTCATCCGCCTGGGTCCGGATGGAAAACGTGGTGCTGTAATGCTAATGTCCGAATTACCGTTGCCGCCAGCCCACTGAAAACAAGCGCAGCCGATACCGCCATGAATCGAACGGCAGACCCCGAAATCGGGATGGGGAACGATCTCGAGTACCAGGAGAAGATCCTGGAGGAGGTATCGCGGTCGTTCGCCTTTACCATTCCGCAACTTCCCCATGAACTGCGCATTGCGGTCGGCAATGCCTATCTCCTTTGCAGGATCGCGGACACGATTGAGGATGAGCCGGCCCTGTCGCCTGAGCAGAAGGACCGGTATTACGGGCACTTCATCGATGTCATCGAGGGTCGTGAGGATCCGTCGGATTTTTCACGGAATCTCGGCGCGGCACTTTCGCCGAGGTCGACCGAATACGAGCGTGACCTCGTCGCGAACACGGCCAGTGTGATCCGGGTGACCAGCAGCCTCCGTCCCGCGCAGCGTGCGGCGATCCGGCGCTGCATCAAGATCATGACCGAGGGCATGGCGCAATTCCAGCGCAAGGCCAGCCTGGAGGGACTGCATGACATCCGCCGGTTCGACCGGTATTGCTACGTGGTGGCCGGCGTTGTCGGTGAAATGCTCACGGATCTGTTCTGCGAATATTCCGGAGAAATCAATGCCCGGCGCGATGACCTGTACGCGCTGTCCACTTCCTTCGGCCAGGGGCTGCAGATGACCAACATACTCAAGGACATGTGGGACGACCGTGGCCGGGGGGTATGCTGGCTGCCGCGGGATGTCTTTTCCTCCACGGGTATCGAACTCCGCTCGCTGACCCCGGGTCAGGCGGACCCGGGATTCGTCCGGGGGCTGAGTGAACTGGTGGCCATTTCAATCCACCACCTGACGGGGGCGCTCAAGTATGTCCTGCTGATTCCCCGCCACGAGACGGGCATACGCCGGTTTTGCCTGTGGTCGCTGGGGATGGCGGTGTTGACACTCCGGCGTATTCACAGGTACCCGGCCTTCAGGAATGGCCAGGATGTCAAGATTTCGCGCAAAAGCGTCAAGGCGGTCGTGGTTGCCTCGAACGCACTGTCGCGGTCGAATTCGGGCCTCAGGTTCCTGTTCGCCGCAATGACCCGCGGCCTTCCGCGTGCTGGCCAGGAAATCGTGCCGTGACCGGTCCCCGGTAGCCTGCCGGCCGGCGTGCACGAAGCGGTTCATGGAAGTCGGCATCCGTCGCGCGTTGCGGTAGGGCCGGTCGGCGCCCTGTTGGCGGAAACCGGTCGGGGAAGGGTGGCGGAATCTCCGTGGCCCCCGTCACCGGGCCCCTTGTCCGCTTGATACTGACCGTGGGAAATCAACTGATTTGTCGGAACTTCGATGAAATCCGGCAGGTTACAATCGGAAAAAATTTCTGCGCCATGTCTTCGCGGACGCGTGCCGGATTTTCCCCGGTATTCCCTCGCCCCCTGCCGGGGAAGGAATCCTTTCCCAATCAAGCCGAAAATCCAGTGGCGGAAACCGCAGTCATCAGACCCGGACAGCACCATTGCAGATGAATACAGCGCCAGGTGATCACAGGGCAGCAGCCGTGCTTTACCCGTTTCCCGAGGGCTGGTATTTCATCGCCAGCCGCGAGCGGATCGAGAAAGAGTCGCTGTTCAAGAAAACCTGGCTTGGCGAACAGGTCGTTGTCTGGTGCAATGGGCAGGGCGACGTCTGCGTGGCCCGGTCGGTCTGTCCGCACCTGGGTTCCGATCTCGGCCCCGAGGCCGGCGGGCGGGTGCGCAACGGCTGCCTCGTATGCCCCTTTCACGGGTACGAGTACGATGTCACCGGCCAGTGCGTGGCGACCCCGTTCGCGCCGGCGCCGGGATCCGCCAGGCTGGAGGTGTTCGAAACCAGGGAAATCCTGGGCCTGGTCTTCGCCTGGTGGGGCCATGGCGGACGCCCGCCCCAATGGAACCTGCCCGATGCGCCGCCAACCGGTGACGACTGGAGCGACCTGGAATTCTGGAGTGCCCGATTCACGGGGCATCCCCAGGAAACCACCGAGAACTCCGTGGACCTGGGGCACCTGCGCTACGTGCACGGTTATGGCGGCGTGGACCAGACCGGTTCGGTGTCGGTTGACGGTTCCTGGCTGAAGAGCAGCTTCGTCTTCAGGCGTTCCCAGAAAATCGCCGGGATCGTGCGCTTCGAATACGATGTTTCCGCCGTTACCCATGTACACGGGCTCGGGTATTCTTATGTCGAGGTCCGAGAACACGCCATCAACATGGAATCCCGGCTGTGGGTGCTGGCAACGCCGGTCGATGGTGAACTGGTCGAATTGACGCTGGTTAGCCAGTTGCGGCAACTCCGCAATCCCAAACGACCGATCATCGGCATGCGCTTTCTTCCCCCCCGCCTGCGGACCCGGATCATGAACAAGATCATCATCAGAGCCCAGGGACATGACGTGATGCAGGATGTCGTCATCTGGGAACAGAAGCATTACCGGCCCCGCCCGAGGCTCTGCGGTTCTGACGGAGAGATCAGCAAGTACCGGCGTTACTGCAGGCAGTTCTACCCGGACAGCCAGGACAGAGAACTCCCAGAGACGTGACCGGCCACTGAAAGGCGCCCATTCCCCGGTGGCTCGGGGATGGCCAGTGGCCCCTGGCGGATGTGTTGCAGTAGGCCGCTCAGCACCCTGTGAAGGACGTGTCCGGACCTGACCACCGGATCTGGAAAGAGGCACCGGGGACCGGTCCGATGCAGGGTGGCCCGGCACTATCCGGGTACGGCATGGACTGCCAGCCAGCCTGGCGCCTACCCCCTCGAGAGCGTGGCGGGTTCGTTCTTTGCGGAAAATTTACCGTACGCTTACTCCGAATTTACATCCTGCGGGAAAGAATTAGCTGTCGAAGAGAAAGGTGTTGATTAGCGGCTGAAAGATATCGCGGCATTGTTTCATGGACAATATCTTCATCTGGGTGGGTATCGCGTTCTTCATTGCGGTGACAGTCCTTACGTTGCTGGTGACCCTGTTTTCGTTGTGGATATGAACGCCACGGGATTTCCCGATGAAATTCGGGATCCGGGAGCCTGTTTCCCGTCCTTGGAAATCCTGACGACGGAGCCATGGTCGTTGACAAGGAGAGCCCTTGCGGGCATCCGCAGAAATTACCGTGGCCGTGGCCAGGTGGCCGGTTATCCGACAGGAAGCCCGGTCCCTGGCGCTCCCGCTGGCTCCTGCACTTTCAGCTCCTGCACTTTCACTGGAAATACCACCCCAGTAGGGGTATTATCCAAAGCAGTTGTACAAAGTCGAGATCAGTCGGTCATGGTGTGGCTTTACTAGTTGCCAAATCGACAGAGGTCATGAGACTTCCGGAAACTCCGACAGTGCAAGCCCGAGGTGCTCCGTGTCTGCATGCCTTGCTAGTGCAATTTGCGGAGAGAAATGTGAGCATGGGCATTTCCTGTGGCGGCTGGCAGATCGTATTTTTTTCGAGAGGAGCCCCGCCCTCTCATGTTCTCAATAGCAAAATCTTCCATTACCTGATTCCAGGTCGGAACGGCACCGGAGGGTGAATCAATCAGCCAAACATTTCGCTGCAAAACTTCAAAGTTCAGCCCATAGTATCGTGGAAATCAACTTCGGCGTTTCCGGTCCCTGCGGGTGCGGTCAAGATTGTCGAGGCATCAGTCAATCATGGAGGTGGCAGTTAAATCCACAGGGAGGCTGTGCATGGTTATTTGGACGGAATACGTCATGAACCACACACTGCATGATCTGGGCATCACATCTGGAAAAGGACAATCTATCCAGTCTCAGGGTTGGGCATCACATGATTTTTCCGATGCCCGCACCGTATCGCGGCTTCAGATACAGGAGGGTCATGGCAAATGAATAATGCTATCGGGGACTTGGATACTCAACCGCTAACTTTGCTCGATGAACTCATGCTGATGCTGCTCAACGAGCAGAACGGCTACTTTCACCAGATACCCGGCTGGGAACTGAACTGCGCCGTCACCGGCGCGGCGATTGCGGAACTCTCCTTCCAGTCGCGCATCGACACGGACATGGAGGCACTGCTCATTGTGGATCCGACAGAGACGGGAATTCCTGCCCTGGACCTCATTCTGAAGGATATCGTGAACGAACCGGTTCAACACAATGCCCAGTACTGGATTGAAAGACTCGTTGTCTACGCGGAGCCGATCATAGATCTGACGCTGGATCATCTGGTTGATCTTGGAATCCTTGAACACCACGATGGCGAGTTCTGGACACTGGCTTCGGGCAAATTGCCGGAGGGCATGTACGGCGCCTCCCAGGAAATCGATTCGAACCAATTCATCAAGCATCGTATCCGGGAGGCGATTTTCGCCGACGCGATTCCGGACCCGAGGGACGTCATCATCATTTGCCTGATCCAGACTTGCGACGTCTTCCGTTTCATATTCGAGCTCGACGACAAGACGGAAGAGCGAATCAAGTTCATCTGCAAGATGGACTTGATTGCCCGTTCTCTAGCGGACGCGGTCGAACAGAACATCGCCAATCCGATGATGGGACGCTCCCATCTGACCAAGCAGATTCCGAAAATCTCGCTGCCTCGACTGCTGCGCAATCGAAATTTTCGCAAGGGCAACGTGCCCGCGGTTCTCGGGGACCTGGCAAAGGAGTATGGCCCGGTCTTCATGGCCCGCCTCCCCTTTTCGAAACCGATGATATTCCTTGCCGGACCGGAAGCAAACCGCTGGGTACATCGGCACGGACGGATGCATTTCAGGTCCAGGGACTATTTTGCCGACTTTGAGAAAGTGTATGGTGCATCGGGCGTGTTGCCTTCCCTAGATGGCGCCGACCATTTTCGACTGCGCAGGACCTTGTCCCCGGCCTATTCGCGCAAAAGACTGGAAACCCAGTTGGACCAGGTCTACCAGCAGGCACGCACATACATGGCGGACTGGAAGGTTGGCGACAGCTACCCGGCAACGCCCTTTTGCCGTCGAATGATGAATACGCAAATTTCGCCCTTGTTCATCAGCGTCGATTCACAGGATCTCTTCGAGGATCTGTCGACCTACAAGGAACGGGCGCTCAACACCCAGATCGCAAAGACCCTGCCAAAATTCATGCTGAAGACCCCAGGCATGAAACGCAAGGCGTCGGCGGTGGACATGCTGCTGGAACGGGTCCAGAGTGTCTATACGTCAGCCCAACGGGTGGATTGCCCGCGGAATCTTGCGGATGACCTGCTGAGCCTTCACGGAAGCGATCCGCAATTGATGCCGGAATCGAATCTTCGTTTCCATCTGTCAGCGGCGCTCATCGCCAGCGTGTATCTGGGCGATTGTTTCAGCTTTGCCCTTTACGCCATGGCGTCGCAACCTGAATTCCAGGAAAAAATTCAGGGCGAGGCGGATGCCCTGTTTGCCAACGGCGACCCCAAGGGCAGCGATTTCACTCCTGCCAAGATTGATATCACCCATCGCTTTCTCATGGAGTGCCTCCGCATGTATCCGATCGTTCCGTTGGCTTTGCGCACCGTAATGAATACATGCGTGGTCAGCGGCTATGAACTGCAGGCAGGCACAACCATCAATATTGCCCAGACCGCGTCGCACTATATGGATGAGGTTTTCACGAACCCCTATGAATTCGATATCGACCGCTATCTGCCTCCACGCAATGAGCACCGTGGTCCCGGGTACGCACCGTATGGACTGGGTACGCACATGTGTCTCGGTTCCAAATGGATGATGCTGCAACTGGCAGCCAACGTGATCATCGTGGCGCACTACTTTACTCTCAAGGTGTCTCCCTCAAACTATGTGCTTGGATTCAGCCCCCTCCCGTCCATGAAGCCGAACAAGAAGCTGAAGTTCCGCATTGCCGAGCAGAGACACGAATTACCCGCCTGATATGCCCTGACCTCCGGGTCCGGAGACGCTCGGTATGATCAGGAGTTGGGCGGGGACGGACGCTCGCCTGATGGGCGGATTTGGCAAGTGCCACGGCGAATGCGGTGGCGGCGCTGGGTTACTACTTGTTGCGTGCAAGCTCCCCGATTCACAAGGCCATCCGCCTTTGGAGATGGTCCATCCGATTCGGGCGCCGGAACTTCCCTTGACTTAATCGGGTTTGCGGGCAAGGAAGCAGTAAAGCGGCGAGAATATTCCCATCCTTCCGCCCGCGACATATGCCTCAGCTGTTCTACTCATGAAGTGGACAACGGCTGCGGTACCCTTGGGGAAGAACCTGAAGGTTTCCGCCAAACGCAGGCTGGCTATTATTGCCTTGCGACCCAATGGTGTCCTGCGAAATGCATTGCGCAACGTCCCGCTCTGACCTTCCATGGGCTGCCACCAGGGTGTACCCGAACCGTCCTTAACATCCCAATCTCCCGCCTCGATGATTTGGAATCCGATCGACTCGAGGGCACGATCCACTTCCGGGAACGTGGCGATGTCGTTCAAGGCGATTCCCTGCATGAGCTTTTCTTTGACTGCCCGATGACCGCTGTTGTCCGGGTCGAACTTTTCCGTCATGCACATTTCCTGGCCCCAGAACAGCGCTCCTGGCTTCAGCACACGAATAATCTCCGCAAACGCGCGTTTCTTGTCAGGCGCATGACAGGTCGATTCGATTGCATAACCCGCATCAAACGAGTTGGCTTCGATGGTGCTCATATCCATGAAGTTACATTCAATGTACTCCGCCTTGTGATCGAGTCCCGCATTGAGGTTTCTCCTTCTGGCATCTTCCAGCTGATGTTTGTTGTTGTTGAGGCAGGCAACGTTCGCGCCGGATTCTCTGGCGACCCGCCGCATAGGACCTCCCAGTCCACAGCCGATGTCTACGACTCTCATTCCCTCTTGGAGTCTAAGCTGTTTGATCATCATACGCTGATGGTTGACGATAGCCTCCTCCAGCGTCTCCTTCGGCTTCAATGGCGCAAAGTGTAGCGACTCGTTCCATCCGAATCGCATGAACTCGCTACATAGATCGTAGTAATCGTTCACCGTCTCAGTGTGGTCATATGAATCACCATCAGGTCCGGCCTTTCGACTTCTGTCAAACCAGTCATCAAGGCGAGCCAAGCGGCCATCAACATTCCAGTCCCGGTAAGCCCGCCTTACAGAACGGGATAGGTTCAGACTTTCTGACTTCATGGCTTGAACGAGCTTGCTTGGTTGTGCCTTGACGGACATTTTTTTTCTTTCATCGGTTGTGTATTTCAAGATATAGTTTTCACAGGAAATCCGTAATCCAATTGCAAGCGTATTTATTCAATTCAGGCGCGGGTGGTTAACCAAGGGCGTGGTTATTACCTGTCCCGACCGCACCGGTTTGGAAAGAGAGGTACTTGCAAAATTCCCCGGCCAAGCAGGTTCCTGCCTGACCGGAGGCTA
>VYFG01000037.1 GCA_009842505.1 Gammaproteobacteria bacterium
GAATGGATTCACGCCGGAATGCCGCCGAAAATCGGGGTTTTCTGCCTGACACTACATAACAGTTTGCTGAAACAACTGACTCAGAATCGCTCTGGAAATACCGACAAAACACCTGTCTTCCGGCCCGTTCTCGGTCGATGACAATATTTGTCGGGTACGAGTATTTGAAATCCCCCGGGTTAATTGCCTTTGAAATGGAACTCGTTGGGGGCTCAGGCGTAAAAGAAATCGCCATCTGGATATCCATAGAACGGCAATATCTGGGAGCGGTGTCCGGATTACAGACAACGGACCTTGCGGTGAAACCAGTATCCCTGCTCCGGACAACGGAAATTAACCTGCTTTGACAGGGATCTGACCATGCGCAACTGCACGGCGGTGGCGGAGAGAGGGGGATTCGAACCCCCGGTACGCTATTAACGTACACACACTTTCCAGGCGTGCTCTTTCGACCACTCAGACACCTCTCCGCGGTGACAGTCAGCGCAAATCCCTTGGCCAGCCTGCCGAATGGGAATTCTAACGGGGCGCGGAACTTATACCAAGCCCTGATAGGGAACAAACGGCTCGTATCCTGGCTCTATTCAACAGTGATTCATTCCATGCGCTAGGCCACTCTTTCCGATGTCGGTTTGGTCAAATACTAAGAAGGAGACACGCAAGAAACCTATCACGGATGACATGAAAAAGAACATTCCCTGGAAGGAGTTGGCCGAAGCCATGGAACTGTTCTATCCAAAGCCGGGGAATGCGTGGATCGGTGGCCCATCGGAAACGAGCGGATGCTGCGTATCCACTTCCTTCAGCACCGGTTCGATCTCTCGGGTCCGGCGATCAACTGGCATACGAAGTGTGCGATCGCACCGATGATGTGGAATACCCGTAGGGTATCCCGCATTCCATCATCCTGAACACGCGGAGTGTCCTGAGCTATGGATATAGCCGCTCAATATCCCACTGCGCCTCGTTGGAAAGATCCCTGGTATAGACAAAACGGTCATGCAAACGGCTCGCCCTGCCCTGCCAGAACTCCACCCGATCCGCCCTGACGCAGTACCCTCCCCAAAATTCCGGCAGCGGTACTTCTCCCCCGACAAAACGCTTCTCCATGACGCGCACCTGTTCTTCCAGGGCGCTCCGATCCGGTAATGGCTCGCTTTGCCGGGAAGCCCAGGCCCCCACCTGGCTCCCCCTGGGCCTGGTTGCGAAATACTGGGCAGAATTATCCCGGTCCACTTTCAATACAGTTCCCTGGATTTCCACCTGTCGATGCAGTGCCAGCCAGGGGAACAGGCAGCTGACCCTCGGATTCGCCGCCAGTTCCCGCGCCTTCCGACTGTGATAGTTGGTATAGAAATACAGGCCGCCCTCATCGAATGACTTCAACAGCACCGTACGCTGGCTCGGCATGCCGGCATCGCCCATGGTGGCGATCACCATGCCGTTGGGTTCCGGCAGCCCTGAGTCCAGCGTCTCGTCAAACCAGCGTGAGAACAACGTGAAAGGGTTGTCGGGCATGTTTTCCCGGCGGACTTCCGTCTCGGGATAGTCGCTGACCTGGAACTGGTTATCTTCGGTTGACATGTCTCTTCTCGTTCGGATTTTCTATTGCGCAATGAAAAACTGCCCTGAGTTTATGGGAACTCCCCTGCAAGACGCCATCAAAACTTGGTTCTCATCAGTCTGATCGGGAAGTGCCCCCCGGAATGTCATGCCGGGCCTCATCAGGTGACCACGGCTACCGGAAACTGGGCCGGAGCTGGTTTCGGATGCGGCCTTCAGGCTGTCGCGGTGAGCAGGAACACCGGATATTCCCGGTCAGGTTTGCTTATTGCGCTGGCCGTCACCATGCCCACGCAATCGAAACCGGCCTGCCGCGCAGTATCCTCCAGCCATCCACGATCAAAACCGAAGTGGAATACCCCGGTATCCTCTTCGTGAAATGAGCCGTCCTCGCTGTCGAGGTCGGCAAGGGCAATGAACCCTCCGGGATTCAGCAGTCCGTGAAACCTGGCAAGCAATCCGGGAATATCCTCGATGTGGTGCAGGGTCATGGACGATATAATGCCGTCAAACCGCTGGTCCAGGGTTTCCCGGGTCAAATCCATTTCCCTGATGTCCAGTTCACAGGGAAGTTGCCCCCGTTTGCTTTCGAGTTGGGCGTTCATGGAAGGGGAAATATCCACCGCAGTGATACGCTCCACCAGCGGGGCAACCCTTTGCAGCAACAGGCCTGTTCCCGAACCGAAATCGAGAATGTGCATCCCGGGCAGGAATCGGACCCGGCTTTGGATGGCGTCGGCGATCCTGTCCACGTTGTTGACCCTGCACTCCGACTGATCGTAATCGCCGGCCTTGTGCCTGAAGTAGTCTTTTTGCATGTGTTTTCGCGCTCCGGAGAGTATCGGGCAAGTGACCCGAATGATATCCAAGTGAACGAGAATCCGGTATACCCGGCGCAGCAACCGTGGGAGCACCCATGCCGGGCATGGGAGAATTCCGGAAAGCCCGATTGGTATCCCCCTGCCCTGCAGGCAGATATGAATCCGATCCGCCGCGGAAGGCCATGATCAACGGATAGCCGGATGTCGTGGTTGCTCTCCAACGTACTCTTCTTGCGGCCGTTGCTCACGGGTGATACGTTTTGTACATGAATACAGACCGATTACACGCGGGCGCGGACTCCTGGAGAAGGAGTGCTACCCGGAGGTAACGGCACAACCCAAAGCAAGCCTTCGAAGTGATGACATGAACGACCGGCAAATGAAGGCCCTGGTGAAATCCAGGCCAGAGGCGGGGCTCTGGATGGAGCAGGTGTCCGTCCCGGAGCCTGGCCCCGGGGAAGTGCTGGTACGGGTGCGGCAATCGGCGATCTGCGGAACTGACGCCCACATCTGGAAATGGGACGAGTGGTCCGCGAAGACTGTCCCCGTTCCGATGGTGGTCGGCCACGAGTTCTGTGGCGAAATCGTCGGCGCCGGCCCTGATGCGCGTAAGTACGGGATCGGCCAACGGGTTTCGGCGGAAGGCCATGTCGTGTGCGGAACCTGCCGGAACTGCCGGGCCGGACGGGGACACTTGTGCCGCAACACGATCGGAATCGGAGTCAGTCGCCCCGGCAGTTTCGCCGAGTTCGTGGTGATTCCGGAAGACAATGTCGTGCCCATTCCGGACGACATTCCCGACGAGATCGCGGCGATTTTCGACCCGTTCGGAAACGCCGTGCACACGGCCTTGAGTTTCGACCTGGTCGGCGAGGATGTTCTGGTCACCGGGGCCGGACCCATCGGCATCATGGGCGCCTTAGTCGCCCAGAAGGTCGGCGCGCGCAAGACGGTCATCACGGACATCAACCCGTACCGCCTCGCCCTTGCCAGATCCATGGGCGTGGAGCATGTGGTGAATCCCGCGGAGAGAGACCTTGCCGACGTCATGAAGAGCATCGGGATGACCGAAGGGTTCGATGTCGGTCTGGAGATGTCCGGTGCGGCCCCGGCTATGCGGGATATGATCGACGTGATGAACAACGGCGGCAAGATTGCACTGCTTGGTATCGCACCCACCGAATTCGCTGTGGACTGGAACCAGATCATATTCAAGATGCTGAACGTGAAAGGCATCTACGGCCGCGAAATGTATGAAACCTGGTACAAGATGATCGCGCTGGTGCAAAGCGGTCTGGACCTGGACGGGATCATTACCCATCGGATTTCCATCGACGACTTTGAGGAGGGATTCGCGGCGGTGCTTTCGGGCAACGCGGGCAAGGTGGTGATGGAGTGGTGAGGCCGTACCAGGCCACTGCAGGATCCGGGCGATGAAGGCAGACGCATGAAACGAACATTCACCAGTGACCTCAGCGCCCGGCTCGAGTCCCTGAAAGCGGAGGGTCTGTACAAGCAGGAACAGATCATCGCATCGCCCCAGCAGGGAGAAATCATGCTCCAGTCCGGGGTACCCTGCATCAACCTCTGCGCGAACAACTACCTGGGCCTGTCCAACCATCCCGCCCTGGTTCAGGCAGCGAGGGACGCTTTGGACGCATACGGCTTCGGCATGTCGTCGGTACGGTTCATCTGCGGCACCCAACTGCCGCACAAGCGCCTGGAGCGGCGTCTGAGCGTATTCCTGGGTATGGAAGAGACCATCCTGTTTCCGAGTTGCTTTGACGCCAATGCGGGTCTTTTCGAGGCCCTCCTCGGTCCCGAGGATGCGATCATTTCCGATACGCTGAATCATGCTTCAATCATCGACGGTATCCGCCTTTGCAAGGCCAAGCGGTTGCGCTACGCGAACAACGACATGGCTGATCTGGAAGCGAAACTGGTTGAGGCGGAGGACGCCCGGTACCGGCTGATTGCCACTGATGGGGTGTTTTCGATGGACGGTCATGTCGCCGATCTGAGGACGATCTGCGAGCTCGCCGAACGTTATGACGCCATGGTGATGGTGGATGACAGCCATGCGACCGGATTCGTGGGCGCATCGGGCCGCGGCACACCGGAGTACTGCGGTGTCGCCGGACAGGTGGATATTCTCACCGGCACACTCGGCAAGGCGCTCGGCGGCGCCGCCGGCGGCTATGTCTCGGCACGATCGGAGATCGTCGAATGGCTGCGCCAGCGCGCACGCCCATACCTGTTTTCCAACAGCCTGGCCCCGGTCATCGCGCAGACCAGCCTGAGCGCCCTGGAACTGATCGCCGGATCCGGCAGCCTGCGCGAGCACCTGTGGCACAACGCGAACCGTTTTCGCACTGAAATGTCCGCTCTGGGGTTTACGCTCCTGCCGGGGGAACATCCAATCGTGCCCCTGATGCTGGGCGATCCGAGACTGGCCCAGGATTTTGCCGACGGACTGCGCCTGAAGGGTGTCCTGGTGGCCGCATTCTCGTTTCCGGTGGTTCCCCGGGGGCAGGACCGGATTCGCGCCCAGATGTCGGCGGCCCATGACACCGAAACCCTGGACCGGGCAATCGCGGCATTCGCGCAGGTCGGCCGTGACCTGGGAATCATCCGATAGACCGGTATCCCGCCGGCTCCCCGCCTACGTCGCGAATGATCGGCGAACTCCACCGGATGTCTGCACGATGATGCCGTCCTTCATGATCGCGATGCGGTGACCGATGCGGATCGCCTCGTCGAGATCGTGGGTGATGAACAGTGTGGTTTTCTGCAATTGCGCGACCAGGCGGGCAACGACCTCTGGCCGGAGTGGTTGTGGCGAGCCGGTCTCGACCCGGCGCATGCGACCGATGGCCCGGTTATCGTCGATCCCAATGTACGCGTGTAGTCGGCCGTCGACGGCCACGGGCTGGTGCTCGTCAGCAGCCCGCTGATACAGGCGGAGATCGATGCCGGTGACCTGGTCGAGCCATTCGATATCAGGCTGCAGGATCTGAGCTACTACCTGATCTACCGCCAACACTCGGAGCAACACCTGGCATTCAGGCTTTTTCGACAGTGGTTGAGGACGCAAATCGATATCTATACGGAGGAGCTGACCGCCGGAGCATGAAACCGCAGACCGACTACGCCATACACGGACAGTGTGACCGGGTGGTGGCGGCGACTCAGCGGGAGAAGCGGCGCCTCAAGGGGATCGAGGCCATTTCCCTGCGGGTCAGCAAGGTCATGGGCAAGTACAGGCTCCAATGTACCCGGTAGTCCTTGACTGATTTTTCTCCGATCCCTTTATAAACAACAGGAAAGATCGTTCAGGCTCTGGAAGTTCAATCTAGAACGGGATATCGTCGTCGAAATCGTCAAACGCCCCCTTGGGCTGCTGGGTGCCGCCTTCCCGGGATTCTGCGGGTGCACCGGATGCCGGTCGGGATGGCGCGGACTGGTCATAGTCATCTCCTCCTCCGCCACTGCCGCCACGTCCACCAAGCATCTGCATCTCGTTGGCGACGATCTCTGTCGTCCAGCGGTCCTGGCCACTCTGGTCCTGCCATTTCCGGGTTCGCAGCCGGCCTTCGATATACACCTGCTGCCCCTTCCTGAGCCAGTCCTCGGCGACCTTTGCCAGGCCGCGGAACATCACAACGCGATGCCATTCGGTATTCTCCCGGGTATCACCGGTGTTCCGATCCTTCCATGACTCACTGGTGGCCACGCTGAAACTGGCAATGGGATCACCGCCTTGGGTGTAGCGGATTTCCGGATCACGTCCCAGGTTACCCACCAAGATAACCTTGTTGATTCCTCTGCTGGGCATGGCGCTTAATCTCCCCGTATCTGGTCAAGTTTCTGAAGTGCGGCGGTATCCAGTTCCCTGTCATCGACCTTGAGGTACGCCAGTGCCTCGCCGCGAACGATGGTGACCTCCTGGACGCCCCGGACAGCCCGTATTCTATCAACCAGGGCTTCCACGTGCGAGTAATCAGAGGGATTCCCGACATGGATCACCCGTGAGGATGAAAGACGGAACGCCGGGGACAGCCAGGCAATGGCCAGCCATGCCAGCGCCAGTGCCGCGCACAGGAGAAAAACCGCACCGGCGCCGTATTGTCCCGTCATCCAGCCGGACAGGCCGCCGCCTGCGAACACGCCGAAGAACTGGAAGGTATTGAAGACGCCGATGGCCGTCCCCTTGTCCGCTGCCGGCGCCACCCGTGAAACCAGGGAGGGCAGCATGGCTTCCAGGGCGTTAAAGCCGCAGAAAAACACCCACAGGCAGGCAGGCAGCCACAGGAAGGGACCGCCATCACCCCACGTCACCAGCGCCATCCCGCCAAGCCCCGCCAGGAGCAGGAAAATGGCGACCCGGAACATGGGTGCAATCCTGTCCGCCCTGGAACCCGCGGCGATCAGGGGCACCATGCCGATCACGGACAGCAGCAGTACCGGAAAATAGACTTTCCAGTGTTCGTGCAATGTCATGTCCCCCATGCGGGACAATTCGGCAGGCAACACCACAAAAAGGGCCGTCAGCACCAGGTGCAGGACAAGGGCACCGACATTCAGGCGCAGCAACTGCGGATCGCGCAGGACCGCAGGCATTCGGCTGGCGGTGGGCGTGACATCGCGATGCCGCAAATGCCTGGAAGGGGACGGCACAACGCCGTGCAGCAGCAACAGCGCCACGACCCCAAGACCCGCGGTCAGCCAGAACAGCCCCGGGATTCCGATGTACAGGGACAGCACGGGTGCCAGCGCCATGGACGTGAGGAACACCGCACCGATACTGATTCCGATCAGTGCCATGGCCTTGGTGCGCTGTTCCTCTCGGGTCAGGTCCGCTGTCAGTGCCAGGACCGCCGAGGACACGGCTCCCGCTCCCTGGATCGCGCGGCCCGCGATCAGCCACGACAGCGTGTCAGAAAGGGCGGCGATCACGCTGCCGGCGATGAAAACGAGGAGTCCGAGCGTGATCACGCCCTTGCGGCCGAAAATGTCCGAGCACATGCCGAAAGACAGCTGGAACAGGGCCTGGGTCAATCCGTAGATCCCAAGGGCAAGCCCCACCAGGAACGGCGTGCTGCCCGGCATGGCAGCGGCATACAGCGCCAGTACCGGCAGCAGCAGGAAGAGCCCGAACATGCGCGAGGAAATCACGCCGGACAGCGCCAGCACCGATCGCCGTTCCATGGCATTCATCGGACCGGCGGCAATCATTCCTTCACGCAATTTTTGTTTGGCTCGGAGTTGAAAGACGGCGTATAGTATCAGGTTTGTCCAGACCGACCGGCAGCTTCGTGTCCACCGAAAAAATCCGCATTCGCGGTGCGCGCACGCACAATCTCAAGGCAATAGACCTCGACCTTTCCAGGGACCAGCTCATCGTTTTCACGGGGCTGTCGGGCTCGGGAAAGTCGTCGCTGGCCTTCGACACCATTTACGCGGAGGGTCAGCGGCGCTATGTCGAGTCCCTCTCCACCTATGCCCGGCAGTTCCTTTCGATGATGGAGAAACCGGAGGTGGACCTGATCGAGGGACTCTCCCCGGCGATCAGCATCGAGCAGAAATCCTCCTCCCACAATCCGCGCTCCACGGTCGGCACGGTAACCGAAATCTATGATTACCTCCGCCTGCTGTTCGCCCGGATCGGAGAACCCCGTTGCCCGAACCATGACATCACCCTGGAAGCCCAGACCGTAAGCCAGATGGTGGACCAGGTCATGGCGCTCGGTGAGCGTCGCCTGATGCTGCTGGCACCGGTGGTCAATGACCGCAAGGGAGAGTTCCAGCAGCTTCTGGGGGAACTCTATTCCCAGGGCTACATTCGCGCCGTGGTGGACGGGGAAACGGTGGAACTCGATGATCCGCCCAAGCTGGACAAGCGCTACAAGCACAGCATCGAGGTGGTTGTGGACCGGGTGGTGGCCAGGGACGGCAATCAGCAGCGACTGGCGGAATCCTTCGAAACCGCGCTGGCGCTCACGGACGGCACCGCCCGGGTCGCGGTGCTCGGCGATGACCGCCAGGTGTCGAAGACCCTCCTGTTTTCGAGCAAGTTCGCCTGCCCCCATTGCGGGTACAGCCTGACCGAGCTGGAGCCGAGACTGTTTTCCTTCAACAACCCCGCTGGCGCCTGCCAGGACTGCGATGGACTCGGTGTGATGCTGTTCTTCGACCCGGACCGTATCGTGACGGATCCGGAACTGTCACTGTCCGCCGGGGCCATCCGCGGCTGGGATCGCCGGAGCGCCTACTTCTTCACCCAGCTGTCCTGCCTGGCGGACCACTACGGATTCAGCGTGGACCAGCCGTTCAACACGCTGACGCGGGAGCAGCAGGATCTCGTGCTCTACGGCAGCGGTCGCGAAAAAATCAATTTCGTGTATTTCCGGCACGGCACGCACTTCCAGAAGAAGCATGAATTCGAGGGCGTGATCAACAATTACGAACGCCGCTACCGGGAAACCGAGTCCAGCGCGGCACGGGAGGAACTGGCCCGCCACATGAGCACCCGTCCCTGCAGGACATGCGGCGGCAGCCGGCTCAGGCGGGCGGCGCGCCACGTGTTTGTCAGCAACCACACGATCCAGGGCATCGCCGCCATGACGGTGGACCGGGCGCTCACTTTTTTTGCCTCCCTGGAACTGGAGGGCCGACGCGCCGAGATCGCCGCCAAGATCGTGCATGAAATCAAGGCCCGCCTCGGATTTCTCACCAATGTGGGACTGGACTACCTGACCCTGGCCCGTGCAGCGGAAACCCTTTCCGGCGGCGAGGCCCAACGGATCCGCCTGGCCTCCCAGATCGGATCCGGACTCGTGGGCGTGATGTATGTGCTGGACGAACCCTCGATCGGCCTGCACCAGCGCGACAACAACCGGCTGCTGGAGACCCTGTTCCACCTCAGAGACCTCGGTAACACCGTCATCATGGTGGAACACGACGAGGGGGCCATCCTCAGTGCGGACTACGTCGTGGACATCGGCCCGGGCGCGGGCAAGCACGGGGGCACCGTGGTCGCCGAAGGACCGCCGCAGAAGCTCATCCACGACCCCGGGTCGATCACCGCCCGGTTCCTGAGCGGGCGGGAGACCATCCCGGTACCGGCAACGCGCACCCCGATGGATCCCGGACGGGTTCTGCGTGTTTCCGGCGCCCGGGGCAACAATTTAAAAGGGGTGACCGCCGAAGTGCCCGTGGGTCTGCTGACCTGCGTGACCGGCGTTTCGGGATCCGGCAAGTCGACCCTGGTGAACGGAACCCTCTATCCGGCCGTCGCCCACCAGCTCCACCTCCAGCGGGGAAGCCCGATGCCTTTTGAAGACATCAGCGGCCTGGACCACTTCGACAAGATCATCATGATCGACCAGAGCCCCATCGGACGCACCCCGCGCTCCAACCCTGCAACCTATACGGGGCTGTTCACCCACATTCGCGATATCTTCACCCATACCCAGGAAGCCAGGGCCAGGGGCTACAAACCCGGCCGGTTCTCCTTCAACGTCAAGGGGGGCCGTTGCGAGGCCTGCCAGGGTGACGGCATGATCAGGGTGGAAATGCATTTCCTGCCGGATATCTATGTCGCCTGCGACGTGTGCAAGGGAGAGCGATACAACCGGGAAACACTGGACGTGCGCTTCAAGGGCCGCAACATCAGCGAGGTGCTGCAGATGACGGTGGAGGAAGCGGCGGAATTCTTTTCCGCGATCCCCGCGATCCGGAAGAAACTGGACACCCTGCTGGATGTGGGGCTGGGGTACATCACCCTCGGCCAGAGTGCCACCACCCTGTCCGGCGGCGAGGCACAGCGCATCAAGCTTTCACGGGAACTGTCCAAGCGGGACACCGGACGAACCCTGTACGTACTGGACGAGCCCACCACCGGGCTGCATTTCCATGACATCCGCCAGTTGCTCGGAGTGCTGCACCGCCTCAGGGATCATGGCAATACCGTCATCGTCATCGAACACAACCTGGACGTCATCAAGACCGCGGACTGGATTATCGATCTCGGCCCGGAAGGCGGTGACGGGGGCGGCGAAATCATCGCGGCCGGCACCCCGGAAGACGTGATTACCGTACGGGATTCATACACGGGCAAATTCCTGGAACCCGCACTGAATCTCATGATGACCGCCTGAGCCGCGGCCGTATTACGCCGCGGAACCCGTCCCCGGAAATTGCCTGCCCAGGCCGGAATGACGGGTGCGGATGCTTTCCTGCGGGCGAACGGGTATCAGGTAACCGCCTCGACCCGCGCGGCGCAGTACTTGAATTCCGGAATCTTGCCGAACGGATCGAGTGCCGGGTTGGTCAGTGTGTTGGCCGCCGCTTCCGCGTAGCAAAACGGGATGAAAACCATCCCCTCCGGCACCGATGAATCCGCCCGCACCTTCAGTTCGATCACGCCCCGGCGGGTGGATACCCGGACCCTGTCACCGCCCCTGATCGACATCTCTTCCAGCAGCGCTGGAGACAGTGCCGCCACGGCTTCCGGTTCGATCTGGTCGAGCACCCGGGCCCGCCGGGTCATCGACCCGGTATGCCAGTGTTCGAGCTGGCGCCCGGTGGTTAGCACCATGGGGAAATCCGCATCCGGCTGCTCGTCCGGCGGAATCAGGTTGGCGGGTACCAGCCTGCCCTTGCCGCTGGGTGTGGGAAAGCCGTCCCCGAACACGATATCGTTACCCGGCAGATCGGGGGCATCACAGGGGTAGGTGACGGCGTTCTCCCGCACAAGCCGCTCCCAGGTGATGTTGTTCAGCGATGGCATTACGGTGGCCATTTCTGCGAATACTTCTGATGGGTGGCCGTAATTCCAGTCGAGTCCGATCCGGCGCGCGATTTCCTGGATCAGCCACCAGTCCGGGCGGGCATCCCCGGGAATTTCCAGGGCCGGCCGTCCGAGCTGCACCTGGCGGTTGGTGTTGGTGACCGTACCGTCCTTTTCCGGCCATGCGGACGCCGGCAGAATGACATCCGCATAGAATGCCGTCTCGGTCAGGAACAGGTCCTGCACCACGAGGTGATCCAGCTTGGCCAGGGCTTCCCTGGCGTGCTGCACATCGGGGTCCGACATCGCCGGGTTTTCCCCCATGATGTACATGCCGGTGATCTTTCCGGCATGGATCGCATCCATGATCTCAACCACGGTCAGCCCGCGCTGGGGGTCCAGGGTCGTGCCCCAGGCATCCTCGAAGCGGGAGCGGAGATCCGGCACGTCGACCAGGTTGTAGTCCGGCAGCATCATCGGAATCAGCCCCGCATCCGAAGCCCCCTGGACATTGTTCTGTCCACGGAGCGGGTGAAGGCCCGTTCCGGGCCGGCCCACCTGGCCGGTCACCAGTGCCAGGGCAATCAGGCAGCGGGAGTTGTCCGTGCCGTGAATATGCTGGGATATGCCCATCCCCCAGAAGATAATGGCTGCCTTTGCGGTGGCGTACTTGCGCGCCACGGTACGCAGTGTCTGGGCATCGATGCCGCAGATGGGCGCCATGGCCTCGGGGGTGAAGGAAACGATGTGTTTCTTCAAGTTCTCGTATCCCTCCGTATGGCGGGCCACGTATTCCTCGTTCACCAGGCCTTCCGTGATGATCACGTTGAGCATCGCGTTCAGCATGGAAACGTCTGCCCCGGGCTTGAACTGCAGCATGTGCGTGGCATGACGCTTAAGGGCGGTTCCGCGCGGATCCATCACGATCAGGTCTCCGCGCTTGGCGGCCTGCTTGAAGAAGGTCGCCGCCACGGGATGGTTTTCCACCGGGTTGGCCCCGATGACGATGACGCAATCGCTTTCGTTCACCGCGTTGAAGGGGGCGGAAACCGCCCCGGATCCCACCCCTTCAAGCAATGCGGCCACCGATGAGGCGTGACAGAGCCGTGTGCAGTGGTCGACGTTGTTGGTACCGAAGCCTGTTCGCACCAGCTTCTGGAAAAGGTAGGCCTCCTCGTTGGAACCCTTGGCGGAGCCGAATCCGGCCAGTGCACCGCCCCCCCTATCCTCGCGGATTCTGTACAGGCCGCCGCCGGCCAGGTCGAGAGCCTCCTCCCAGCTGGCCTCGCGGAAATGGGTCCAGGGATTGGCGGGATCCAGGTCCAGGTCACCGTGCTTGGCGGCGCCCTCCTTGCGGATCAGCGGCGTGGTCAGGCGATGGGGGTGCTTCACGTAGTCGAATCCGAAGCGGCCCTTGACGCACAGGCGGTTGGCGTTTGCAGGTCCTTCGCGCCCATCCACCGCCACGATCTCGTTGTCCCTGACCCGGTAGGTGAGTTGACAGCCCACGCCGCAATACGGGCAGACGCTGTGGACTTCATCCAAGTCGAGGTTCCGGTCCACCCCCGCGGAATCCACCAGGCTGGATTCCATCAGCGCGCCGGTGGGACAGGCCTGCACGCATTCCCCGCAGGCAACGCAGGTGCTCAGGCCCATGGGGTCGTCCTGGTCGAACACGATCTTTGCCTGTGCGCCGCGGTTCGCCATGCCGATCACGTCGTTGACCTGGACTTCGCGGCAGGCACGTACGCACAGGTTGCATTGAATGCAGGCGTCCAGGGCCACGTGCATGGCGGGATGACTGGAATCCGGCGCGTGCGGGGCCCGGGGCTCAAGGCGGCTGTCGCCGACTTCCAGCCGGTCCGCCCATTGCCAGAATTGACTGTTGCGATCGTGCGCACTTTCCCTGGGCGGCTGATCCGCCACCAGCATTTCCATCACCATGCGCTGGGCGGTCCTGGCCCGGTGGCTGTCCGTGATCACCTTCATTCCCTCCGTCGGCGTTCTGAGACAGGATGCCGCCAGCACCCGCTCACCCTCGATTTCCACCATGCAGGCGCGGCAGTTTCCATCCGGCCGATAGTCCGGCTTGGGGGCATAGCACAGATGGGGAATTTCCACGTCACGGGCCTTCGCCGTCTGCCAGATAGTTTGGCCCGGCTCTGCTTCGGCCTCTTCTCCGTTGATATAAAATTTAATCTTATCAGTCATTTATAGGTCCTCTTTAAAGTATTTAAGGACACAATGGATCGGGTTGCCCGCAGCCTGGCCGAGACCGCAGATGGAAGCGTCCGCCATCACCGTGCCGAGCTCCTCCAGAAGGCCGGTATCCCATGCAGGTTTTTCCATCAGTCTGACGGCCTTTTCCGTGCCGACCCGGCAGGGAGTGCACTGGCCGCAGCTTTCATCCTCGAAGAAGCGCATGAGATTCAGCGCGACGTCCTTCATGTTGTCCCGGTCGCTGAAGATCACCACGGCAGCCGATCCGATAAAGCAGTCGTATTCCTGCAGGGTGCCGAAGTCCATCGGCACATCTCCAAGGCTGGCCGGCAGAATGCCCCCCGACGCGCCACCGGGGAGATAGCCCTTGAACGTGTGTCCCTCCTGCATGCCGCCACAGTAGTTCTCGATCAGTTCATTGGCCGTGGTCCCGGCCGGGGCGAGCACCATACCGGGGCGGTTGACACGCCCGGATACCGAGTAGGAGCGCCAGCCCCTGCGGCCATGGACGCCGGCACCGGAAAACCACTCCGCGCCCTTTTCGACGATGTCACGGACCCAGTAGAGCGTCTCGACATTGTTCACCAGCGTCGGCCGTCCGAAGATGCCCACCTCCGCCACGTAGGGAGGGCGGTTGCGGGGCAGCCCCCGCTTGCCCTCGATGGATTCGATCATGGAGGATTCCTCGCCGCAGATGTATGCGCCGGCCCCCCGCCGGACCTCGAGCTCCACATGGTCCGCAAGACCCGCTTCCCTCACCCCGTCCAGTTCCTCCCGGAGCAGTGCCACCACGGCCGGGTACTCGTCACGGATATAGATGAAGCACTTTTCGGCACCCACCACCCAGGCGGCGATCAGCATGCCCTCGATGAAGCGGTGGGGGTCGGATTCCAGGTACACACGGTCCTTGAACGTACCCGGCTCGCCCTCGTCGCCGTTCACCGCCATCAGGCGCGGTCCGGGATATTCCCGGACAATGCTCCATTTGCGTCCGGTGGGAAACCCGGCGCCGCCAAGCCCCGCGAGCGAGGACTGGTTCAGGCAGTCGATGATCTCCTGCGCGTCGCGCTCGCCCGCCAGGCAGGACCCGAGCAGCGCATAGCCCCCATCAGCCCGGTAGGCCGCCAAGTCGCGGTAGTCGGGCAGCCTGGGGTGAAGATCGCGTTCCCGGGCCGCCCGCAGGAGTCCCGCACTGTCGGCGCATGAGATGTGGTTGTGGCCCACCTCGGCCACCGGTGCGGTATCACACCGCCCCATGCAGGGAGCCCGCAGCACCCGGACATCGGCGCCTGCATCCCGTTTCAGTTCCCCCAGCAGCTGTTCCGCACCGGCCAGCTGGCAGGCGATGCTGTCGCAGACACGGATGGTGACTTCCGGCGGAGGTGTCTCACCTTCCGCGAGCACATCGAAATGCGCATAGAAAGTCGCCACTTCGTAGACCTCGGTCTGTGCCAGCTTCATGTGATCCGCGAGTGCGGCAATGTGCGCGGGACCGATGTGACTGAACCGGTCCTGGATACGGTGGAGGTACTCGATCAGCAGGTCGCGCCGGATATCCGGCCCGATCAGCGAGCGGATATCGGAAAGCGCCGCCGGGTCAACCTGGCGACCCTTGGGCTGACCCCGGGTTTTCTTCTTTCCGCTGCCGGGATGCCCGCGGACCTGCGGTTCTCTTGGTACTACACCCATGAAGTGTGCCTGCGTGGTTGTGGCTCACGGAGCATCACCGCGGAATCGGGACCGGATCCCCCCGGGCTGATGCCACCCGTGAATTCTATAGTTGTTAATAACTCATCGCAGGCGGACGAATACGTCCGCCCGCGCCATGATCTGTCGTCCTGCCGACTGACCCCGGGATCCTTTGTCTGGCAACCGGGCGCCGACGAAATATCAGTTTCCGAGGGCCGCTTTCAGGGTCGTACCCAGTGATGCCGGAGAATCCGCAACCGCGATCCCGGCGGATTTCAGCGCCTCGATCTTGTCACCCGCGCTTCCCTTGCCCCCGGCGATGATGGCGCCGGCATGCCCCATGCGGCGACCCGGCGGCGCCGTCACCCCGGCGATGAAGCCGCACATGGGTTTCTTGATCCCGCTCTGGCGGATGAAATCGGCAGCCTCTTCCTCTGCGGTGCCCCCGATCTCCCCGATCATGATGATGGATTCCGTCTCCGGGTCTCCCAGGAACAATTCAAGACAGTCGATGAAGTTGGTCCCGTTGACGGGATCCCCGCCGATACCGATACAGGTGCTCTGGCCCATGCCCGCGGCCGTGGTCTGGGCGACCGCCTCATAGGTCAGCGTGCCCGAGCGGGAGACGATGCCGACACCGCCCTTCTGGTGAATATGGCCCGGCATGATGCCGATCTTGCATTCGTCCGGCGTGATGACGCCGGGGCAGTTCGGACCCACCAGCCGGCTGGCCGATCCCTCCAGCATGTGTTTCACCCTGACCATGTCCAGTACCGGTACACCTTCGGTGATGCAGACGATCAGGGGAATTTCCGCATCGATGGACTCCATGATCGCATCCGCGGCAAACGGCGGCGGCACGTAGATCACCGATGCATTCGCACCGGTCTGTTCTACCGCCTCCCGGACCGTGTCGAAAACGGGCAGGCCGAGATGGTTCTGGCCTCCCTTGCCCGGAGTGACCCCGCCCACCATGCGGGTTCCGTAGGCGATCGCCTGCTCGCTGTGAAACGTGGCGGTGGAACCGGTGAACCCCTGGCAGATGACCCGGGTGTCCCTGTTGACGAGAACGGACATTACGCGGCCTCCTTCACTGCCTTGACGGCTTTTTCTGCAGCATCCGCAAGGTTGTCGGCGGAAAGAATGGGCAGCCCGGAATCCTCCAGTATCTGCTTTCCCTGCTCCACGTTGGTACCCTCGAGACGCACGACCAGGGGCCGATCCAGGGACACCTCCCTGGCCGCCGTGACAATGCCTTCCGCGATCACGTCGCAGCGCATGATCCCGCCGAAAATGTTCACCAGGATGCCCTTGACGTTTTCATCCGCGAGGATGATCTTGAATGCCACCGTGACCTTTTCCGCGGTGGCACCGCCGCCCACGTCGAGAAAATTCGCCGGCGAACTGCCGTACAGCTGGATGATGTCCATGGTGGCCATGGCGAGCCCGGCACCGTTCACCATGCAGCCGATGGACCCGTCCAGCTTGATGTAGCTGAGGTCGTGCTTGCTGGCCTCGATCTCCGCCGGATCCTCCTCATCCTCGTCCCGGAGCGCCATCACGTTCGGATGGCGGTACAGTGCGTTGCTGTCGAAGTTCATCTTGGCGTCCAGGGCGATCAGGCTGCCATCCCCCTGGACGACCAGCGGGTTGATTTCCACCATGCTGGCATCCAGGTCCACGAAGGAGCGGTACATTGCGGCCAGGAATTTCACCGCGGACCGTACCTGTTCTCCCGCAAGTCCCAGACCGAAAGCCAGCCGCCGAGCGTGAAACGGCTGCAGGCCGGTGGCCGGATTGATCACCACGGTGATGATCTTTTCGGGCGTATTCTCCGCCACCTCCTCGATATCCATGCCACCCTCCGTGGAGGCGATGATGGTGACACGGCTGGTGGCACGATCGATGAGCAGACCGAGGTACAGTTCACTGGCAATGTCGCAGCCTTCCTCGATGTACAGCCGCTTGACCTCCTTACCTTCCGGGCCGGTCTGGTGAGTGACCAAGGTCATGCCCAGCATGTCGCCGGCAGCCTCACGCACCTTTTCGAGGGAATCCACCACCTTGACACCGCCGGCCTTGCCACGGCCGCCGGCATGGATCTGTGCCTTGACCACCCAGACCGGACCGCCCAGTTCCCGGGCTGCGCTCACGGCCTCCTCGACGCTGAACGCCGGTTTTCCTCTGGGAACGGTGACTCCGCAATCTCCAAGCAGCTGCTTGGCCTGGTACTCGTGAATGTTCATGTTCGATTACGAGTTGGATAATATGGGGGAATCAAGGTTAAACCAGGCGGGAACAGCAGAAAATCAGCATTATGTTGCACAACGGAAGGTTGTTCTTGTGTCGCTGATGATTGATCGGAATTCTTGTATATTGTATACCATATACCAAGAATAGCACCCTATCCGGGTCTACACAATGCCCCGACACCGGTGATATCTTCACCTTTGTCCACCAGCCAAAGCTGACCGGACATGTCCACCGGCATATACACGTGTACGTGCTGCAAACCCTTCAACAATATCCCTGATTTTACTTCATGGCCACTTGGATCCGATTCGAAATTTCCGGAAAAACCGCATTCGGTCTGCTTGAGCAGACCGCCATCCATGTGCACGAAGGGGACCTGTTCGGTCCCGTGGAGGCCACCGGCGAGGTCGTGGCGCTCGGCGATGTCACCATCCTGACGCCCTGCGTTCCGGGCAAGATGCTGGCTCTTTGGAACAATTTCCATGCCACCATGGAAAAGACCGGTCTGCCGAAGCCCGAACATCCCTGGTACTTCGTCAAGACCCCGAACACCTATGCTCCCGCCGGCGCCGTGATCCGAAAACCCGGCGCCTGCCGCGGCAAGGTCCTGTTCGAAGGGGAACTCGGCATCGTCATCGGCCGGGACTGCCGCGATGTTCCGGTCGAGGATGCGGATGAATACATATTCGGTTACACCTGCATCAACGATGTGACCGCGCTCGAGCATCTTTTCAGCGAGGAAAGTTTTGCCCACTGGACCAGGGCCAAGTGCTTTGACGGTTTCGGTGTGTTCGGGCCCGGCATTACCCGCGGAGTCAATCCGGACGACCTGGTGATCATGACCTTCCTGGAAGGCGAAGGAGAGGTCCAGGAGCGCCAGAACTACCCCGTCAGCGACATGATCTACGGACCGCGGGAAATCGTGAGCCGCATCTCCCGTGACATGACGCTGAATCCGGGAGACATCATCGCCTGTGGCACATCCGTGGGCGCCGGTGCCATGAAAGACGGCTGGTCCGTGCGAATCCTCATTGAGGGCGTCGGAGAACTCGTCAACCGCTATGACGGACGCTGATGGGCCTGCTGACAGAACGGGCGGCAGGACTGATCGCCGGCCGGCTGGTTTTGAACTTCGCCGCGATGGCCTTCCTGGGAGTCACCCTGTTCCTGACCTGGCAGGGCAATGCCTGGACCTTGCTGTTCACCCTGCCGGGACTCGCGTATCTGCTTTGCGGATTGGCGTTCGCCGGGGGGATCATCGGTGCGCTGCCGGCCCACCTGCACAGTAAGCTGGCCCGATGGGTCATCGCCCGGTGCGATGGCGAGCCCGGTCCCCGCGAAGCTGCCATGATACGCTCGACAGGAACCTTCGTACTGCTGTGCCAGCTGTTACTGGTCTACTATCTGACCCTGTGGGCCTACAACCGTTGGGTACTCCCTGCGCCGGTATGATCAGGCATCGTTCCCCGTGAGGCGTTCGGTGTCCGGATAGACGCTGACAACCGGCACCTTCCCCGCCTGCAGGTCCCGCTGGATGGACTCCCAGTATTCCACCGTCAGCAGCATGGGATGCTCCGCCTCGAAACGCCGCCGCAGTTCCCGATATGGCAGGCACAGCCCTGCAACCAGTTCCTCCGGCAGGAATACCACCCCATCCTCGAAGTACCAGTCGGGAATGTCCTCCTCGCCATCAATGCGGTCGGTATTGGTGCGGATCTTGACGTCGGTAAGATCCTCCAGGGCATCATAGTCGTACAGGTACACTTTCAGATAGGAGGTAACACCATAGTTGCGTGCATCCAGATCCCGGTTGAAAATGTTTCCCGCAGCATTGTTCTTGATGCAGTATCCAAGATTGACCATCGCGGTCTCCGCCTGCCTTGGCGTGGCGTTCTCCAGGTAGACCGGCAACGGCGTGAGGCGGCGCTGCACGATGAGGTAACGGAAAACCAGTGCATCGCCATCCAGATGCACGCTTTCCTTGGCATATTCCAGCAGTTGGTCCAGCAACTCCCCGGAGAACCAGGAAACACTCAGCCGGAGGTTATAGAAGATGATGGCGTCAAGCATGCTGTCGGTACGGTTGATCTCGTGCACCCTGGTGTACTTCCTGAGTACCGACGGCACCCCGTCGAACTTGCCCCACTTGTAACCGCCGGTCGGTTTGTCCCGTACGACCTTGAGCACATAGGCTGAATCCGGCATGCAGAACCCGATTGCCACGGTACCGGGCTTCCCGGGAGCCACGACCATGGGGCGACCGCCCGACTCGAACTCCGCCTCCAGTTCGTTCATCACCGCCACCTTCCCGAGATGATTGTATCCCACGGTGGAGTAATGCAGCCCCAGGGGTCGCATGGGCATGATGCTCCGCAGAAAGCGGCACAGTTCATGGTAGTAGAAATTGGTGACATGAAAGTTCGCCAGCGTGGAACTGAACATGTTGTGGGCATAGGTGGCACTGTTGATGAGCGCGTCCACGTAAAGCCCGTTGTCACCATTCAATAATGCGATGATGAAGGGGCGATACCGCTCATGGTCGAATGTCGCACGGCCCACCATGTAGGCCCCCCGGTTGCGGTAGAAACCCGCCGGGAACATTTCGATCACCAGTGGGGCTTCCTTGAGGCGCGACTCGAGGCCGAGGTTGCGGTACGCCCGGCCCACGATCCGCCGGGCGTCACGGCTGATGTCCTCGTAGGGCACTTCAAACGCCTCCATGGCAAGTATCTCCTGCACGGTTTGCACGGACAGCCTGTCCCGGATCTCGTACCGCACGAGCTGGTCGGCCATCACATCGTCGGTTTCGTACTTGCTGCGGTAGCTGGCGTAATCGTTGACCCGCCACTCTCCCTGGTAGATCTTGCGCCGGATGGAATGCAGGTAGGCCATCGCCAGATCGGCTGCATACTCCCCTTCCACCGACTCGAGGTACCGCCTCTCCACCATTTCCCAGGAGGATTCGTCAGCGGCCAGCACCGGGTACTCCCGTTTGATGCGGTCGCTGAAGTCGCGGATGCTGATACTGTAGAGCTGCAGCCGGCGACCGCTCAGCCTGAGGGAACGGGCATGGTCACGCTGCTCGAAGGCCAACCTCGAAAATTCCGGTATCTCCCTGAACTGCCCATAGAAATCGCGGAATTCGCCCAACACCAGATCAGCCACGATGTCCCATTGTGTGGAGGTATGGTCATCCATGGGAAAGGCCCGCGCCGTGCGTGGTCATGACTGGTCTATAGTCTGCTGTGTAAAATCCGGCAGTCATCATACGATATAGCTTTTGGCTATATTAACTATTGAAATTAACTATAATTTGAAATTTCAAGAATTGAAATTAAAACAATTGGCTTGTTGCAGCCTTGTCCGCCGCAGGCTGATTCCGGATGATTGACCGATTGTACCTTTGAGGAACAGGCGATGAGCAGAAACATGACCCGGGCGGAGCAGGTTTCCGCCCTTGAAAAGGACTGGGCCGAAAATCCCCGCTGGCAAGACGTGCAACGCAACTACAGCGCGGAAGACGTGGTCCGGCTGCGCGGATCTGTACAGCCGGAACTCACTTATGCCCAGCGTGGCGCGGAAAAGCTGTTCGACCTGATACATGGCGGAGCCCGCAAGGGTTATGTGAACTGTCTCGGTGCCCTGACGGGCGGTCAGGCACTGCAGCAGGCCAAGGCGGGCATCGAGGCGATCTACCTGTCCGGCTGGCAGGTGGCCGCTGATGCCAACACCTCGGAATCCATGTACCCGGACCAGTCCCTGTACGCCTACGACTCCGTTCCCACGGTGGTGCGACGGATCAACAACACCTTTGCCCGCGCCGACCAGATCCAGTGGCAGCGGGGCATTGAGCCTGACGATGACGGATACGTCGACTACTTTCTGCCGATCGTGGCGGATGGTGAAGCCGGCTTCGGTGGTGTACTGAATGCCTATGAACTCACCAGGAACATGATCAGCGCCGGGGCCGCCGGAGTGCACTTCGAGGATCAGCTCGCCGCCGTGAAGAAGTGCGGCCATATGGGCGGGAAGGTGCTGGTGCCCACCGAGGAGGCAATCCAGAAACTGGTGGCGGCACGCCTGGCCTGTGACGTGGCCGGGGTGTCCACGCTGATACTGGCCCGCACCGATGCCGAGGCAGCCAACCTGCTGACCTCGGATTTCGATGAGCGGGACCGCTCCTTCCTGATCGGCGAACGCACCGCGGAAGGCTTTTACCGGGTGCGGAACGGCCTCGAACAATCCATTGCCCGGGGAGTGGCCTATGCGCCCTACGCGGACATGGTATGGTGTGAAACCGGCACCCCGGACCTCGGCTTCGCCCGTGAATGGGCAGAGGCGGTGCGCGGGGAAAATCCAGGGCAGCTCCTGGCCTACAACTGCTCTCCTTCATTCAACTGGAAGAAGAATCTCGACGACGGCGCCATCGCCTCCTTCCAGGACGAGTTGGCCGCCATGGGCTACACCTACCAGTTCATCACCCTCGCCGGCATCCACAGCATGTGGTACAACATGTTCAGCCTGTCGAAGGATTACGCGGCGGGCGAGGGCATGCGGCATTACGTGAACCAGGTGCAGGAACCGGAATTTTCCGCCGCGGACCGAGGGTACACCTTTGTCGCCCACCAGCAGGAAGTGGGGGCGGGGTATTTTGACGATGTCACCACCACCATCCAGGGCGGCACCTCGTCCGTCACCGCCATGGCGGGGTCCACGGAGGAGGATCAGTTCTGATTCCGCGCCGGGATGCCCTCCCGGTCGGCCACGGGCGCCGGATGGCGCCCGTCAGTCTGCCTGGCCGGAAACGGCCGGTGACTCGGATATGGCTTTCTTGAGCCCCCCCACCATGTGCTCACACAGCCTGGGATCGAACTGTTTCGGCAGGATATAGCCGGGGCCGAACTCCAGCGTTTCCCGGGGATAGATTTTCCGTACCTCCTTGGGAACCTTCTTCCTGGCCAGTGAAGCCAGACACTGTACCGCCGCCGTCATCAGCGAGGCGTCGATAGTGGTCAGTTTCTCATCCAGCGCGGCACGGAACACGAAGGGGAAAACCAACGAATTGTTGACCTGGTTCGGATAGTCCGACCGGCCTGTGGCAACGACAATCTGATCGCTCACCTCGAAAATCTCCTCCGGGGTGATTTCCGGGTCGGGATTGGACAGGGCGAAGACGATCGAACGCTTCGCCATGGACCGGATCATTTCTCTGGAAATCATGCCGGGGCCGGAAAGCCCGATCAGCACATCCGCATCGATCAGGGCCTCCGCGGCACTCCTGAGGGGCGTGTTGGCGGCAAACGCCTGCTTGTAGATGTTGATGTCGTCTCTGGCGGTGTGAATGACTCCGCGGCTGTCCACCATCACGATGTTGTCCCGGTTGGCGCCAAGACTGCAAAGCAGTTTGGCTGTGGCAATGCCCGCCGCCCCGGCGCCCTGGAACACGATGCGGATGTCTTCGAGCCGTTTCCCCTGGATTTCCAGGGCGTTGACAAGGCCCGCACAAACCACGATGGCGGTGCCATGCTGGTCGTCGTGAAAAACCGGGATATCCAGCCTTTCCTTCAGCGCCTCCTCGATGGCAAAACATTTCGGGGCCGCAATATCCTCCAGGTTGATCCCGCCGAACGTGGGGGCGATATTGGCTACCGTCTCAATGAACCCTTCCGTGCTGGGGGCTTCCACCTCGATGTCAAAGACATCGATATCCGCGAACAGCTTGAACAGGACGGACTTCCCTTCCATGACCGGCTTGCCCGCAACAGCCCCCACATTGCCAAGGCCGAGTACCGCGGACCCATCCGTCACCACCGCCACCAGATTTCCCTTGTTGGTATAGCGGTATGCTTCCCTCCCGTCCGCGGCGATGGCTTCAACCGGACCCGCCACCCCCGGGGTATAGGCCAGCGAAAGATCGTGTTGCCCGTCAAATGGCTTGGTCGGCAATACCGAGGTTTTTCCCGGCCGCGGAAGCTCGTGGTAGTCGAGAGCGAGTTTCTTGTAATCCATGGGGAAACGGGGCCAGCGGCGAGCGATGGAAAGCCGCGTATTGTACGTCACCGCGCAGGGAGCGCGCGAATGGATGATCCCGGTCCGGGAACTGCCCCGGACGTGGTGCAGCCCGGGCAGGAATCAGGCCGGCAGGCCCTTGACGGATATGCCCTGCTCCGACATGGTGTGATTGAGCAGGGAAACGCAGGCATAGACTGCCTTCAGGGTGGGAATCGGGGTCCCGGTCATCTGCGCGAGTTCGATCACCACGCCAAGCATCCCGTCGATCTCCAGCGGCTTGCCCGCCTCCACGTCCTGCAGCATGGACGTCTTGTGCTTGCCGACCTTTTCCGCGCCCTCGATCCGGCGTTCCAGGGACACCCGGAAGCTCGCGCCGAGTTTTTCCGCAACCTCCATGGCCTCGGTCATCATCGTAGCAGCCAGTTCCCGGGTCAGCGGGAACCGGCAGATGGCTTCCAGGGTGGAATGGGTCATCGCGCTGATGGGATTGAAGCTCAGGTTGCCCCACAGCTTGAGCCAGATTTCCGAGCGAATATCCTCCAGCACCGGTGACTTGAAGCCCGCATCGACCAGGGCCTCGGAAACCCGGTTCGCCCGTTCAGACAGGTTGCCGTCGAGCTCGCCCAACGGGAACCGGATGCCTTCGACGTGCCGGATCACACCGGGCTGTGCGATCAAGGCGGCCGGATAGGCGATACACCCGAGGAGACAGTCCGGGTTGATGCTTTTCAGCAATACACCGCCAGGATCCACCGTCTCCACGATCCGGTCTTCATAAGTACCCGGCAGTTTCTGGAAATACCACCAGGGAATACCGTTCTGCAGGGTGACCATCACGGTTCCGGGGCCGATGATTCCCGGCAGCCTGTCAAGCACCGAGACGATCTGGTGGGACTTCAGCGCCAGCAGCACGACGTCCTGCACCGGCAGTTCCCCGATGTCATCCGTAGCGACAACATTCCGGGCAACGATCTCCTCGTTGTCCTGCAGCAGCTTGAGGCCATCTTGCCGGATCGCGGCCAGATGAGGGCCCCGTGCGATCAGGGAAATCTCGTGATCCTGTTGCGCCAGCCGCGCGCCCATGAATCCACCGATGGCGCCAGCGCCTACGACACAGATTTTCATTGTTTTGGCTGAAAAAGAAATGGATTCTTATGGATTGAGCGGAAGGATACAACCGTCGCTGGCCTGAAAATTTGTATAGGGACCATTAAAGTTATGAATGATGCCGGGACCGGGGCACAGAATATCCAATGGCGGCACGGCGCAGGCAAGTACATCGGATGATCCCCGGGCACGGGCGGGCAGTTTACCCCGCCGACCGGTTCACCGTCCTCCGGAATCCGTCGGTGCCCGGTGACCCGGGAATTTCATGAAATTACTTGCGCCGAACGTGCGTCACGGACGGATGGACTGGGTCGGAAAAACAGCTCACCCCCGGTCAACTGCGCCGTCAATGCACCATGACGGTAACGATCCTGCTGTTCTGCAGAACATACTCGGTCACGCCTCCGAAAACCCGTTCCTGCATGCGGGAATGACTGTAGCCCCCCATGACAAGGAAGTCGGCATCGAGGTTCTTGCAGATAGCCAGCAGCCGTTTACCCACGGCAGCGGTCCTGCGATCCAGAATCCGGATATCGGCCTTTGCACCGTGACGGCCGAGGTGCTCCACTACCCGGTGCCCGATATCATGAAGCTTGCGCGGAACCACCACGGTGACCTTTTTCATCTGGACCAGCCAGGGAATGGTCACGGAAAGGGCCCGGGACGACTCCAGGCTCTGGTTCCACGCAACCACCGCCCGCTGCGCCCGGTGCGCGACCCAGTCCGGGGGCACAAGCAGGATCGGACTGCCGGAATGCAGCATCAGGGCGTCCAGGTTGCTTTCCATGATGCCGCGTGACAGAAACCGCCCGAAGTGTGTCGGGCGCATGACGGCGGTGGCGTCCACCATCCTTGCCCAGTTCACCAGCGTCTCCCGCACGTTGCCGGATTCGTGGTGAAAGGAGATCGTGACCCGCTTCTGCTGGTCGCCGGGGGGGTCGCAAAGGGCAATCCGGCGTCTTTTCGCAAACGCCGTGAGCCGATGCTGAATGTCGTCCGCCCGTTCCTTCAGTATCCTCCGTTCCTCGATCTTGGCGCTTGCCTGAAGCCTGTCCGGGAGATTGACTTCCCGGGCACTCAGTATCGTGCCCTCCGAAACATGCAGCACCATGATGTGGGATTCGAACCGGCGTGCCACCACGAGCGCGGCCTCCAAGACTTTCTGCATGTCGTCACGCCCGTCCGTGGGCACGAGAATGGACTTGATCGCCATCGGGAGTGGTTGGATGGATGCGTACTAGAAAAGACCCTCTACCTGCCCCGCCTCGTTGATCCGGATGCTGTTGGCTGCCGGCACCCTGGGCAGGCCGGGCATGGTCATGATATCACCACAGACCGCCACGACGAAACCGGCGCCTGCGGACAAACGCACCTCCCGCACCGGCAGGACATGTCCCGTGGGCGCGCCTTTCCTGTTCGGGTCCGAGGAAAAGCTGTACTGCGTCTTGGCGATGCACACCGGCAGGTTGCCGAAGCCGGCATCCTGCAGATCCCGGATCTGGTTGCGGGTTTTCTGGTCGGCGATGATCTCGTCGGCACGGTAGATCCGGGTGGCAATGGTCCCGATCTTCTCCCACAACGGCATCTCATCCGGATACAGCGGGGCAAACTGGCTCTCCCCGCTGTCCGCCAGCCGCACGGCTTCCTCCGCCAGGGCCGTGGTGCCGGCGCCTCCGTCCGCCCAATGGGTGGCGTCAATGGCCCTAACGCCCTGGCTTTCGGTGGCTTCGCGCACCGCCGCCATTTCCGCATCGGTGTCCGCACTGAAACGGTTGATGGCCACCACCACGGGAACCCCGTAGGACTTCACGTTCTCTATATGGCGTGTCAGGTTGACACAGCCGTCTTTCACCGCCTGCACGTTCTCATTACCGAGATCGTCCCTGGCAACGCCACCATGCATCTTGAGCGCACGCACGGTGGCCACGATCACCGCCGCATCCGGTGCCAGGCCCGCACTGCGGCACTTGATGTCGAAGAATTTTTCCGCGCCCAGATCCGCGCCGAAACCGGCTTCCGTCACGACATAATCCGCCAGTTTGAGGGCAGAGCGTGTCGCCAGCACGGAATTGCAGCCGTGGGCGATGTTTGCGAACGGACCACCGTGGATGAAGGCCGGATTGTGCTCAAGCGTCTGCACCAGGTTGGGCGCCAGGGCGTCCTTCAGCAGCACGGTCATGGGACCGGGCGCATTAACCGCCTCCGCCCGGATGGGCTGGCGGTTCCGGGTATAGCCGATCACGATCCGGCTCAGGCGCTCCTGCAGATCCTCAAGGCTCTTTGCAAGGCAGAAGATGGCCATCACTTCCGAGGCGACGGTAATGTCGAAGCCATCTTCCCTGGGGAACCCGTTGGCCACGCCGCCGAGGGAACTGGCGATCTGGCGCAGTGCCCTGTCGTTCATGTCCACCACACGTCGCCAGGCCACCCTGCGGGTGTCCATGCCAGCCTCATTTCCCCAGTAGATGTGATTATCGATCAGGGCCGACAGCAGGCTGTGCGCGGACGTGATGGCGTGGAAGTCCCCGGTGAAATGCAGATTGATGTCCTCCATCGGGACCACCTGGGCATAACCGCCGCCGGCCGCGCCCCCCTTCATGCCGAAGCAAGGCCCGAGGGAGGGCTCCCGCAGACAAACCATGGCGTTCTTGCCGATCCGGTTGAGACCGTCGGTCAGTCCCACGGATGTCGTGGTCTTGCCCTCGCCGGCCGGCGTCGGTGTAATGGCGGTGACGAGAATCAGCTTGCCGTCCGGCCTGTCCTGGATGGAATCGATGTAATCCAGGCTGACTTTGGCCTTGGTATGCCCGTATGGCATCAGCGGCTCATTGGGAATACCAAGTTTTTCGGCAATATCCCCGATGGGTCGGATTTCCGCCGCGCGGGCAATTTCAATATCGCTCATGTTCAGTCTCTCTTTGTTCTCTCTACATGGTTGGTTATGGCCGGATCTCTTTATACATGCCTCGCAGGGTTTCAGTTCCCGAGGACGTCTCCGGGCACGAGCCTGGTCTGGGCGGCGTATTCGCTGGCCGGGACTTTACCGCCATCCGCACGAACCCTGAAGACCCGGATGGAACCGCCGTCCGCGGCAACCTCGAATCCACCGTCATCCACTGCAACCACCTCCCCCGGCCTGCCCGTGCCCTCACCCCTGGCGGCATTGAAGATCTTGAGTTCCCTGCCGTCATGGGTGGTCCAGGCGCCGGGCTGGGGATTGGCGGCGCGGACGATGTTATAGACGTTGGCCACGGGCTGCGTCCAATCCAACTCCGCCTCCTTCTTGCCAAACCACGACTCGTAGGATCCCTCGGCCAGGTTCTGCACGATTCGCGGCGCCTTTCCTTCCCGCACGAGGTCGAGGGATTCGATCATGGCTTCGACCCCCATGGGAAACAGCTTGTTGAAATAGACGTCCCCCAGCGTTTCATCCGGGCCGATCTCGCAGGTCTTCTGCATCAGTATCGGTCCCTCGTCCAGCCCGTCATCCGGCCAGAAAACGGTCAGGCCTGTGCGGGTGGCGCCCATGGCGATGGGCCAATTGATGGAAGATGGTCCTCGGTGCATGGGAAGCAGCGAGGGGTGGTACTGGAAGGAACCGTGTCTCGGGATATCCAGGACCGCCGAGGGCACGAACAGCAGCACATACGCCATCATGCAGACGTCGGCGTCGAAGGACCGCATCAGCTCCAGGGCCTCGTCGGTCTTCCAGGACGCAGGCTGGTGCACCGCAAGGTCCCTTTCCTGCGCCAGTTCCTTCAACGGGTCCATGGGCCGTCCCTCCTTGTCGGGGGCAGTACAGACCGCCACCACGTTCTCGCCACGTTCCAGAAGCTTTTCGAGCACTGTGCGGCCGAAGGCCTGCTGTCCGTGTACTACTATTCTCATCGACTGTTCTCCTCGTGTGGGTGGGCCATTGGCCCGGGGGTGGTCGGCCCGCAGGAACGGGCCGCCATGTCAGATAACACCGGCTTCCCGCATGGAAGCAACCTCAGCCTCGGAGTAGCCGAGCAGCGCCAGGACCTCCTCGGTGTGCTCACCCAGCAGGGGCGAACGCGCCACATCCACGGGGGAATCGGACAGCTTGACGGGGCATCCGACGGTCAGGTACTTGCCGCGTTCCGGGTGATCCACCTCGACAATGGTTCCGGTTTCGCGCAACGAGGGCTCCTCGGCCAGTTCCTTCATGGACAGGATCGGGCCCACCGGGATGTCCAGCGGGTTGCAGATTTCCATGACCTCGAACTTGGTCTTGGTCATGGTCCATTGCTCGATGGCGTCGAACACCTCGTTGAGCCGCGGCAACCGGGCATCCGGGGTGGTGAAGTCCGGATCCTCCTTCCACTCGAGTTTGCCGATCACGTCGCAGATCTTCTGCCACACCGCGGCCTGGGTGATAAAGTAAGTGTACGCGTTGGGATCTTCTTCCCAACCCTTGCATTTCAGGATGCGGCCGGGCTGGCCGCCGCCCGAATCGTTCCCGGATCTCGGCGTGGCATCACCGAAGGGAATGTTCTCGCCGTACTGGGAATATTCCTTGAGGGGGCCTGCAGCCAGACGCTGTTGATCGCGGAGTTTCACCCGGCAGAGATTCAGGACCCCGTCCTGCATCGGCGCCAGTATCCGCTGCCCCCGGCCGGATTTCTCGCGGTGGTACAGCGCGGTCACAATTCCGAGCGCCAGATGCAGGCCGGTGCCGGAATCCCCGATCTGGGCTCCGGTCACCAGCGGAGGGCCGTCAAGGAACCCGGTGGTGGACGCAGAGCCGCCCGCACACTGGGCGACGTTCTCATACACCTTGCAATCCTCGTAGGGTCCCGGGCCAAACCCCTTCACCGATGCCATGATCATGCAGGGATTGAGTTCCTGCACCCGCTCCCAGCCGAAACCCATCCGGTCGAGAGCGCCCGGCGCGAAGTTTTCCACCAGGACGTCGCATTCACGTATGAGCCGCTCCAGCACCCCCTTGCCTTCCGGCGTCTTGGTATTGAGAGTCAGGGAGCGCTTGTTGTGATTGAGCATGGTGAAATACAAAGAATCAGCCCCCGGCACATCCACCAGTTGCTTGCGGGTGGCATCACCCACACCAGGGCGTTCGACCTTGATCACATCCGCACCGAACCAGGCCAGCAGCTGGGTGCATGTCGGACCCGACTGGACATGGGTGAAGTCAAGGATTCTTACACCTTCAAGTGCCTTCATATTGGAGAGCTCCCTTTATTGAGTGATTGAAACTACTTGTACATGGTCTGGGCCTTGGTGCCCGGCGCGTATTCATCCGGGTCCACCCAGACATTCACCACGGCGCACTTTCCGGTTTTTGCGATGGCCTCCCTGGCACGCAGCAGTGCCGGCTGGATCTGGCCCGCTTCCGTCACCTCTTCGCCGTAGCCGCCGATCATCTGTCCGAACATGCTGAAGGGCACATCACCGAGCTTGTTCCCCACATCGCCGCGTTCCGCGCCGTACTTGGCGATCTGGCCGTAGCGGATCTGGTTCATGGCGGAGTTGTTGCCCACGATGGCCAGGTACGGAGCACCGAACCGCTGTGAGGTTTCCATGTCGAAGGCGGTCATGCCGAAGGAACCGTCGCCGTACAGGCAGACCACCTCCTTCTGTGGATGCGCCAGCTTGGCAGCCATGGCAAATCCAGTGCCGACACCGAGGGACCCCAGGGCGCCCGGGTCCATCCACTGCCCCGGCCTGCGCGGACGCACTGCCTGGGCGGAAATGGTGACGATATCCCCGCCGTCGCCGATGTAGATGGTATCGTCCCCGAGGAACCGGTTGATCTCCCAGGCCAGACGATAGGGGTGGATCGGGTTCTGGTCCGTGGTGAACATGGGCATCAGCTTCTCCAGCTTCTGTCCCTCGATCTCGCGAAGCTGCTGCATCCATTCCTGGCGTTTCTGTCCTGCCCCCCGGTCGATCCGCCCGGATGCGGCCTGGGCCACGGCGGCGAGAACGGCACCGGGGTCACCGGCGATGCCGAGCGCGATATCCCGGTTCTTCCCGACGGTGGCGTAACTCTGGTCGATCTGCACCAGCGTCAGGTCCTGGGAAATCCGCTTGCCGTATCCCATGCGGAAATCGAACGGCGTTCCGACGATCATAATCACATCCGCGTTGGAAAAGGCGTCCCTGCGGGTGCGATCGAAATGATGGGGGTCGTCTTCCGGAAGCATCCCCCGGCTGGCCCCGTTCATGTAGGCAGGAATGTCCAGCGCCCGCACGAAATCGATGGCCTGCTCATGGCCCTGGGAGGCCCAGACCTGCTGCCCGAACAGCACTGCCGGGCGCTCGGACTTCACCAGGATGTCGGCCAGCTGCTCGATGTCCGCCGGGTCGCCAATGGATTTCGTGGACGACCGGTAATGTCCGGGCTTCGGAACGACCGCCTTTTCCGCCGGGATTTCCGCATCAAGAATGTCCCTGGGAATTTCGAGATAGGAGGGTCCGCAGGCACCGTTGAAACACTCCCTGGCCGCCATGGAAACCATGTCCGCCACCCTTTCGGTGGAGAATACTCCGGAGGCGAACTTGGTGATGGGAGCCATCATGTCCACATGCGGCAAATCCTGCAGGGAGCCCATCCTGTGCTGGGTCAGCGAGCTTTGCCCGCCGATATGGAGAATGGGGCTTTCGGAACGAAACGCCGTGGCGACCCCGGTCACCGCGTTGGTGCAGCCCGGGCCGGCGGTAGTGACCACACATCCGAGCCTTCCCGTCTGGCGCGCGTAGCCGTCCGCGGCATGGGCGGCAGTCTGTTCGTGGCGCACGTCCACGATGCGGATGCCCTCGTCGATGCATCCGTCGTAGATATCGATGATGTGGCCGCCGCACAGGGTGAAGATGGTGTCCACGCCCTCGTTTGCCAGGGCCTTGGCGACCAAGTGCCCGCCGGAAATCACCGCGCCGCTCTTGTCCTTCTGCGCCAACGTGTCCGTGGCGGTGTCTCTGCTGTTGTCATTCATGGGTTCATTTCTCCAGATCGTTCTTGATTCGGGCAGATCAATCGAGATAGTCGACGTACTGCTTGATGTGCTCGGCGAGATTCATCGCATGCTCCCGCACCAGTTGTTCCGCCATGGTGGCATCACGCGCTTCCAGTGCCCTGATGATGCGCATGTGGTCGATAATCGATTCCGTGGCCCGGTCCCGTTCACCGATGGTTTTTCTGCGGATGGCACGCATGTGCATGAACAGGCCGTCGGTGATTTCCTTCAACAGGCGACACTTGCTGAGCTCTATCAGCCGCTGATGGAAAAGGATGTTGGTATCCGAGTATTCGTCAATGTGGGCCCTCGCCTCGTGACTGCCGTCGAAGGTGGTGAACATGCGGCGCATGGAAGCGATCTCTTCATCACTGGCGTTCTCGGTGACCAGACGCGCAGCCATGCCCTCGAGCCCCGCCCAGACACAGACGATCTCCAGAATCTCCGCTTTCGACTTGCGGACCACGAAGGCGCCGCGGCGGGGATAGGTCTTCACCAGCCCCTCCTGTTCGAGCCGCGTAATGGCCTCGCGGATCGGGGTCCTGCTGACACCCAGGTTCATCGCAAGCTTCCGCTCATCCAGCTTGGGCGGTTCTTCGCCGGAATAGATGTCCATACCGGAAATCGCATCCTTGATGGCCTGGTAGACCGATTCCTTGAGCCCCGGAGTCGCCTCCAGGGGTTTGACGGTAACGATGCTGTCAGAGCTCATGGTTAGTAGAAAAGCCTGGTATCTGGTATCTGGTATACAACCCCATCGATTCAGACAATGTCCGGAGTTGCATGGTTCAGCCCTGCCCTTGACCCATCCCCAGGTTACGGCGCCTGCGACGGGTGAGTTTCTGGATGACCGGATAGCAGATGAGCGCCAACGCGATCAGGATACAGGTTGCGGAGATCGGCCGGGTAAGGAACACAGTCACGTCCCCGTGAGAACCTAGCAGGGACTGGCGCAAAGAGCGCTCCGCCAGGGGGCCCAGCACGATGGCCAGTACCGCCGGTGCCACGGGGTAGTTCAGTTTCCTGAGCAGATAGCCCACGACGCCAAACAACAGCATCAGCCATACATCGTGCATGGTCTGGGTCGGTGCATAACCACCCACCACGCAGAGAATGTAGATGATCGGCGCCAGGATGGAAAACGGCAGCGTCAGGATCTTGACGAAAAGGGGGATAAACGCCAGGTTGATCACCAGGGTTGCGAAATTCGCGATGTACAGTGACCCGATCAGACCCCACACGAATTCCGGGTTTTCGGTGAACAGCAGCGGACCCGGTCTGAGCCCCCAGATGATCATGCCCCCCAGCAGGATGGCGGTCGTCGGGGATCCCGGGATTCCCAGGGTGATCATGGGCAGCATGGAACCGGTGGAAGCGGCGTTGTTGGCCGCCTCCGGTGCGGCGACCCCGCCCACGTTGCCCTTACCGAAGCTGTCGGGATCCTTGCTGAACGTTTTCGCCAGGCCGTAGGACATCAGGGACGCCGGGGTCGCTCCCGCGGCCGGCAGGGTGCCGACGAAGTAACCGAGTATCGATCCCAGGGAGGTCGTTCCGATGTAGTTCTTGATGTCCTTGAAATTGCTCTTCATCCTATCCAGGGATATCTGGACCTTGTGCACCATCACTTCACCCTTGGTGGTTTCCAGGGTCCAGAGCATTTCCCCGATGCCGTAAATGCCGATGGCAAGCACCAAAAAATTGATTCCATGGAGGAATCCGTCAATATCGCCGAAAATCAGTCTCGGCTGACCGGAAATGATGTCGAGGCCGACCGCGGCCAACACCAGCCCGATGAGTATGGAAAAGATTGTTTTGGGAATATCATCCCCGCCAAGGCCGATGAACGTGGCGAAGGCCATGATCATCAGGGCGAATTCCTCCGCCGGCCCGAACCTGAGCGCGAAGGACGCCAGCGGCGGCGCGAACAGGGTAAACAGCACCACGGAGATGGTACCGCCAACGAAAGACGCCACCGCCGCGGCGGTCAACGCCCTGTCCGCGTGCCCCGCCTGGGCGAGCGGCCTGCCGTCGAACACTGTCGCCACCGCGGTGGACGCCCCGGGTATGCCCAGTGTGATCGAACTGATGGCCCCCCCGTACATGGCGCCGTAATAGATCGCCGCGAGGAAGATGATCGCGGCGGTGGGCGGTACGATGAAGGTGATGGGCAGCAGGATGGCAACCCCGTTGACCGAACCCAAGCCTGGCATGGCGCCGATCAGCAGCCCCAGCGCACAACCGATGATGATCATCATGAAGTTGAGCGGCTGCATCGCCTCGGCCAAACCGCCCATCAGATGTAGAAAAATGTCTTCCACGCTATACCCCGGCGTTCAGTGGTGATGCCCCTGAATTGGTGATTGTCCGCAAAGACACTCGACAGCTGCCCGGTCCAGTCATTACGAATACATCAGGTCGTAGATCGGGTAGAACATCGGTTCCGTGATGGACTTCGGCAACGGAATCTTGAGTGCCCACTCGAACAGGCAGAAGATGAAAATCGGAACCAGGACCATCATGGAAACCGTGATCAGCCAGGAATGCCTGCCGACAAACTTGAGATAGAACAGCAGGAACAGGAACAGCGCGACATAGATTCCCAGCAGGTGCGTCACGACCAGGAGGAATACGATGGAACCGGCCGAAATCCCGACCAGCAGGGCGACTTCCCTGGTCATGTAGGGCTCAAGGTTCCTGGATTCCGGGGTGGTACCGCGGAACCACCGGATCATGGTGGCCACACAGGCCAGCAGCATTCCTGCCGAAAGCCAGAACGGCCAGGCTCCCGAACCGGGCCCTCGATCAGGCACCCATCCGATCCTGAGTTCGGCGCTCTTGACCATGAGCCCTATGGAGCAAAGGGCGAGCAGCACTGCCATCAGGAGTTCTGCGGTACGGACTGTCATGGCGGGGACCTCGGTGGTGATGACCGCCCTGTCCGTCATTCAGGACATCGGGCGGCTAACAGTTCAGTGTTGTTTTGTGCGGCATAACCCTTTTCAGGGGATACCGGCCGGCGCGGCGGTACACTGCCGCGCCGGCCATTGTCGACAAACGTTTATCGATACGGAATCGAATTATTCGCCGGTGATCGCAGTTGCGCCTACGGTTTCGATCAGCTCCTTGTGCAGGGCGATCTGCTGGGTATGGTATGCACCCAGGTCATCGCCGGCCAGCCACTCGTGGCATGCCAGGCCATCATCCGTGCAGAATTTCTGCCATTCTTCTGAATCGAACAGCGTCTTGAACAGGTTGATGTACCAATCCTGCGCTTCCTTGGACATTCCCGGCGGTCCGTTGATGGAGCGCTGCATGTAGTACTCCATGTTCACACCCAGTTCGTTCGCGGTGGGAACGTCGGGATAGGCCGGAAGACGCTCTGCCGTGAACTGGACGATGGGCTTGGTTTCCCCGGCGCGGTAGAACTCGTTCTGCTCGGCCGGGTTGTTCACCGTGGAGTCGACGTGGTTGCCCACCAGGTTCTTGGCCACCGTGCCACCGCCCGGGAACGGGATGTAGGTCACGTCGTAACCGAACTCCTTCTCCATCATCGCGGTCAGGATGGAGTCCTCCTGGCCGGTGCCGGTGCCGCCGACTTTCCAGTTGGTGCCGGCAGCCTTCACGGCGGCGACGTAGCTGTCAAGATCGGTGATGTCCTCGCGCCCACTGTTGACCCAGAGCACGAAGGTGTCGATCGCCATCCGGCCGATGGGCGTGAAGTTGGACACGTCCACGCCGATGCCCTTCTGTATGACCGGAGTGGTGTAGAAGCTGTTCAGCGTTACCAGGATGGTATGGTCGTCTCCGGCCTTGTCCTGGATGTAACGCAATGCCTCCGCCCCGGAACCGCCGGGCTTGTTGATCGGGATGATGGGCCGCGGAGAGAGGTCCTTCTTCTCGATCAGCCCCTGCAGCAGGCGGGCAATCTGGTCAGCACCACCCCCGGCACCCGCCATGATAATCAGCTCGACGGGCTTTTTCGGGGACCAATCGGCCATCGCAGGAGCCGAAAGCCCCAGTGACGCCGCAGTGGCAATGGCAACTGGCACAGCCGCCTTTTTTATCTTAGAAAATACATTACACATCAGATTTTGTCCTCCAAAGGGAATGGTTTGATGTTTGATGTCTGGTATATGGTATACCAAATACCAAGCTAAAGAATACTCCGCCTAGGGCCGCTTGTAAAGTAGCAGACGAAGCAGGGTTGGCCGCCGGCAGGACGAGGGGTCGAACCGGACAGGAAAGCCACTGGTCAAATATTGGAATATTGATTTTTTTCAATAGGTTCTCATAGATTTTTCGAAAGCACATCAGGTAATCAGGGATTTCGCGGTGGCACCGATCTCCACCGGGCTGTCGACAACATGCACCCCTGCGGCTGCCAGGGCCGCTTTTTTCGTCGCTGCCGTGCCGCTGCCTGACTGGATGATGGCGCTGGCATGGCCCATGCGGGTTTCGGTTGGCGCATGCTCTCCTGCAATGTATGCAAGCACGGGCTTGCCAAACTCGCGGGAATCCAGGTATTCCGCCGCGCGTTCCTCCTCGGTGCCGCCGATTTCCCCCACCAGCACCACGAGTTCGGTCTCCGGGTCGCTACCAAACATCTCCAGGCAGTCGACGAAACCGAGGCCATGCAGCGGATCGCCACCGATACCCACGCAGGTGGACTGGCCGAGCCCAGCATCGGTGGTCTGCCAGATCGCTTCGTAGGTCAGTGTGCTGGACCGGGATATGATGCCCGCCCGGCCGCGCCGGAAAATCTGCCGGGGCATAATGCCGATGCGGCATTCCTCCGGAGTGATGATGCCGGGCGTATTCGGACCAAGAAGACGGCTGCTGCTTCCATCCAGCCTCTCGCGGACCCGGGCCATGTCGAGCACCGGAATATGTTCCGTGATGCAGATGATTAGGGGTATTTCCGCATCGATGGACTCCAGTATCGCGTCCGCCGCCCGGTCCTTGGGTACAAAGATCACGCTGGCATCGGCATCGGTGTCGGAACGGGCCGTCAGCACATCGTCGTAGACCGGCAGGCCGAGATGCGTACTGCCACCCTTGCCGGGGCGTACGCCCGCCACCATGCGGGTGCCGAATGAAATGGCCCGTTCGGTGTAGAAACTTGCCTGGCTGCCGGTGATTCCCTGGCAGAGCACCCGCGTTTCGCTGTCAACCAGGATCGACACTAACCCCTGCCCTCCTGAACCTGGCCGCTGACTCTCTGGATGATCTTCTGCAGCCAGCCCTCCTGAGCCCTCGGGTCCGCGGTTTTCCCGGTCCTGGCCAGCTGCACCGCGAGCTGGGCACCCTCGGCCAGGTTCGGCGCCAGGACCACGCCGGGCATTCCCTCCCGCAACCGCCGGTTGGCAAGTTCCGAATTGGTGCCGGCAAGTCGCACCACCAGCGGCACGCGGAAAGGCCGCACCCGGTTGATGACCTGGATGGCATCGGACACGGTGTCGCAGCGCATGATGCCCCCGCCGAACACGTTGATGAACAGACAGCGAATGCCGTCTCCGCCGAGCAGCAGTTCCAGGGCGCTGGTCACCCGGTTGACCTTGGAGTCCGGCGGCAGATCGAGAAAATTGGCCGGCCGGCCGCCGAAATGCACCAGGGCGTCCAGGGTCGCCATGGATAACCCCGCGCCTACCGTCATGCACGCGATGTCGCCGCCCATGCGTATGTAATTGAACCCATCACTGCTGGCCCTGCGACGGTTGCCGCTGGCCGGCTCCTCCGCTTCCATCCGCAACAGGGTCTCCTGGCGGTAGAGGGCATTGTCGTCCGCGATGATCTTGGCATCCAAGGCAATGCACTCGCCGTCCGTGATGCCCACCGGATTGATTTCGAGCAGCGTGAGATCACGCTCCCTGGCCAGGGCGACCATCTTCCTGGCAAGATCCCGCATGGACTCCGCCTGATTCTCCGGAAATCCGTAACGCTCCAGCGCCGCATCCAGAACCGCGGCATCCGGACCCTGAGCGAGGGAAACCGGAACGGCGGCCACGGCATCTGGCCTGTGCGTCAGACTGTCCTCGATGCCGGTTCCACCCTCCGGCGAAACCAGCAGCACGAAGGACTGGTTGAACTCATCCATCAGCAGCGACAGCGACACCTCCCGGTCCACCTTCACCGCCAGCTCAACATAGACACGCTCCACCGGCATCCCCTCGGGCCCGGTCTGGGCGGTGATCAGGTTCCTGCCCAACATGCTGCGGGCATCCGCGCCCACGTTGACAAGCGTCTTCACGGTACGGATGCCCGACTTGAGGTCCTGACCCTTGAAGGTCCCCTCGGCGCGGCCGCCCGCGGGAATCTGCGCCTTCACCATCCACTCTTCCCCGCCGATTTCTCGTGCAGCCGCCTCCGCCTCCTCCGGGGATTCGGCAACCCGGCCCTCAGGAATCTTGATACCGTAATCCCGCAGCAACGCCTTGGCCTGGTATTCGTGGAGATTCATTTGTCAGATTTCGTACCGGAACCTTGATGGCAATCGTGCGCCCAACCGCGAACATGCCACGTATCCTGTCCTCCAAAGCCAGCCATTATGCGGGAATTAGATATTCAGCACAATTTTTCCGAAATGACCCGATGTTTCCATCAGGCGATGGGCACTGGCCGCCTCCTGCAGCGGGAACTCATGGGAAACCAGCGGCGCGATGGCGCCCGAGGCAAACAGTCCGAGCACCCGGTCGCGGAAATCACGGATGATTTCCGCCTTCTGTGCAATGGACCTTGGCCGCAGGACGGACCCGGTGATCTGCTGCCGCTTGACCATCATCAGTGCAAGGTTGATTTCCCCGCGCGGCCCACTGGTCACACCGATGATGACCAGACGCCCGTACACTGCAAGGGACTTGAGATTCTTTTGCAGGTACTCCGCGCCAACATGGTCCAGAATCACGTCGACGCCCCTGCCTCCGGTGATTTCCGCGATCTCCTCGTCGAATGCGGAATGCCGGTAGTCGATGACATGCTGTGCCCCGAGCTCCCGTACGCTGTCGACCTTGCCGCTGGACGCAGTGACAAACAGGGGGCTTTCGGGCGCCAGTTGCCTGCAGAGCTGTATCGCCGCGGTATTCACACCCCCGCCGCCGCCATGCAGCAGGGCGGACTCCCCGTCCTTCAGCCTTCCCAGGCGGAACAGGTTGAGAAATGCCGTGATGTAGGTTTCGCAGACGCAGGCCGCCTGTGCGAAAGTCATGTTCTCCGGAATCGTCATCAGGTGTCCGGCGTGGGCAACGGCGAATTCCGCATAGCCGCCACCGCCGATCAACGCCATGACCCGGTCGCCACGCTTCCAGTCCGTGACGTCTTCGCCGACGGACTCGACGGTCCCGGCCACCTCAAGCCCGAGGATCTCCGATTCACCCTGCGGCGGATTGTAGTTGCCCTGCCGCTGGATGATGTCGGGCCGGTTCACCGATGTCGCCGCCACCCGGATCAGCACCTGGTTCGCGCCGGGCTCCGGCATCCTGGCCTCGCCGTAATGCATGCATTCGGGCCCGCCAAATCCATCCAGTAGTATCGCTTTCATGATCAGTCAATCGTGGCTACGTGCAGGGAATTCGTGGTGCCGGAAATCCCGAAGGGAATGCCGGCGGCAATGATGATGTTGTCTCCGGACGCCGCGAAACCCTCCCGCACGGAGATTTCCTTGGCCGCGTCGATGACAGTCAGCAGATTCGCATCCGTGTTGGCCACGTCGGTCACCACGGGATGGACGCCCCAGACCATGCTGAGAAAGCGGGCGGTGCGCAGTTCGGGAGTCACGCCGAGAATGGGGGCGTCCGGGCGTTCCCTGGCGGCACGGATGCTGGTGCTTCCGGAAGTGGTGTAGGTCACCGTAACCGTAGACGACAGGATTCCCGTGACCGTCTGCAACGCGTTGCAGATGGCGTCGGCAGCCGTACTGTCCGGCTCAGGACGCTGTGCATCGATAATGTTCCTGTACAGGATATCCTGTTCCACGGAGTGAATAATGCTGTCCATCATGGCCACTGATTCCACCGGGTATTCCCCCGCGGCGGATTCCGCGGACAGCATGACGGCGTCCGCTCCATCGTACACCGAGTTGGCGACATCGGACGCCTCAGCACGGGTGGGGACCGGTGCCTGAACCATGGAATCGAGCATGTGGGTCGCGATCACCACCGGCTTTCCGTCACGCCGGCAACGGCGCACGATTTCCTTTTGCGCCACCGGCACCTGCTGGGGCGGCAATTCCACCCCCAGATCTCCCCTGGCGACCATGGCTCCGTCGCAAAGATCGAGGATACCGTCCAGGTTGTCCAGGGCCGAAGGCTTTTCCAGCTTGACCATGATGGCTGCCTGGTCTCCCACCAGACCACGCAGTTCCCGCACGTCCTCGGGTTGCTGCACGAAAGACTGGGCGACCCAGTCCACTCCGAGCGAGAGCCCGTACTCGATGTCCGCACGGTCCTTTTCGGTGATGACCGATATGGGCAGGATCACACCGGGGACATTGACCCCCTTGTGACTGCTGACCTCTCCGCGCACGAGCACTTCGGTCAGGGCGGATTCGCCATCGCACTCGAGCACCCCGAGCTTCACCCGGCCGTCATTGACCAGCAACTCCCTGCCGGGGCTGAGAGATGCGAATATTTCGGGATGGGGCAGATGGACGCGGTCCTTCCCCCCCTCCGCCGGATCCAGGTCCAGCCGGAACCGCTGGCCCTTGGACAGCCAGACCGGGCCCCCGGAAAAACTGCCCAGTCGCAGCTTGGGGCCCTGGATATCCAGGAGAATGCCGATGGGCCTTCCGGTTTCCTGCTCGATGCGGCGGATGGTGCGGTGACGCTCGGCATGGTCATCGTGCGTGCCGTGACTGAAGTTCAGCCGGAACACGTCGACGCCGGCGTCGAAAAGCCGGCGGATCACATCCTCGCTGGAGCTTGCCGGCCCCAGCGTGGCGACGATCTTGGCCTTGCGGTGTCTTCTCATAAATGAACAGTGGAGTGATGGGCAACGGATTGCGGATGGTAGCAGAGGAATGCTGCACATCCGGGAATTCATCGCAGACCGGCCATGATTTCGGACCCCGGATATCGTTGCGGCCGATGCCCGAGCCGGGTGTCGTTCAGCAGAATCCGGGCAATCCCTCAGAAAACGAGATTCAGCATGATGATCACCGTCACCAGAAACATGATGGTCATGATACCGCCGGCACGCATGAAATCCATCACACTGTACCCGCCGGGCCCCATGATCAGGGCGTTGACCTGGTGCGTCGGAATGAGAAAGGAATTGCTGGTGGCAAGAGCCACCGTCAATGCGAACACCGCAGGATTGGCGCCGGCGCCGATGGCCATGTTCACCGCCAGGGGCACCAGAAGCACGGTGGCCCCGACGTTCGACATCACCAGGGTGAAGGCCGTCGCCAGTACCGCCAGTACCGACTGCAGCACCCAAATGGGAACGCCTTCCAGCAGCAGCAGGACCTGCTGGGCAACCCAGGCGGCAGTGCCTGACTGGTCAACAGCCATACCAAGCGGTATCAGGCTAGCCAGGAGGAAGACACTCTGCCAGCCGATGGCGCGATAGGCCTCATCGATCTTGATGACCCCGGAGATGATCATGCCCACGGCCCCGGCCATCAGCGCCACCGACAGCCGGGTGTCCGTAAACAGGATCAGCCCCAGCGTGAACAGGAAAAAGCCGACCGCGTATTTTGTCTTCTCGGGGCGCTCGTCTTCCCTCGGGAAGTCCGTCACGACCACGAAATCGTTCCGGTTGTCAAAGATCCCCTTGAGGTCATTCCAGCTGACATGCAGCACCAGCGTATCTCCCGACTGCAGCCCCAGGTCGGGCAGATCGGTATCGATCACATCATCGGCGCGAAACACCGCCAGTACCGTGGCGCCATACCGCTTGCGGATCTCGATCTCCTTGATCGACTTGCCGATCATGGAGGAATCCGGCGGGATGACCACCTCGGCGATGCCCGCGCTGCTGGCGTTCAGCACCTCCGCGAAAACGTCCAGTTCGCTCTTGACTCGCAGCGCATACTCATCCGCGAACCTCATCACCGCCTCCCTGCGGCCCATGATGGCGATTTCGCTGCCCACCCAGAACTCGGTGTCCCCTCTCGGCGCCACCGTCATTTCGTTACCGTCACGAACCGCGACAATCCAGCCGGCCCGGCCGGCGGCATCGACATCCGACAGCAGTTTGCCGATCAGGGGACTGTCCCGGGTGATCCGGCATTCATAGACCTCTCCCTCGATCCCGTACACTTCCTTGAAATAGCGCAGCATGCTCCCGGATTCGCCCGGCTTGTCCTTGATGACCGGAAGCACGAACCGCCCGGCAATCAGGAAATAAGCGATGCCGCATGCCAGCAGCGCGATCCCGATCGGGGTCACGTCGAACAGGTCGAATGTCTCCATCTGCGGAACGCCTGCCGGCAACACCTGGTTGGAGCTGTTGATCAGGTCGTTGAGCAGGATCAGCGGGCTCGAGCCGATCATGGTGATGGTGCCGCCCAGAATGGCACAGAACCCCATCGGCATCAGCAGTCGGGAAATCGGGAGATTTCCGCGCCGGGCGATTCGGTTGACAACCGGCAGAAACAGCGCGGCGGCGCCGATATTCTGCATGAAGCTGGAAATAATTCCGACCACCGTGGAAACGATGGTGATCACCCGGCCCTCGGTACTCCCGCCATAACGGAGTATTTTCCCGGCAAGCTGCCCCATCATTCCGGTCCGATCCAGACCCGCTCCGATGATCATGACCGCGATGATGGAGATCACTGCATTGCTGGAGTAGCCGTCAAACAGGCGCTCCATCGGAACCAGGCCCTCGTAGCCGGGGATCAACCCGCTCAGACCGATCAGCACCATGATCAGGACTGCCGCGACATCCACCCGCACCACTTCGAATGCGAACAGGTAAACGGTCAACAGCAATATTCCCATGACCGCGATCATCTCGCCGGTCAGGTGCAGCATTTCAGTCAAGAATTTCTCCGAGGATACTGGTGCTTGTTTCGGCCCCCCTCAACCGGGCCCTCCCCGTTCCGGGGAAATCGCCTCCCTGGCTGGATCGCCGGACAGTCTATCATCAACCGCAGGTACAGACGTAAATTCGTCTCGAAATTCAAGGGTTTTGAACCCAAAATTATTTTTCTCCGGGTATAGATGGGATTAAGCCTCGTGCAAGAGTAGCGAGGGAAATCCAATCACGGAACCATGCATGGACAACGACCAATTCCATTCCCTACGGCAGCAACAGTTTGTACGCGGCAGGATGATGCAGAATCGTGCCAGTATGATACCAAGTCATTATCTTCAAACGGATTTCAGCCTGTGCCTATGGCGAAGGGTCAAAAGGCGCATGATGTGTTATGCCCCTGGGAAAATGTCCGCCACCCAATCACGCCCAGGGACACGCCGTGACGCTCCGTTCACCGGAACAGGTTCCGTCTGCTGCGCAAAAAGGTGCGAAACCTGGCGTTGAGACTGCCTTGCCGGTATCGCCCCTTGGCGAGATGCCGTATCTGGTGCACCCCCGGCAAATCGAGGGGGACGCCACGGGCGCCCAGCAACCAACGGAATGCAGAATCCTCGTAGGCCTTTTGCCAGTGCGCGGCGGGCTTCTGGTAGACACGGATCGATTCGCAGTACCCGCATGCCCGTGCCACGTCGCCGTGCGTGATCTGATACGGGCCCATTGCCCTGTCCACCGGACCGAGCCGGTTCGGAAATGCCGACCGCGGAAGATCCAGCAGCGCCGGACCAGCCCGGCCTTCCAGCAGGATCGGATCCTCCTCCCGCAGCAGGTCGGTTGCCTGCGTGAACTCGGGAAAGACAAGCCTGTCGTCCCTTCCCTGAAGCAGCTCCGCCAGGGTATCAAGGCACCCTTCTCCGAATACAACATCGGCATCGGTAAACCAGACCCAGTCCGCATTGCTGTTCTTTGCGGCAAGGTTTCGCCCGATACTGCGGCGGAACAGCTGTTCCTTCGGCAATGGCTGCCAGTCCCAGTTGATGCCCGGGACTTCCAGATTGCCGAAGAATTCCAGGACCCTGCAGGTGGCGTCGTCCTCGGGGGAGTGGTACACCGTCACCGTCAGGTCAATCCCGGTACTTTGGTGAATGACAAGGGAACTGAGCTGATAGGTAAGGAAATGATCGTATCGCCAACAGTGACTCACGATCTGCAGATGAAGCCGACCCCGGTGCCTCGAAGGAACAACACGATCGGGATCAACCCGGCGAAACCAGGACGCGGGCAGACGGCGTGCAAGAACCCGATAGAACAGCACCATCCCAAGCTCACCCAGGCCAGGGCCCGCGGGTGCCGATTTCCCCTGGGCGATCCGTTCCTTCCCGGTACGACTCACGCGCGCGTTCCGATCATGTGTTCCAGCGGGCCACCCTGCAAAAAAGTCGCCCCTGGCGGACGAAAAGATCAACCGGGCCGGTCTGGAACATGGGCATATTCAGGTAAGATCGCGCAGATTCCGATTCTAGCAAGATGCCGGTTTGATCAGGGGTGATTCCGGGTACCGCAGGAATTGCCCGCAGCCTGCTGCACCAGGACCGCATGAAGGTTCACCATCCAACAGCCGTACCCAGCGCTCATCAATCCCATGACACAACCCTTGGTCAAGCAGATCATCTGTATCAACTGGGGTACCAAGTATGGGCCGCCTTTCATCAACCGCCTTTATGCGATGGTAGCACGCAACATCACTCCGCCCTTCCGATTCGTCTGCTTCACCGATTCCAGCGATGGGGTCAGACCCGATGTGGAATGCCATCCGCTGCCTCCAATCTCCGTGGAGATACCCAAAACGCGGCAGGGAATCTGGCCAAAAGCCAGACTCTGGGGACCAAGGCTTGCTGATCTCGAGGGCCCGGTACTGTTCCTGGATCTCGATCTTGTCATCACCGGAAACCTGGATGATCTGTTCGGATTCGGCGGGCATGACCATGTCATCCTTGCCCGCAATCCCGCCAGGCCGCTCGAGAGGCTCGGGCAGACATCCGTGTTCCGTTTCCCGGTCGGCAAACTGGTTCCCCTCCAGGAGGCATTCTGCAGGGACCCGGTGGGGATCGCCGAGACGTATGTGTTCGAGCAGCGTTTTGTCACCCGCCATGCCCCCGGGGGAATCGATTTTTTCCCGGCATCCTGGATTCGGCATTTCCGCCGCCACAACATGCGCACCTTTCCGGTCAACTATTTCTTGCAGCCGAAGCTGTCCCGCAGCACGAAAGTCGTGATTTTCCCCGGCGGATTCCATCCGGAGCACGGAATCCGGGGCGGCTGGAGAGGCCGCGAGGGCATCAGTCGATCTGAACACCTGCTTGGGTATCGAAAGCTGAAATCCCCGAAAGAGAACCTGTTTTCATACCTGCGGCACTACACCCTGCCGACCGGGTGGATCGAGGATGCCTGGCGTGAATAGTCCATTACCGGGTTTAATCCCGGGCCGTTTTTTCAAGGTGGATGGCGATCATGGAATGGAAGCCGAGCCAGGCGGCGGTTCTGGCCCTTGCCTGCGGACGGACCGCTCCCCTTCCCGCCGCCCCGGCACAGACTTGCGCCGGACGGTCCGCCACGCTGACGGTGGAAGCCGTGGCTGGCCTGCATGCGAGGTGCAGCGATGACCCGGTCATCCGGGACAGTTGCCCGTTCGCTGGCGGCGGAACTCTGGCGCCTGTTCGACGCCGGCCGGTTCCGGGATGCGCTCCCGCTGCTGTCGGAGGACTTCGAGGCGCACTGGCCGAACACCCGGGAACGCATCCGGAGCCGGGAAGACTTCATCGCCCTCAACGAGAACTACCCCGGGGCCTGGCGCTGCACCGTTCGGCGGATCGAGGAATATACCGAGGGCGTGGTGACCGTGACCGAGATCGGTGACGGGAAGACCGGATTCTTCGCGGTGTCGTTCTTCACCGTGCGGGCCGGGCGAATCGCCGCCGCGGAGGAGTATTTCGGCGAAAACGGCCCGCCGCCGTTCGACCGCTCCGCTTGGGCGGAACGCTACTGAGCCGTCGCCGGCCGGGGCCGGGATTCCTGGTCCGAATCAGGGGAAGGCGGGTTGCTCATAACTATCCAGCTACTGCAGTGAATTGAGTCCGATGCCGGACTCCAGAGAGGATCTTCGATACAGCGCTCCCTTTTCCATTCCCGGTTGGGTCTTGAATCTGCGGTGGAACCAGTAGTACTGGGCCGGGGCGGACCGAATGCCCCTTTCGATCATTTCATTGATGATCGTCGCGTTGGCCACATCATCGTCAAGGGGAAATTCATCAGGCGCCGGGAGGTATTCCACGACGTATCCCGAGTTGTCGCTCCTGCGTCTGGTGGCCAGCATCAGCAGCGGCGCTCCGGTCAACTTTGCCAGGCGGGAAATACCGTGGATGGTGGCGGCCGGATGACCGAAAAACGGGGCATAAACGGAACGATCCTCCCCCATGTCCTGATCTGCGGAATACCATAGCGGATTGCCCTCCTTTATCCGCCTCGCCGCGCCCATCATCGAAGTGTGCGGGATGCTCCCCAGGAGGTATTTTTCGCGTCCCTTGACCATGAAGTGATTGAGGACCCGATTCTTCTGTTCACGGTATATGGCATACATCGGATAATGTTTCGCCACCAGCATGGCGCTGATATCCAGGGTGGAGAAATGCGCTCCCAGCAGGATCACGCCACGACCCTTTGACCTGGCGGCCTCCAGATGCTCCATGCCCACTGTTTCGGTGATTGGATGGATACTGCGGGGATTGTCCCACCAGCACATGACCGTCTCCACCAATCCCGCACCGAAGTGCCGGAAGGTATCCCGCACCATGTCTTCCCGTTCCTTCCTCGGCAGTTCGGGAAAACAAAGTTCGATATTGGTCCGCACGATGGAAACCCGGGAACCGGGAATCAGATACAGCAGGTGCCCGAGACCGAGACCCAATGCGATCTTGGCTCGGAATGGAAGCAGATTGATGACCCAGAGAAACACAAGCAGAAGAGCCGTGAAGATTTCAAGAACCCACTGGCCCGGAGAAATTTTCCTGTTAGCGGACAACTTGTTGTAATCTTGGCTTGATTGCCCCGTGCGGACCGCGAAAAAGACCGCTGAAGATCATCGGGATTCAAGACAAATTATGGCACAAGAATCAGAACAATGTGCCAATGGACGGACCATGTCAACTGACTGCCAGCCCCATCGGCCGAATTGCCGCCCGTACTAAGCCATGACTGAATCCGACAGCCAATCGAGCGGCATGGCGGTCTATAACCGCCTCCTGGGTTACATGCGGCGCGACATGCCAGTGCTGTTGGCCGGATTCGCGGGATTCCTGGTTTACGCTGCCTGCGATTCCGCGTTTGCCTGGTGGATGAAGGAACTGGTGGACAGCATTCAGGATGGACTCACCGACCGGCGTATCGAACTGTCCGCCCTGATCGTCGGTATATTCATCGTCCGGGGGATCGGCGGAATCCTGGGCGGCTATTGCACGGAATATGTCTCCCGCAGGGTGATCAATCGCCTGCGCAGGGAGATGTTCGATCACATCCTGCGCCTTCCCAGCACCTTCTATGAAAAATACTCCTCCGCCAGCGTTCTAGCCAAACTGATCTACAACATCGAAAACGTCGCGGCCGCTTCCGCCAACGCCCTGCGCATCATCGTCCGGGGCGGCTTCACGGTCATCGGCCTGCTCGGATTCATGTTCTATATCAACTGGAAGCTTTCCGGTCTGTTCCTCATCATCAGTCCGGCCATGGCGTTGATCATCCTGGTCGTAACCCGCCGTTTCCGCTCCCTGAGCCAGCGAATCCAGCAGGTCATGGGGAATGTCAGCGAGCGCGCCGGCGATGTACTGAAAAGTTATGAAGTGGTCAAGATCTTCGACGGATACGAGCACGAGGAAACGGTATTCGAGACTGTAATCAAGAAGGACCGGAGACTGCGACTGAAGCTGGCGCTGCTGAATGAAACCAGTTCGATGCTGATCCAGCTGATTTTCTCGCTGGCACTGTCAGCCCTGATCCTGGTCGCGATGCAGCCCGCCATCCTGAAGACCATGTCCGCCGGCGAATTCGTCGCATTCGTCACGGCCGCAGGTTTCATCGCCCGTCCCATCCTGCAACTCACCCAGGTGAACGCGATCATTCAACAGGGCATCGCCGCTGCGGACAGCATCTTCAGTGTTCTCGACCTGCCGGTGGAACGTGACCAGGGCTCCCTTGCGCTGGACGACTGCCGAGGGGAAATCCGGTTTGAACGTGTCCGGTTCCGCTACGGCAGCGCTGACAGCCGGCAAGGCAGGCAGTGGATCATCGATGGCGTGGATTTCCTCATACCGGCCGGATCCAATTGCGCCTTGGTGGGCCGTTCGGGGAGCGGGAAAACCACCCTTGCACGGCTGGTTGCCAGGTTCTACGAACCGGCAGAAGGAAAGGTGAGTGTTGACGGAATCGCCCTGCCCGACCTCGGTATTGCCAGCCTCAGGGAGAACATCGCCCTCGTCAACCAGAATGTCTCTCTGTTCAATGCATCCATCGCGGAAAACATTGCTTACGGCGCAATGCGTAATGCTTCCCGCGATCGGGTTATCGAGGCGGCGGAACATGCCCAGGTCATGGAATTCGCGGCAAATTTGCCGGAAGGCCTCGACACGCAGATCGGGGAGGCGGGCATCACGCTCTCGGGCGGCCAGCGGCAGCGGATTGCGATCGCGAGGGCATTTCTGAAAAATGCCCCCATCCTGATCCTGGATGAGGCCACTTCCGCCTTGGACACCCATTCCGAGCGACTGATACAGTTGGCACTCCAGGACCTGATGCAGAATCGCACCAGCCTGATTATCGCGCACCGCCTCAGTACGGTAGAGAATGCCGATCAGATTGTCGTGCTTGACCAGGGGTGGATCGTCGAATCGGGCACGCACAGGGAATTGCTGGCACTCGGCGGCCTGTATACCGGCATGTACGAGCAGTCGATCGATGACGGATCAATCGCTGACCGGTGACATTTCAACAGGGGACAGAGATTGCGCCATCGCCCGGGATCAAACGCCTGTATCAGCCCCCTCCAATTGCAACTTACGCACAACCTGCCACTGAACCATGACAGATTCCAATACCATAACCCTGCAATCCGGTGACAATCAGTTCCTGCATCCCTGGGAGGACGTGGACAATCTGGGCAAACACCATCGAACCGTGGTGACCGAAGGCGACGGAGTGTACATCACCGATTCGGATGGCAACCGTCTGCTTGACGGCCCCGCCGGCATGTGGTGCATCAACATCGGGCACCGGCGCAAGGAGATGGCGGACGCCGTCTCCCGCCAGATCATGGCCCTCACCTATGTCAGCCCATGGAGCCTGACCAATGCCCCGGCAGTGGAACTGGCACAGAAGCTCGCACAGCTGTCCCCCGGGGACCTGAATCATGCCTTCTTTACCACCGGAGGCTCCACCGCCGTGGATTCCGCCCTCCGGTTCATCATGTTCCGCAACAATGTCCTCGGCAATCCGGAAAAGAAACACGTCATTTCACGCAACAACGCCTATCACGGCAGTACGTTTCTCGCCGCATCGGCATCGGGTAAGGCCCGGGACAAATCGTACCTGGACACGAAAACCGACACGTTCCACCATATTTCAGATCCCAACATACTCGACAAGCCGGCGGACATGGACGACGCCGCATGGCTGGGTCTGAAGGTTGCGGAATTCGAAAACAAGATCCTGGAAGTCGGGCCGGACAAGGTGGCGGCTTTCATTGCCGAGCCCGTGCTGGCTTCCGGCGGCGTCCTTCTGGCACCGGACGGCTATCATGCAGCCTGCTTGGAGGTGTGCCGAAAATTCGACATCATCTACATCTCGGATGAGGTTGTGACCGCCTTCGGCCGTCTGGGGCATTATTTCTCCTCACAGGCAGTTTTCGGCATTCAGCCCGATATCATCACCTGCGCCAAGGGCATCACCTCGGGATACGTGCCCCTGGGCGCGTTTCTGGTATCGGACCGGCTGATCGACGACATTCAGAAAGCCGAAAGCGGCGCCTGTTTTTCCAATGGATTCACCTACTCCGGCCATCCGGTAGCCTGTGCGGCCGCACTGAAAAACCTCGAGATCATGGAGCGTGAGGGCATCCTTGAGCATGTCCGGGAGGTTGCCCCGTACTTCCAGCAGCAATTGCAGACGCTCCGGGAACTCCCGGTAGTGGCTGACGTGCGGGGTATCGGACTGATGGCCTGCGTGGAATGCAACATCAATCGCAGCGGTGAGCGGGAACTGTCCCTGGATCATGAGATCGGCAAACGGATCGATGAGCACTGCCAGAGACTCGGGTTGCTGGTGCGGCCAATCGTCAACATGTGCGTCATGTCGCCCCCGCTGATCATTTCCCGGGAGCAGATTGATGAACTGGTTGACAAGCTGCGCCGGGGGATTGAACTGGCCATGTCTGACATCGAACGTGACGGTATCTGGAAGGAAGGCTGACCGGTTCACGGGGCAGAGCGATACGGAATCGCGACCACCCTGCCGACCCGGCGGTTGCAGGACTTAAGTACAGCCGCGTTACATGAATCGACGGCAGGCGTTCCGGGTTTTGACGGCACGTCTTACAATGGGGCATGAATCTGAAACTGAAGATCATCCCTCCGTTGCAGGTGCTGATCGCCGGCGCCGGCATGTGGATGGTGCACCACTACCTTCCACTGCTGCATATGCATTTTCCCTATTCGAACTGGGTGTCTGGAGCGATCCTCATGGTCGCTGCAGTGATTTTCTGCCTCGCGGCCTACCAGTTATGGCGCCACCGCACGACGATCAACCCCATGCAGGTTCACCGCACATCCGTGTTGGTTACCGGCGGCATCTATCGATGGTCACGCAATCCGATTTATCTTGCGGACCTGCTGGTATTGCTTGCCTGGCTGATCTGGCTGGGCACCTGGATCAACGTGGCCTGGATCATCGCTTTCACGGCATACATCACCAGGTTCCAGATTGCTCCGGAAGAACAGTCGCTGCAAATGAAATTCGGGGAAGAGTGGCAGCGCTATCGCACCCGGGTAAGGCGCTGGCTGTAGGCCGCAGGAACTGCCCACGGGACAGGTCGGGCGGATCGACCGCCCGAATTCTCGTATTATACTCTTCGGCTATCGATCACCCGTACAGGCTGCCATGTCAGACCATGTCCTTTCCAGCACGGATGGTGCGCCAAAGGCGAGAAGGCAACAGCAACTCATCGACGCGGCGATAGCCTGCATCAACCAGCAGGGCCTGGCGGGAACCACCGTTGCCAGCATCACCCGTACGGCGAAGCTTCCCGCCGGCTCCGTGCGCTCGCATTTCGGCACCAAGGACAGACTGCTACTTGCGGTGCAGACGTCAATCCGGGACGAATTCCGAACGGGTCTTGCCGAAGCGGTCCATGGATTGAAGGACCCGGAAGAGATCCTGGATCGAATCATCGGCTTTCATTTTGACCTTCTGGACTCGGGGGTAGAAAAAACAGGAGCCTGGTGCGCATTTTCCGGCACCAGGTACGCCAACGGTGACGATCACGGGACATGCGGCACGTTGGGCAGGGAAGTTCGTGACATGCTCGAGGAAAATCTCTCGGCCCTCTGCCGGCAGATGCCCGGCACCCGTATGAACCCCGCGGTACTGGCAAGGGGCCTGGAAGGGTTGATCGGTACCGGCTTGCGGGATTGCCTGAACACCCCGGATTCCCTTGATCCGGCGGATGCGGCTATGTTATGCCGCACGTACCTGACTTCGCTGTTTCCCGGCCGGTTTTCCGGTACCAAACCACCCGGAGCGATGGTCCTGGGAGAGCGGAGTGACCTCCTCCCGCGCTGGACCTACCGCAATCCCGAGTTTTTCGGACTTGAAATAGAACACCTGTTCAAGCCCGGCTGGATGCTGGCAGGCCATGTCAGTGACGTTGCGCAACCCGGCGCCTACCTTACCTTCGACGGATTCGGTGAACGCGCACTGGTGATACGTGGTGATGACGGGCGGCTTCGGTCCTTTCACAATGTCTGCCGCCACCGGGGCGCAATGCTGCTCAATCAGCCGCGCGGCCACTGCAGCCATGCCATCTCCTGTCCGTTTCACGGCTGGACCTATGACACCCGGGGAAACCTGATGAGCGTGCCCGCCCGTCATACATTCGGACAGCTGGAGATGAAGACCAAAGGACTGGTGCCGCTGGAACTGGAAATCTGGATGGGATTCGTCTTTGTCCGCTTCCGGACCGGCGGCGCCTCCCTGAAGGACACCATGGCCCCGGTGGAACACCTGATCGCCCCCTACCGGGTGGCGGAGATGATGCCCATGCCCGGCACCGGGTTCCTCCAGCGAAGACCCTACAACTGGAAGATCATCCACGATATCGACAACGAGGGCTACCACGTTCCCGTGGGGCACCCCGCCCTGCAGCAACTCTACGGCCCGACTTACCGGGATTACTGCATTGGCGACATCCCGGTTTCCAGCGCACGGATCAACGAGCGGTTGGCGAGGTTCTGGAGCGTGCGGAATTACCAGAAACTGCTTCCCGGATTCGACCATCTGCCCGAAGAAAACCAGAAGCTCTGGCTGTACCTCGGCATTTTTCCGAACTTGGTCATCGGGCTGTACCCGGACTCCATCGAGTTCTACATGACGCTGCCCATTACACCGGACAGCACCTGGTTTCTCGGGCGTGCTTTCGCCCTTCCCGACGACCGGCGCGAAGTGCATGCGGTGCGCTATCTCAACCGGCGGATCAATTACTTCACCGACCGGGAAGACGAACAGTTCGTCAGGGCCATGCAGGATGGGCTTCGTTCCAGCGCCTTTCCGGAACAGACCCTGTCGGACAAGGAACAAGGGGTGCGGAACTTCCACAAGGCGGTTCAGAAGGTGCTGCCCGTGGCCCGGCTGGCTGACGAACCCGGACCCGGCCAGGTCACGGGTTGCAATGCCTGGATGAACCGATGATCAGACGATCGGAATAACGACTCTACGGCTGGTTCAGGACAGAGCGGCCTGTTGCATTTCCCGTTCACGCTGGCGCTGCTGCCGCAGCATGATCCAGCCGAAAATGATGACCCCGGTGGTGATCGCAAGGATGATGATCGTCGCCAGGGCATTGATGTCGGGCCTGAGCCCGAGCCTGATCCGGGAATAGATCAGGATCGGCAGCGTATTCGACCCGGGCCCGGTGGTGAACGAGGCGATCACAAGGTCATCCAGCGACAGGGTGAACGCCAGCAGCCAGCCCGCCAGCATTCCTGGAGCCAGCCGTGGCAGGGTGATGTCCAGCAGCACCCTGAACGGCCTGGCGCCGAGGTCCGAGGCGGCCTCTTCCAGATCTTCCGACATGCCGGTCAGCCGGGACTGTACGATGACCGCCACATAGGCCATCGAGAAAGTGATATGGGCGATGGTGATGGTGGTGAATCCGCGTTCCGCCGGCCATCCGATCAGGCCCTGCAGGCCGATGAACAGCAGGAGCAGGGAAAGGCCGGTAATCACCTCGGGCATGACCAAGGGTGCGGTGATCATCCCGGTAAACAGCGTGCGCCCCCGGAAGCGGCCGAACCGCACCAGGGCGAGACCTGCCAGGGTTCCCAGCGCCATTGCAAAGGAGGCGTTGACAAAGGCGATCTTGAAGCTGAGTGCCGTGGCCGCCCAGACATCCTCGCTCTGGAACAGCACCTTGTACCACCGCAGTGAGAACCCGCCCCAGATGGGAACAATCCTCGAATGGTTGAAGGAATAGAAGATCAGCAACACCATCGGGATATAGAGGAACGCCAGGCCGAAGCACAGCGAACTGAACAGGAACCGGGAACGTTTCGGACTCATCTATCCCGCCGCCTTCGACTGGAAATGCTGGTACAGCATCATCGGCAATACCAGCAGGAGGAGCAGGACAATGGCCACCGCCGATGCCACCGGCCAGTCCGTGTTGGCGTTGAACTCGTTGTAGAGCACGCGGCCGATCATCAGCACGTTGCCGCCGCCCAGGAGGTCCGGGATCACGTATTCCCCGGTGGCCGGAATGAACACCAGCAGCGATCCCGCCACGATTCCCGGCACGGTCAGGGGCAGCACCACGGTCAGGAACGTGGTCACCGGCCTCGCCCCGAGATCCGACGCCGCCTCCAGCAGGCTGATGTCCAGCTTTTCCATGTTGGCGTACAGCGGCAGAATCATGAACGGCAGATAGGTATAGACAATGCCGACGTACACCGCGAACTCGGTGTACAGCATCCGCACCGGTGAATCGACGATACCGAGCCAGATCAGCAGGTCGTTGATGGTGCCCTGGTCCGCGAGCAGGCCCATCCAGGCGTAGACCCTGAGAAGAAACGAGGTCCAGAACGGCAGAATGATCAGGAGCAGGAGGATGTTCCGAACCGTCGGTGTGGAACGCACGATGGCATAGGCGATCGGGTAGCCGATCAGCAGGCAGAGAATGGTGGAACTGGTGGAGATTTTCAGGGAGTTGAGGTAGGTGTTGAGATAGAGGCTGTCCTCCCAGAGATACCGGAAGTTATCGAAGAGCAGCCTGATGATGGTGGCGCCGGCCTCGTCGGTGCCGAACATCGGCGTGAAGGGCGGCGAAGCGATCCTGAGCTCCGCCAGGCTGATCTTAAGCACCATGAAGAATGGCGCCAGAAAAAAAATCAGCAGCCAGATATACGGCACGAGGACAACCAGCAACTTCCAGCTGGCCTGGAGCCGCTCCACCATGTGACCGAAGCCGGAACTTCGCATGGCCTAACGCGTGAGCACCACGCCGGCTTCGGGCACCCAGCCGATGTAAACCGTCTCGTCCCAGTCAGCGACATGCCGGCCGTCCCGGGGGCGACGCAGGTTCGGATGGGTGATTTCCAGGCGCATTCCAGGATTGACCCGGATGCGGTAGGTGGAACTGTCGCCATAGTATCCGATGTCCTCCACGCTGCCCCGGATCGAATTCAGGCTGCTGTCATCGAAAGGTTCCGTCGCGATCCGCATTTTCTCCGGCCGCACCGCCAACCAGACCTGCATGCCTTCCCGGAGCGATGCGGTGTGCTCCGCCTTGAGGGGTTCCGGCAGGCCTTCCACGTCAATGCTGGCAACATCCCCGTCATGGCCCGCCACCCGGCCCTCGAACATGTTGGCGGAACCGATGAAGTCGGCCACGAACCGCGATTCCGGGAATTCGTATATTTCCGTCGGTGTCCCGATTTGCTGAAACCAGCCATGATCCATCACCGCAATACGGGTGGACAGGGTCATGGCCTCCTCCTGGTCATGGGTGACGACGATGAAGGTGACACCCAGCTGGTCCTGGATGTTCATGAGTTCATACTGGGTCTGCTCCCGCAACCGCTTGTCAAGCGCACCGAGAGGCTCGTCCAGCAACAGCACCTTGGGGTTCTTCACCAGCGACCGGGCCAGGGCCACACGCTGTTTCTGGCCGCCGGAAAGCTGGTGCGGCTTGCGTTTCCTGAACGCGGCAAGCTCCACCATCTCCAGCATGGCATCCACGCGGGTCCGGATTTCCTCCCTTGCCACACCGTCCCGCTTCAGGCCGTAGGCGACATTCTGCTCCACCGTCATGTGCGGAAACAGCGCATAGGACTGGAACATCATGTTCACGGGCCGTTCATAGGGCGGAACATCCTGCATGTCCTCGCCATCGATGACGATTCGGCCGCTTGTGGGAGATTCGAAGCCGGCAATCATTCGCAGCAGCGTGGTCTTGCCGCAACCAGAACCGCCGAGAAGGGCGAACAGTTCCCCCTTGTAGATATCCAGGTCCACGCTGTCCACCGCCACAAACGCGCCGAACTGCTTGGTCACGCCCTGGATGCGGATAAAGGGCTTCTCCTCGGGATCCAGCCAGGGCTGGTGAGACAGGGTGTGATGGGATTCAGTGGTCACGCGTCCCCCCTTCAGGGTACGGAAATGAGGGCTGTAGGGAGTCCAGCGTGGCGTGCCCCTGTGCACGCCACGCTGTTTTCAACTCCTTTCGCGGGCAAATCAGTTGCCGGACTTGAAGTTGGTCCAGGTCCGGGTCCTGACGCGTTCGATACGCGGCGGGACCGGTTTCAGGGAATACATCATCTCCACCGCCTCCTGGGACGGATAGGCGGCGGCACTGCCGGTCACCTCCTCGTCCACCATTGAAAAGGCATCGGCGTTCGCGGTTGCGTACCAGGTGTAGTTGCTGTCCGCGGCAGCCACCTCGGGGCGCATCATGTAATTGAGGAACAGGTGGGCATTCTCAATGTTCTTGGCGTCCGCGGGAATCACCCAGCCATCCACCCAGACGTTGGCGGCGCCGTCACCGGCCGGCAGGAAAAAGTCCAGCACCACGCCGGTATTGGCCTCTTGCGCACCGGACATGGCCAGGAGGCCGTCCGGTCCCCAGGTCACCGCCACACAGAACTCCTTCTGCGGCATACGCTGGTAGGCATAGTTGTCAAAGGTCTTGATGTACGGGCGAACCTTGAGAAGCATCTCCTCCGCCTTGGCGTAGTCATCCGGGTTGGTGGAGGAAGGATCGAGTCCGAGGTAAGCCAGCGCCATGGGAATGACGTCGGTCGGAGAATCGAGGAACGACACGCCGCACTTGGCCAGCTTCTCCATGTTTTCCGCCTTGAAGATCAGGTCCATGGAACCGATCGGCGCGTCGGGAAACACCTCCCGGACGTACTCCTCGTTGTAGGTCACGCCGTGGGTGCCCCACATGAAAGGAACCATGTACTTGTTTCCCGGATCCTTCTCCGAGGAAAGGGAATCCAGGACATCCTTGCGCATGTACTTGAAATTATCCAGCTTGGATTTGTCCAGGGGCTGGAGTATCCCGGCGGGAATCATCCGCGCTACCGGGGTGCTGGAATGGCTGACCACGTCATAACCTGAATTACCGGCCAGCAGCTTTGAATCGATGGCCTCCACCGAGTCGTAGGTGTCGTAGGTGACCTTGATGTTGTACTCCTTTTCAAAATTGGCAATGGTTTCTTCGCCGATGTATTCCGCCCAGTTGGTCACGAACAGCTCCCCTTCCGCCAGGGCCAGGTTGCCGGTCAGCAGGGCAGCCAGGGCGCCCCCCAGTAGGACGGTTTTTTTCGGGCTGCTGTTGGTGTTGCTTTCTATTGTTTGATTCAGGATTTTCATTGACATTGCCACCTCGGGACTTATGTAAGGACCGAGGCAGTATAATTCGATCATTGTCAGTTTTCTATAACGACCGACGATTCCCTATCTCTCCCAAAGGATTTGATCTTGAAGCCGCGCCGCTGGAAATTGATTGCAGCCTGCCTGCTGGCCATGTCGGCGGGCATCCTGACAGCCACCTGGGAAAACGGGCTGCCCTGGGTCCGGCAGGCACCCCCCGAGGTCCAGGGATTTTTCTGGCCGGAGCAGAAGGCGCTGATCCCATTCGAGATGGTAGATCACCGGCACGATCCCTTCACCCTCGAGGACCTGGAGGGACAATGGACTCTCATGTTTTTCGGTTACACGTACTGTCCGGACATCTGCCCGGTGACCATGTCGGTGCTGAGAGAGGCAGTGGCGTCCTATCATGACCGGGCGCCTGAATCGCTGTCCGACATGCAGGTGGCCTTCGTATCCGTGGACGGGGAGCGGGACACGCCGGACCACCTTGCCGCCTATATCCGCTTTTATGACGAGAACTGGATTGCCGCGTCAGGCGACCGGGACCAGGTGGACAGCCTGACGGTGCAATTGGGTGTTCCCTATGAAATCGACGAGCACGAGCCGGGCGCCCTGAACTACCTGGTCTCGCACCCCGGAAGCCTGTTTCTCGTCTCCCCGGACACGAAGCTGGCGGCGCTGCTGCAGCCCCCGCTGAATGTCGAGGGGTTGTCGGACGACCTGATTAAGATACGCCGTTTCATGGCCCGGGGCTGACAGACCCCGATGCGTCCGGGGTATTCCTCCTTTCGGCGAAAAATTCATCCAGCAGCGCCGCAGCCTCCCTGCGCAGCACGCCGGAGACGATCCGCGTGCGATGATTCGCAAACGGCGAGTCGAGAAGATTCAGCGCACTGCCCGCGGCGCCGTAGCGCGGATCCGGAGCCGCATAGACAAGACGCGCGATGCGTGCATGCAGCAGAGCGCCGGCGCACATGATGCAGGGCTCCAACGTGACATAGAGGTCGGCACCTTGTAGCCGGTAGTTTCCCAGGCGCATCGCGGCATCCCGAAGGGCGTTTATCTCGGCATGGGCGGTGGGATCGTGATCGGATACGGAGCGGTTGTGACCCCGACCGATCACCTCACCTTCCAGGACCACGACCGCCCCGACCGGCACCTCGCCCGCGGAGCCGGCCTTGCCGGCTTCCTCCAAGGCCATAGCCATGAATTCCTTGTCCCGCTGCCCGCTCATCCAGGATTTGCAGTTCCGGTCATTTTCGATTGCCCGAAGAGGATATCCGTAGCAGTAATCGGAGAACCTGATTCCAGAAAGCTCCAGGGGAGCCTGCTGATGGCGCTCCAGTTCGGGTTCGTGCCATCCGGGTTCACCGGGCAGTATACCGGGCAGCGTGCGAAACGGCGGTGGACAAGGTGTTCCGCCTTCGACCACACCCGGGACTTCATGCGATTCTTCAAGGGCTCCTCCGTCAGCGTCCGATCGCGCAATCCATTCGCCCGGATGAAATACTCAGCGGCCGGTGCCACTTCCGGGCGCGCCACGCCATGATGCCGGCGGCGTTCGGTCAGTTCCTCTTTGTAGTCAGCTATGAGTAGGTGCATTCCCAAATCCAATTGACATGGAGCAAGCCCGGGATTTGCTAGGATTACCGCAAGCGGGTCATTCCGAATCCTCGTTGCGAGTATACTGATATGCCGTGACGGCTTCATTCAGAAAGGTCGCAGAAGGCATTGCCGCCGGTTATTTATGCCCTGTTATTCGGCATGGGGTACAGATCGGTGGAACGGGGGCACCCTTTCCGATCGCGCCAATCCCCAGGGAGGCATGTACACATGAAACCGCATGCACATCCCATCCCCGCCATGCACCAAGGTTTCTGCCCTGGCAGGCGTCTTAAGGGACAGGTAACCGATCAATTCAAACCGTCATGAATAATATTCCCATAACCCTGACCGCGATTTTCCTGCATCTCATGTTCACAGCCCAGGTGTTTGCGACAAACCAGATGGAACCGTTTGGGCCATACTGGATCGTGGTGGAGAACCAGGATTGTCAGGTTCAGAATCCCTACCCCGAGCCGGGAGAGACATTCACATGGTCGGGAGGATGTGTTGATGGCAAGGCCGAAGGAGAGGGGCGGCTGATCTGGCGTTCATCGTATGGCAGTACGGAAACCTACGAAGGCGGCATGAAAGCGGGGGCGTTTTACGGTTACGGGGTTCTGACATGGTCAGGCGGCCGCTACGAAGGAGAGTTTCGTGGTCGACAGGCACATGGCAACGGGGTTGCCAGCTATGAGTCTGGCCTCGAGTATGCAGGCGAATGGCGCAACGGCTGCTTCGGCGATCAGAACAGCGTGTGGGCAACTCTCGGCGCCACTCCCGAAGAATGTGGTTTCGAATAGCAGGCGGCGGTTCTGCTTTACCAGAGTAGGTGATCGTGATCCGGCGAAAAAAGCGCTTCCAATAGATACGAAATGCACCGGCTAAAACAGTGAATCATCTCTTCTCCAAACCAAGCACGGTCCGCTCGACAGCGGTCAATTCGTACCGGGTTGTTCTGCCGCCACCCGGTAGCGGCACGATGATCCCTTTGGCAACCAGATCTGAAAGGTCACGACTTGCTGTTCGATTGGGACACTTGGTGATCGCTTCATATTTTCTTGTCGTTATCCCACCTTCAAAAGACGTGCGGCCTTCAGCAAATACACGCGACACCATCCTAGCCTGCCGGTCGTTCAACTGATTGCCATAAGCATCATAAAAACGCGTCTTGGCCAATACAAAGTCCACTTCTTCCCTGGCAATTTCCTGTGCCTTGATGATCATATCGGCAAAATAATCAAGCCAAACATTAGCATCCAGGCTTTCACGGCTCGCTGTCTCCAGCTGCTGATAATAGGATTTTTTATCCCCCTCTATCGCCGTGGCAAGACAAGCCGTGGTCGGATAGCCGAGAGACTGTGAAAGTGCATGGTCAGCAACCGCCCGGCCGACTCGTCCATTGCCATCATCGAAGGGATGAATCACCTCGAACCAAAGATGGGCAATTCCTGCTCGGGCAATCCCGGACTTCATGTTGCCTCCACCCAGGGGACTTGTCTGGTTGTACCAGTCGACGAACCTCGCCATTTCATCGGGCACCCGGGCCGCTGGCGGGGCTTCATAGTGAACTGTTTCCCGTCCGTAAGGCCCGCTGATAATCTGCATCGGCGAGGGATCGTTGCGATATAAACCACGTAAAACAGGCGTGTAGCGCTGCTCTGGCACCGCCATGGATTGCCAATTACCCAGCAGACCGTGTGAAAGTGATATTCGCCAGTTCTTACGAACGTCCACCAGCAGCGAAGCGGCTCCTGCCGCCTTCCGGTCCGAGTGGGCAGGTAGCGTATCCGATGTAATCAAAGAGAGCAGGGATGACCTGACCGATTCTCCATCCAGGGTCTCGCCCTCAATGGCGCTGGTTTTGATGGCCTCGGAAAGCATCAGATCGATCATAGCTTCTTCCTGGGAAGCCATTGGCAGAGCCTCGAACCGGCCGGCAAGACGTTCCGAATTTATTCGGAATTCAAGTTCCCGGTCTTCAAGCGCAAGCTTGTCATAGAAAAAAACCGGCCAGCGAGGTTGTTGCCATATCCATTTCATGGCGCGATTTTAACACTTAAACACGCCATATTATTAATATTTTTGGCGCGAATATTGTTCTTAACCAAGCCATACCATCCAAGAAGAGACCACCACCATACAGTTCAAAGGAAATCCTACGAGATGCTCGGAAAAATGGCCGATTGAAGGTAATATATTACCTATAAAAGACGAAAAATCCATTAATCAGTAATTTATTACCTATTGTAAATTTGCTGTGTAACTGAGCCTTTCTCCAGCGGTGTGCAGGCGCACGAACCCGCC
>VYFG01000076.1 GCA_009842505.1 Gammaproteobacteria bacterium
CCACGATTTCTCCTTTCAAATCAAAATTCTATGAGTTTGCCGCCGGACACTACTTCGGCTATACCACGGCCGCAACATACTACGGCTTCACGACACAGCATCGCCAGGTCATTCGACTGTTGACGCCGGTGCGTACACGACACCGACGTGTACACGACACGGAAGTCCGCATCGTCAATCCGGTCCCAAGAAAATTTTTCGGATTCGGCCCGATCGACGTGCTCGGCCATACCGTCATGATGTCCGACCGTGAAAAGACCGTCATCGACTGCATCGACCGTCCAGACCTTGCCGGCGGCGAAGGAGAGGCTGCAACCGTCTTGGCGACGGCCTGCCGCCGCATCGATTGGCACAAGGCGGCCAGTTATCTGGAGCGGATGTCCTCCAAAACACTCACGCGGCGTTTCGGGTGGCTGGCGGAACATGCCGGCGCCACGATCCCGGGGGACGTACGCGCGCACCTCCAAGAACTTGCGCAAGGACACGGCAAAGCGATTTTCGGCACGAGAACTCCCAGGCCCGGAGCAATCGGCTATCAGGACAGTTGGCGGCTCACCGTCAACGTCGCCAGCCAGGACTTGAGCGACAGTGCCGGTATCGCGCGGCGATGTTCGCTTCGGAGTGCTGAGCGATTCTGACCCAACCACAAGTCCAGCGCTACTCAGCCGAATCCGGGCTGCGTGACATCACGACCGCTGAAAACGAGATCGTGCTCACCTACCTGCTTCAGCATTGGCCGAACGAGGCATTCTGGACAAGCTCGCCTTCAAGGGCGGCACCTGCCTTCGCAAGATGTTCATCGGAAGCGGAGGACGCTTTTCGACCGACCTGGATTTCACGCGGCTCGAAGAGCACGACCATGAAGAAATAATCCTCGACATGATGGGGGCTTTCGAGCATCCGTTTCACGGCATCCAGTTCAGCATTCGTGACGATGGTTACTTTCAGACACAGGACGGTTTGTCTTGGGGTGTCAATCCGACCTACGCCCACAGCTGGAACCCGGGTGGGCAAAGCGAAATTCGGCTCCAGGTCAGCCGCCGGGAATTTCCTACCCTTCCCCTGTCACGGAATGCTCAATGCCCACAGAACTATTTCCGCCACCTGCCCTTCACTCCAATCGACATTACCTGTCTGGCTCTGCCTGAGATCATCGCCGAGAAGATCCGGGCCTGCTACCAGCGTAGCAAGGCCAGCGACATCTATGACCTCAGTGTCTTCGCCACGCGTCCCTTGGACCAACGCTCATTCGCCGGCTTGTCGTGCTCAAACTCTGGCAGGCGCACGACGCGTTCGTTCCTGAAGCATTCCTGGCTGGGGAAGTTTGCCGATATCAACGACTTCGATTGGGAAGATCTCCGGCAACTGGTCCGCCAAACCCAAGCAATCCAACCTGACCGGATTACTGCTGCCTGCCTGCAGGGATATGCCTTCCTCGCGGAGCATGATCCTGCGGAAAGAGTACTTGCGGACGACCTCCACCAACGCGACCATGCGACGTGGAGGATGCTTCGAAACAATCTTCCAACCAGCCGGACTTGAACAGACAAACCTTGGACCAAGAGCGTAACTCCCTATCATCGTACTCAACCGAACCCAAGAACACGGGCTGTTGCAAGCCTGGCATGAAAGGGTTTGCTTCCGAAGTGATTCGAGGCGGCCCTATCGTCCCTGCTCGCCGGTTTGTCCTGATTCGAGGCTAAACATCTCCCGGGGCTTCGGGATAAACTCCCGTGGTCGACCAACCAACAAATCCCGATGCTCTGGATCAAGGCATTCCACATCATCTTCATGGTGACCTGGTTCGCCGGAATGTTCTACCTGCCGCGTCTGTTTGTCTATCATGCCATGTGCACGGACGAGGCGGGTAACGCCCGCTTCAAAACCATGGAGCGGAAGCTCTTTTTCGGCATCATGACACCGGGAGGCGTGCTGACCATTGTCTTCGGGCTGTGGTTGTGGCTGGACTACGGGTTTTCTGGGCAGTGGCTGATGTGGAAACTGCTGATCGTGATGTTGCTCCTGGTCTACCACGGCTGGTGCCTTGTCGTCATGCGGTCCTTTCAGGATGACCGCAACACCCGCGGCCACGTGTACTACAGGGTGATGAACGAATTGCCGGTATTCGGCCTGATCGCCATCGTCCTTCTGGCGGTTCTGAAGCCGGGCGTCTGATCTCGGGCCATCCTGCGCCCGCCGCGGGCTAATGGTGTTCCGGACGGGGGTCCCGCCCAAGCAGGCTCCGTACCGCGTCGTCCGGCGCCAGGTCCTCGTAGAGCACGCGGTATACATGCTCCGTGATCGGCATTTCCACCCCAAGGCCGGTCGCCTTTCGGTGCAGCTCGTGGGCAGTTTGAATACCCTCGATTTCCTGGTCGATCTCCCTGGCCACGGCTGCCGGGTTCCTGCCGGCGCCAATGCCGATACCGAAGCGGCGGTTGCGTGACTGGTCGTCGGTGCAGGTCAGCACCAGGTCACCCACGCCGGTCAGACCGTTGAAGGTCTCCATTCGCCCGCCGAGGGCGGTGCCGAGGCGGATCATCTCCGCCAGTCCCCTGGTAATCAGCGCCGCCCGGGCATTGGGGCCATAACCCAGTCCGTCACTGATTCCGGTGGCGATGGCCATGACATTCTTGATCGCCGCCCCGAGCTGCACGCCGACGGGGTCATCGCTGAAATAGATGCGCATGGTGGGTGTCCGGAACCACCGTGCAAGGGCTTCCGCCTGGCCTGCCTGGTAGCATGCGAGTGTGAGGGCGGTGGGTGACCCGGTTGCTGTTTCGCGTGCGAAGCTCGGGCCGGAAAGCACGCCCCTGGCGGTCTTGGCGGGAAAAATGCCGTTGAGCACGTCGCCGGGCAGATCGCCCGTGTCCGGATCGAAGCCCTTGGTGCCCCAGATCACCGTGGCATTGGCGGGGTCCAGTCCCGCCTCGAGTATGGCACCGTGCAGTTTCTCCGAGATTTCCCGGAAGGCATGGCTCGGAACCACCACGAGAAACCGCAGGCCGGGCTCGATCAGTTCGGAGAAATCCTCTGTCGCATTGAGGTTGGCCGGCAGGGGTATCCCGGGGAGATACCGGCGGTTCTGGCCGTCCGTACGAAGCAGGGCGGTACCGGCGCGGCCCCACAGGGTGGTCCCGGAGAAGTTGGCGCTCGTGAGCACTGCAAGGGCGGTGCCCCAGGACCCGGAGCCGATAATATTGAGCCTGCCTTCGTGACGCTCTGACACGCGAACGGCCGCAGGGGGGAATCCCTACTGGATCGTGGGGGAGGCTTCTTCGGCCATAGCGGCACGCTCCTGCCGATAAACCGATTCGAAGTTGATCGGGGCGATCAGGAGTTGCGGGAATCCCCCCTTGGTCACGAGGCTTGAGATCTCCTCGCGCGCAAACGGCAGCAACATGTTGGGGCACCCGACCCGGAGCAGGAGTTCCTGGTGGTCATCATCGTCGGCATTGATTTCGAAGATTCCCGCCTGGTGGATCTCGGCAAGAAACAGGGTTTGTTCGTCCTTGGTCGCGGTGGTGGTCACCTGCAGGGTCACTTCGTAGAACTTTCCGTCGTCGTCAATCTGCCGATGGCTCACATCGATGCTCAGATCGATATGCGGCTGCATCGCCGCCTGCAGGAAAATCCCGGGGCTGCCGGGCGATTCGAAGGAGGCATCCTTGAGGTAGATCTTGCGGACGTTCAGGCGGGGTGGTTTGTTTTCGGCCATATCAGGTCTCTTTCACTGGGCGCACGGACTCAGCCCTTGATGAGCGGCAGGTTTTCCTTGCTCCAGGAGGCGACGCCGCCATCCAGAACATACAGTTCGCTGAACTGGTTCTTCTTCAGGATCCCGGCCGCCTTGCCGGACCTCATGCCGCTCTGGCAAACCAGGATCAGGGGTTTGCCGCGATGCTTGTTGAGCTTCTTGAGATTGGATTCCAGGCTTTCCAGGGGGAGGTTCAGGGACTGCTCGATATGTCCCTTGCTGTATTCGGCATTGCTGCGGATATCCACAAGGACGGCGGATTTTCTGGCCTGGATCTGGGGCAGCTGTCCCGCTGAGATCTTGGTGGCTCCTCCAGCTGTCCGGCCCCCTGGATCGAACGCCAGCAACAGCAGTATCGCCGTGAGCATGACGAACAGGTACCAGTTCTCCATGGCGAATTCCAGGAACATGATCGCTTGGGTATTTCGACTCGGAAACTAGGAGCAGCGGATTGTACCGCAATCCGGTTGGAAAACCCTGTCGACAGCATGCTTTCCCGTCCTCTGCCCCAAACAAGCGGGATTCCCGGTGCCCTGCATTAGCGGGCCGGGACTGGTACTGGAACCGAACAGTTCCTCGCTACATATTTCGGTTCGCGGCGTAACGAATCGGCCGGCAATCCGCTAAAATGGCCGTCATCGGAAACGGATGCCGTGACGGCGTTACGAGAACGACTACCATGCAGGAAACATGATGCGACTTTCCAGATTCCCCCTGATCTTGCTGCCCTGCCTCGTTGTCTGGGGCTCCATGCCACTGCTCCCGGCACATTCACAGGATCAGGAGACCGGCAAGGACCAGGCTGAAGACACCAATGAAACCCCGCTATCGTCGAACGAGGACGAAAAGACCCTACCGCTTGAGGAGTTGCGGGTATTCGCAGAAGTCTTCGGCAAGATCAAGAGCGAGTATGTTGACGAGGTCAGCGATGTGGAATTGCTGCGCAACGCCATCCAGGGCATGCTCAGCGGTCTTGATCCCCACTCCATCCTTCTCGAGCCCGAGGAGTTCCGGGAAGTCAGGATTTCCACCGAGGGGAAATTCGGCGGCCTGGGCATCGAGGTCACCATCGAGGACGGCCTCGTCAGGGTGGTCGCACCCATCGACGGAACCCCGGCCCATGACGCGGATATCCGCAGCGGGGATGTCATCGTGCGGATCGATGGCCAGCGGGTTCGCGGAATCAACCTGCGGGATGCGGTGGAAAGCATGCGCGGAGAGCCGGGAACCCGCATCGTGCTGACCATTTCACGGGAGGGTGTTCCGGAGCCCTTCGATGTTCCCCTGGTCCGGGCCGTGATCAAGGTCACCAGCGTGCGCGGCTCCCTTTTGGATGACAGTTTCGGCTATGCCAGGATATCCAGTTTCCAGAGCGGCACAGCGACCAGCCTGCGAAGCCATATCGAAAAACTGAAGGGGTTGAGCGAAGGGCCGCTGGATGGGTTGCTGCTGGATCTCAGGAACAATCCCGGCGGGGTATTGAACAGTGCCGTCGGGGTAAGCGATCTCTTCCTTGAATCAGGCAACGTGGTATCCACCCGGGGCAGGGGAAATGTCGTCGAGGACACCTATGAGGCGCGACCGGGCGATATCCTCGACGGGGCACCCATCGTGATCCTCGTGAACAGCGGATCGGCTTCCGCATCGGAAATCGTTGCAGGCGCCCTGCAGGATCACGAGCGCGCCATCATCATGGGCACGCGTACTTTCGGCAAGGGTTCGGTGCAGACGGTCATTCCGGTGAACAACGGCGGCGCGCTGAAGCTGACCACGGCGCGGTACTACACGCCCCAACTTCGTTCCATCCAGGCCCGCGGTATCGAACCGGATATCGAGGTGCGCCAGTCCGAAGTGCGGGAGATCGGCGCCGCGCAGGCTGTCAGGGAGGCGGACCTGTCTGGCCATCTGAGGCAGGAGAACCCGGATGCCGATCAGGGGGCCGCGCCCGACGGGGGTGAAAGCGGCGGGGCGGAAGAGGCCGGGGAGGAGGACCTCCTGGCGGAGGACTACCAGCTGCGGGAGGCATTGAACCTGCTGAAAGGGCTGCGGCTTGTCTACCGCAAGACGAATGACGACGGGAACTGAGGCGGGCGGGAGCCCGGTTTCCCGGGCGCTCAGGGCCGGTTGTTCTGACTCTTGCGTCTGGACCTGCGCCACCAGACCATGATGTTCAGGTACCCTCTCCTGGCCCAGGAAAAGTTGGTGGACAGGACCAGCAGTCCCAGGGGAATCATCCAGAGTCCAAGCACCGGCAGAAACCAGAGCAGGCCGCCAAGCAATAGGGCAATGCCAATCAGTGTTCTGCCGTGATAGGGCACCACTCTGATTCTCTCTAGGAGGGAGTTCAATCGGCGATACATGAGGATTCTGGTTTTCCCTGGTCGGATGGACTGTACTATACGACTAATTGATGCGATATCATCCATGGTGAGGGCTCAAAACCCGGATACCGCCAACCGATCCATCGCCATTCCATTTTCCAAAGGCCCGGGACTGATCATCGATGCAGCTGGATTTCACAAAAATGCAGTCCTTGGGAAATGATTTCGTCGTGCTGGACGGCGTCAGCCGGCGCATGCCGATTTCCGCGGATGTCGTCCGGCTGCTGGCTGACCGGCACTTCGGCGTGGGATGCGACCAGATTCTGCTTGCGGAGAAGGGCCAGGCCGCGGATTTCCGCTTTCGCATCTTCAACCGGGATGGCAGCGAGGTGGAGCAATGCGGTAACGGCGCCCGCTGTTTTGCCAGGTTCCTGCGTGACAATGGCCTGACCGACCAGGACATCATTTCCGTGGAGACCATGGGCACGCGGATGCAATTACGGATACTGGACGACGGTGACGTCAGCGTGGACATGGGGCTGCCCGAGTTTCTGCCTGAGCGAATCCCGTTTCAGGCGGACATGCCCGCCGAGCGCTATCAGCTTGCGGTCGGTGGGGAAGTACTGGATGCCAGCGTCCTGGCGCTCGGGAATCCTCATGCGGTCATCCTGGTGGACGATGTCGACGACGCCCCGGTGGACCGGCTGGGCCCCCTGATCGAGCGCCACCCCCGTTTCCCGTCCAGGGTCAACGCGGGGTTCTGCGAAATCGTGAGCCGTGACCGGATCCGGCTTCGCGTTCACGAGCGCGGCGTCGGTGAAACCCTGGGGTGCGGAAGCGGCGCCTGCGCCGCGGTGGTGGCGGGAATCCGCCTTGGCCTGCTTGACCCGGACGTGTCTGTCAGGCTGCCGGGAGGCCAGGCGAGGGTCCGGTGGGAAGGACCGGGAAACCCGGTACACCTGATCGGTTCCGCATCCACGGTGTTCACCGGCGTGATCGCAATACCCGTGGAGCACGACTGAACGATTGCCATCATGCCCAGCACAGCAGAGACGATCGATGAAATCTGAAGACGTCGCGGCCTACCTGAAACGGAACCCGGCATTTTTCAGTGAAAACAGCGAGGTGCTCGCCGACCTCACGCTGCATCATGCGAATCCCTTCCACCAGCGGCAGCTCGAGGTGCTGCGCGAACGTCACTCGAGGGAGAAGGCCCGCTATGACATGGTGGTGGAATCCGCCCGCCTCAATCAGGCCCTGGAACAGAGCCTGCACGAGTTCTCCTGTATCCTGCTGTCGGAAAGCTGTTGGGCTGCTTCCACCCTGGAGGAAGAGGTGGGCAGCTGTTTCAAACTCGAAGGCGTCAGGCTCTGCCTTGAAGGGGACGGGCGGATGCCGGAAGGGGAGTTCGAACTGCTGAAGGACAGGGTGCGCCATGGAGGCAGTATCTGCGACGACCGGGTCTCCTCGGCGCTGCTTGCCGGTCTGTTCGGCGAGGGAAATGCGATCTCGTCCTGTGCGTTCATTCCCCTTTCGACTTCTTACGTCATCGGCGTGCTGATCCTGGGCTCCGCCGAAAGCGGGCGGTTCCAGCCCGGCATGGGCGTCATTTATCTTGACCGCATCGGGGAACTCCTGAGCGCCATACTGTCCCGGCCACCCGAATGATTTCCTGTTGTCCAAGCTGACCCCCGAGATCGATCTCTTTATCGACTTCCTGGACCGGGAACGCCGCCTTTCGCCCCATACCATCAAGGCCTACCGCCGGGACCTCGCCCGGCTCTACCGCATGGTCCGGGGGGAGGGACTGTCCGCCTGGAGCGAATTGTCCGCAGCCCAGGCCCGGCGGTATCCCGCAATGCTGAATCGTGACGGGCTCGCGCCCGGCAGCATCCAGCGGATGCTGTCCGCGAGCAGGACCTTCTATCGCTTCCTGCTCCAGCAGAATATGGTCGAAAGCAATCCCTTCGATGCGGTCAGTGCGCCCAGGTCCGCCAAGCAACTGCCTGCCACGCTGTCGGTGGACGAGATCGGGGCTCTGCTGGACAAGGAAGGCGGCGGCGATGCGCCTGACGCCAGGCGGGACACGGCGATCCTTGAACTTCTCTACTCTTCCGGGCTGCGCCTGTCCGAGCTCTCCAGGCTCGATCACGACACGGTCGACCTTGACCAGGGAGAGGTTCGGGTTCTCGGCAAGGGCAACAGGGAGCGAATCGTGCCGATCGGGAGAAAGGCGCGCCAGGCGCTGGACGCCTGGCTCTCGGTCAGGAACCAGCTTGCGCAGCCCCGGGAACGGGCACTGTTCGTCAATCGCCGGGGGAACCGCCTGTCGAATCGCGGGATACAGTACCGGCTCGAGAGATGGGCCCGGGCGCGGGGCCTGGGAAGAAGGCTGCACCCGCACATGCTCAGGCATTCCTTCGCCAGCCACATGCTCGAGTCCAGCGGCGAACTGAGGGTGGTCCAGGAAATGCTGGGACATGCGGACATCAGTACCACCCAGATCTACACACACCTGGATTTTCAGCACTTGGCACGGGTATACGACGACACCCACCCCCGGGCGAAGAAGCGGGACAAGGAGTGATCCCGCCAGGGGGTCGGGCGGCTATGCCTGCATCGCTTCCCGGAACCGGGCCACTGACTCGGTAATTTCCTGCTTGGCGGTGTCGACGTCCGCCCAACCCCTGATGCGGACCCACTTGCCCCTCTCCAGGTCCTTGTAGTGTTCGAAGAAATGGGAAATCTGTTCGAGGGTTTCGTGGTTGACGTCACGGAACGAGGCGATATTCCGGTAGAGGCCGGTAAGCCTGTCCACGGGCACCGCCAGCAGCTTCGCATCGTCCCCGGCCTCGTCCTCCATCTCTAGGACGCCCACGGGCCGGCAGCAGATCACCGAGCCCGAGATCAGCGGCCTCGGCGTCAGCACCAGGACATCCACCGGATCACCGTCGGCGCTCAGGGTTTCGGGGATGTAGCCATAGTTGCAGGGATACCGCATGGCCGTGGCAAGAAAGCGGTCGACGAACATGGCACCCGTCGACTTGTCCACCTCGTACTTCACAGGCTCTCCATGCGTCGGAATCTCGATGATGACGTTAACGTTGTCCGGGACCGAATCGCCCGGTCCCACGCGGTCAAGAATCATGGGGATCGTCTCGGCAAAAACGGAATTATACGGCCGCGGCCCCGGCGACGGCACCGGCCATTGGTCGAACCTGCGAAAAGCGCGGTATGGACGATGCGCGGTATGGATGATTGATAAACATCGATAACGCGGCTATATTCGCCCGGTTTCAGAATTTGTCCCCCCCGAAAGCCCCGGAATCCATTCCACACGGCAGTTGCGGAGGCCTGGCGCAATGCGCGGGACCATCCGGGCCGGATACGTGCCGGGGAAATGACCAGCGGAGCCAAACCAGATGACTTTGATTGCATTGATTCCCGTACTGTTCGGGATTGCCGGCCTGTTTGCCGCCTGGACCGTCTACAAGATGATCCTGCAGAACCCGGCCGGCGAGGGCAAGGTGACGGAGATCGCCGGCCTGATCCATCGCGGGGCCATGGTATTCATGCGCCGTGAGTACACCTATCTGGCGGTGTTCGTCGCCGTGGTCGCGGTCCTGATCCTGATCTCCGAACTTGGCTTCCACACCATGTTCGCATTCCTGGTGGGGGCCTTTTGTTCCGCAACTGCGGGGTACATCGGCATGTACGCCGCCACGCATGCCAACGTCCGCACCACCACCGCAGCCAACGAACAGGGCGCGGCCAAGGCCCTGACAGTGGCATTTTTCGGGGGTTCGGTCATGGGGCTGTCCGTCGCCGCCATGGGCCTGTTCGGCGTCGGACTCCTCTACCTGCTCTACGGCGGCGACCCGCACACCGCCCATATCATCCACGGTTTCGGTATGGGGGCTTCCTCCGTGGCCCTGTTTTCCCGGGTCGGCGGCGGAATCTTCACCAAGAGCGCCGACGTCGGGGCCGACCTTGTGGGCAAGGTGGAGGCGGGCATTCCCGAGGACGATCCGCGCAATCCGGGCGTGATCGCCGACAATGTGGGTGACAACGTGGGTGACGTCGCCGGGATGGGTTCTGACATTTTCGAATCCTACTGCGGCGCGATGATCGCCTCCATCGCAATCGCCTCCACGCTGCCGGCCGCCGCCGCCGCGGCCCTGGGCGGCCAGGCCAAGCTCATGTTCATGCCGCTGGCCCTGGCCTCCCTGGGTATCATGTGCTCCATTGCGGGCATTTACCTGGTGAAGATGAACGCCGCAAAGTCTCCGGAGAAGGCCCTGCGCATGGGCACCATCGGCGCGACCGTGGTGTTCATCCTGCTCGCCTTCGGGCTGATCTGGTTTACTGGTCTTGCCATCGGGGTCTACGGATCCGTGGTTGTCGGCGCCCTGGGCGGCATCGGCATCGGCCTCATCACCGAGTATTACACCGGCGCCAAGCCGGTGCGCGACATTGCCAAGAGCGGGGAGACCGGTTCCGCCACGGTGATGATCACCGGCCTTGCCGTGGGCATGGAATCGGTGGTGGTTCCCCTGCTGATCATCGCCACGATCATTCTGACCGCTTCCACCATGGCCGGTCTCTACGGCGTCGGAATCGCCGCCGTCGGAATGCTGGCCACCGTGGGCATCACGATGGCCATCGACGCCTACGGGCCGGTGGCGGACAACGCCGGCGGCATCGCGGAAATGGCAGGGCTCGGCGAGGATGTGCGTGAAATCACCGACTCCCTGGACGAGCTCGGCAACACCACCGCCGCCATCGGCAAGGGCTTCGCCATCGGCGCTGCGGCGCTGGCGGCCCTGGCGATCATTTCCGCGTTCATTGCCGAGATCACCGTAAACAACCCGGACTTCGTCCTCAGGGTCAATGACCCCCAAGTGCTTGCCGGCGTCTTTCTTGGCGGCGTGTTCCCGTTCCTGGTGTCCAGCATTACCATGCGCGCGGTCGGCTCGGCGGCATTCGACATGATCCACGAGATCCGGCGCCAGTTCCGCGAGATTCCCGGACTCATGGAGGGCACCGCCGAACCGGATTCCAACCGCTGTGTGGACATCGCGACCCAGGCGGCGCTGAAGCGCATGATTCCGCCGGGAGTCCTGGCCGTGGGTGCACCGGTCGTGGTGGGGTTTTCCCTGGGGGCCACCGCACTCGGCGGCATGCTGGCGGGCGCCCTGCTGGGCTGTGTCCTCATGGCGCTGATGATGGCCAACGCCGGGGGTGCCTGGGACAACGCCAAGAAGTACATCGAGAAGGGTAACCTCGGCGGCAAGGGCTCGGACGTGCATGCGGCCGCGGTAGTCGGCGACACGGTGGGCGACCCCTTCAAGGACACTTCCGGCCCCTCCATGAACATCCTGATCAATGTGATGGCCATCGTCAGCCTAGTCATTGCGCCGCTGCTGTCCATCTGACCACGGAAAGCGCACCACCAACCGGTGGTGCGGCCATGCGTCATCGGAATGCTGCTGCGACCGTGTGGGCCCACCCAGGGCATGCACTATATGGTCTTATTCCTGCGGTAGGTTGCGAGTCGGTTGCGTGTCAGCATTTCGCTGACACCAAGGTTCAGCAACGCAAGGTAAAGCTACCAAGGAAAATGATCAGCCCCGCGGCTTATCCGAAGACATCCATTCGATCATTCCATCCAGGAGTTCTGATGTTGAATAGTCCTGAATATCCAGTTCAGTAAACCCTCTGTCGAGTTGTCTTTTGTAATACCATTCCTGGAAATCCTCATACTCTCCAAGGACTGTACCAGCAGAGACGTTCTTAGCCTCGGGAAGACCGGTCCCAAGAGCCCGGGTACGCCTGCGCCATCCCGGTGATCCCGCCCCGCCCGCTGACAGGGCCCGCCCCGGACCCAAGCAGGGTCTGAGTCCCGGGGCGCGGTTGTTGTTA
>VYFG01000013.1 GCA_009842505.1 Gammaproteobacteria bacterium
CATGGGAATGATCAAGACTGACTGAGTCGTATGTGGGGTGTTGTGAGGACCCGGGTCGGTACGCTGAGATGCCGCGCCAGGGTCAGCATGCCCATGTGCTTGCCGGAACAGTTGTTGTGCCTGCGGCCGGGCGGTGTGCCTTCAAGGACCAGGCAGTCGGCCGACGCCGCATGTCCCGGCCGCACGGGGCCGCACTCCAGATCGTCGTCGCTGAGACCAAGCCTCTCCAGCCATTTCTCCACCCGTTCCGAGTGCAATTTTCTGACTGCTCCCAGTCATGACAACCCCATGTCCGTCCTTGCATGCGATATGATGCGATTGACTATTTAACCTGTTGTAATAGTTAAATATTATTCTTCTCCGCGTTCTTTCGGCATATCTCCTTGTCCCTTGCATCCCCGTCTCCGATACGCTCTAATACGCCTGGTTTATAGGTCACCCGCTTTCGGTTTGCTTACGGCAGCAATCCAAACCGGAAACTCTCCGAAGCGGAAAAAATCCAACAACAGAAGAAACCATTATGCCAGAGAAACAGTATCGCACCCTGACCAAGCGCACCGTGGACCGCCTGTCGGTCCGGGAGAGGGACATGGTGTTCTGGGACCGGGACATTCCGGGATTCGGCGTCCGGGTGTACCCCTCCGGTGCCAAGGTCTACGTCGTCCAGACCCGGGCCTCCGGGAAGTCCCGCCGGGTGACCATCGGCCGTCATGGGGAGGTTTCTCCCGACCAGGCGCGCCGGGACGCGGTGGAGGCGATTTCCGCCCTCAAGTCCGGCCGGCCGGTTTCGAAGGAAGAGGGGAACGAGCCGACGGTGGCCGACCTCGCCGAGCGCTACCTGCGGGAATACGTGGCCGTCTTCACCAAGAAGACCACCGGTGACCTTTATCGCCATATTCTCGGGAAGAACATTCTCCCGGTGCTGGGGAGCCTGAAAGTATCCGCGGTGGAGAAGGACGACATTCTCTCGTTCCAGTACGGGCTCCGTGACACGCCCACGACAGCGAACCGGGCCCTCGATGTCCTGAAGAAGATGTTCGGCCTGGCGGAGTTGTGGGAGATGATCCCCTCGGGGGGAAGCCCGTGCAGGTCCGTTCGCCGGTACCGCCGGGATGCGAAACCGGAGCGGTTCCTGACACCGGAAGAACTGGCCTCCCTCGGACGGACGCTGGAAATCGCTCCGGAGAAGGGAATTGCCACGTTCCATGCCACTGCCGCCATCCGGCTTCTGGTGCTGACCGGATGCCGGAGGAACGAGATCCTGGAACTCCGCTGGGAGGACTTGGACTTCGATGTGGGGGAGTTCCGGCTGCGGGACAGCAAGGCGGGGCCACGGATGGTTCCCATGCCCCAGGCGGTGGCGGAGGTTTTTCTGGAACTCAAGCGGGCGGTCGAGACAGAAGACGGGAAAACGCCGATTGGGAAGAAAACAAGAACCCGGTTCAGGAACAGTCCGTGGGTGTTTCCGGGCGTCCGCACCCGTTCGCACATGGTCAACCTGAACGCCGGCTGGCAGCGCATCCGGGCACATGCGGACCTGAAAGACGTGCGGCTTCACGATCTCCGGCATACCTACGCCTCCCGGGCGCTTTCCCTCGGGGAGGGCCTGCCGATGATCGGCCGGTTGCTCGGCCACCGGGACATCGGCTCGACGGCGCGGTACGCCCACCTGGCCCGGGAGTCGGTGCGGAACTCCACGGCCAAGGTGGCCGAAAGCATCGCCACCGATACCTTCATGGCTTCAGCCGTCGGGTCGGAGGAGCTTTCGACTTCCGATGCGGCCGCCGGGAGAAATGGCGGAAACCGGAAGGTTGTTTCCGCCGTCACTGGCAAAGACAGAAGAAACAGGAAAAAGGCAGCCTGATGACCGGCAAGATCAACATTTCCAGAAAGGTGGTGGAGGGGCTGCCGGTGTCCGGCCGGGAGATCGTGTACTGGGACCGGGAGCTGTCGGGCTTCGGGGTCCGGGTGTATCCGACGGGTTCGAGGATGTACCTGGTGCAGACCCGGTCGAAAGGGAAATCCCGGAGGATTACCATAGGGCGGCACGGACTGATATCCGCCGACCAGGCCCGTACCGAGGCCGCCCGGGTCATCGCCACGATCAAGGCAGGCGGCCACCCGGTTCCTTTCAAGCATGGTAACGGTACACTCCACGAGGATGTGGGACCCACTATCGCCGAAGTGGCGGAGCGCTTCATGCGGGAGCATGTGCAGGTGCGGTGCGGGTCCGCGACGGAAGTGAAGTACCGCCACCTGCTCGACCGGCACATACTCCCCGCGCTTGGGAATCTGGGGCTTGGAGAAATCGGCCGGGAGCAGGTGGCCTCCCTCCAGTACGGTCTACACGAAACCCCCCATGCGGCCAACCAGGCGGTCACGCTTCTGTCGCACCTGTACAGGACCGCGGAAGGATGGAGCATCACCACGGAGGCTGGAAATCCCTGCCGTTTCATCCGGAAGTATCCCGAACCGGGAAGGGAGCGGTTCCTGTCCGAGGAGGAGTTCTGGAACCTGGGCAGGGCACTGGACGAACTGGAGGCCGAAGGAAAGCTGTGCCCGAGCGCCGTGGCGGCGTTTCATCTCCTGATGCTGACCGGGTGCAGAAGGAACGAGATCCTGACGCTGCGATGGGAGGATGTGGACCTCGAGGCCGGGGAGATTCGGCTCAGGGACGCCAAGACCGGACCGAGGCCGGTGGCGCTCTCCCCTTCGGCGGTCTCGATCCTCGAGTCCCTGCGCAATGATGCGCGGCCGGACAATCCCTGGGTGATCGCCAGCCGGAGGGGCACCACCCGCCTTGCGGGGCTGAACCGGTACTGGGGACCCGTACGGGAACGCGCCAGCCTCGGGGACGTCCGCATCCACGACCTGCGCCACAGTTTCGCGTCCCGGGCCCTGGCGCTGGGGGAGGGCCTGCCGATGATCGGCAGGCTGCTCGGCCACCGGAAGATGCAGACCACGGCCCGGTACGCCCATCTGGCGCAGGACTCGGTGAAAGAGGCGGCGGAGCGGGTGGCGGAGAGCCTTCGGGCCGATCTGGCCGGGGGTTGATCCGGCGTCGCCGGAGGGTATCCTGCTATCCAGAAATCCCTGTTGCCACAACAGGTTTCACTCAGTATCTTGGAATATTGCGCATCACACGCTCAATAAGCTCGACAAACACCGAGATATCGTTGAGATAGTGACGCCAGAAGCCCTTGTCCACCAGTTCCCACGAGTAGCGCTTCTGCCACAGCATGACATCCTCATCGAAATACTCGAGAAACTCTCTCAGACTTGAGATATCCCGGCTTGGCGGGCTTGTCGGAGCCTCTGGTGTCGCCGTGTTCAGGAATGCCACCAGTTCATAACCCTGCGGAAGAACAGCCTTGCTGTCCTGGTAGGTCGCCTCAAGCTCCTTCTGGAACTTGGCCGGTATCGCATCGTGCAACTCTGCCAGTATGTGATGATGCGGGATTTCCACCCTGTTCAGGAACAGCAGCAGCTTGAGCACTCCAGGGCAATTCCGAGGTTGAAGTGGGACACCGTCTTCATCGATACCCACATGTCGTGGTGCGCCCGACCTTTCATGCCGGCCACCTCCTCCCAGCTGTCGCTGCGGATTCCGTGGCGACGGATTTCTGATTCGACATGAACCGCAGTGGTCTTGAAGTCGTGGATGTAGTCGTACAACAGTCGGTATGCTGCGGTATCCATCGTTTTGCTTTCCGGTTGCAACTGCGCTGTATTGTCACCACACAGCCCAGACAGTGCAGTCACGAATACCATCCTCCAAGGATATTGCGGCGAATCGGCGGGAACCATATTCCGGCAGACAGTCCGGCAAAATGTCCCTCTCAGTATTACCGACACTGCTGCCGGGGGTGTTCATCATGGTGACAGGTTGCAGATTCTTCACATGATCCCGTATGTCTTCTTCAGCGCATGGCATGCCATTGAAATCCATACCCTGACGATGCTCCCCGCCGTTCTCACGACGACAGCCGACGACTCGCTGTTCCTTGGTACCCGTGGCCTTGGATACAGCCTATCCGGTCCAGTTTGTCAGCCGCCGACACCTTGAGCCGACTGGCGCTGCGGGGCTACACTAGGAATTTTCCGCTCCAGAGAAGCAGGCATGGTCACGAAGGCGGCAGCCAGAACAACCGGATTATCGCACCGGGCGACCTATCAGGATGTGCTTGATGCCCCGCCGCACAAGGTCGCCGAGATCATCGAAGGAATCCTGCACATGAGTCCGCGCCCGGCTTCCATGCATGCCTGGGCCAGCACCGGACTCGGAGAATCGATCGGCCCGCCATTCAATCGCGGAAGGGGCGGTCCGGGCGGTTGGTGGATCGTGGACGAGCCGGAACTGCACCTGGGCGAGGATATTCTGGTCCCCGACATGGCGGGGTGGCGCCGGGAACGGATGCCTGAATTTCCGAACGTTACTTTTTTCACCTTGGCGCCGGACTGGGCGTGCGAGATACTCTCCCCCTCGACGAGGGCGTTGGACCAGGGCATCAAGCGGACGATCTATGCACGGGAGGGCGTTGCACATCTCTGGTTCGTGGACCCGGACGCCCGCACCCTCGAGGCCTTCGAGCTGCACGATGGCAAGTGGGTGCTTCTGGAGACGGTGACGGACAATGATCCCGTTTCCTTACCTCCGTTCGAGGCGATCAGCTTCAGTCTCGGAGACCTTTGGCCGGATACGGAACCCGAATCGGAAAACGACGACGGGGATGAAGTCGACTGACACCCTGCCCGGAGGTCTCTCTTCCTGCCCCACTCCAATCAAGTCACCGATTCAGCATGAGTGTCCACTCCATGGAAATGGTTACGAAGCACTCGGTTGATCGGGCTACGGACGAGGCGGTAAGGCTTTGGTCGTTTGCAAGCACCCAATACCCCATACAGGACGGAGTGGTCATACAGGAAAAACTCGAATACATGGTGGTTGAAAGTGCGAGCGCATTTTCGTTCAATGCACGCCGTGCGATGGAGGTTCTCCCTCGTGACCGGGAATTCAGGCTTTGCCAGCCAAGGTATGAGTGGAGACCGACAGTGGACGGCGAGGTGGTCGGCAACTTGAGGGATGCTCTCAATCGCATCATCCATTCAGGAAAAATGATCGTCGGGTTTGAACGGCTTCCGCCTGAATCGGCTGTAATGCCCGGAGGCGCTTATGTTATCCCCTACCTGCGTGCGGAAACTGACAGACGCAAGTTATCGTTCATCGATACTTTTGCACTTTCCCATTGCTTCCTTTACCAGGTTCTCCCCGAGCTTCACGCAAAGGGCGCAAAAGCTGATACGGTTCATTGAGGGATTTGCCGGCATCCTCATCGTGCCGGCAGCACCATTGTCAGATTTATACATCTCGGGAGGTCCAGAATGCAGAAAATCTGCAGCATCCGTCCGGACAGCGCAGTCAGCACCATGCAGAAGCTGCCATACTTCATCGGCATTTCCGGAAGCACCGTCGGTGCCATGGAACTGTCCATGCACCTCGTCGTCATCCCTCCCGGCGCATGCGCCGAACCACACCTCCACATCGGCTACGAGACCGGCATCTATGTCCTGGAAGGCCGGGTGCTGACCCGGTGGGGGGAGAGCCTGGAGAACGAAACCGTCTCCGAAACCGGTGATTTCCTCTTCATTCCCCCGCACGTTCCCCACGAGGCGATCAACCTGGACGAGCGGAAACCCGCCCGGGCAGTGGTGGCCCGGTCAGACCCGGCGGACCGGGACAAGGTGGAGCCGTATACCGCACATGCCGGAGACAACCCTGAAGCTTTGAGGCCCAGGAAATCGGATGATGACAACCGAGATGACAGCACCTGAAAGGTGCAAGACATTTACGGAACGATCCTGACGGTGGTGATGAAATTTCTCGTGAGTCGTAACATCCCTTGGCCCGCATTTATTTGACTTTGTAGCAGTGCCGGAATGTTTTTGAGGATACGGCTATTCGGTGGCCGGATTCGTTTTTTTCTTGGGCCGTTGTGAAATCAAAATACCATGCAGCATCGCCGTCTAGCGTAACCCCATAATCGCTTTTATCCTCTTCGTTCCATCCCCAATACCATTTATGCTCCAATCCCTGTATTGAGTACTGGGCAAATTGCTCAATATCTTGCGCTACAACCTTGCCGCGAATCCCGGATGCATAAAGGCTCAAGCCTTCGCATTTCCAAGCCATGTCCCATTCGAATGGATCGGTTGTATCGCCGGGAGTGCCAAAACAACCGGATAGGAATGGAAAGGCAGGAATGATGAGCCAGCCGATCATCGCCCTCCGGCCAAGGAAGGGACGCCAACTGCTAGCGCCAAGTGGCAGGCATTTTCTCGTGAACGGCCTGCCAGCATCCATCCGGGGGACTACGGCCCCGGCCATGGATCCGTTATCCATGGTCTTACCTCAAACTTTCCAGATGCGCGATGAACACGGGCAGGCCGATCAGCAGCAGGCCAACCAGGATCAGAAGCTGGAACGGGGAAACGCCACCAAAGCCCATGGGTCAACTCCGGTCGAAAAAATCGAAAAAGAACCCCGGCATTGGGAGGGGCCGGGGCAACACTCAAGGGCAATCTTTGCATTGCGGGGCGGATGGTACCGCACTTCCGGAAAAAAAACCCGGCGGCCCAGGGGCGGACCTGCCGGGGTTCTCCAAGCGATACCATGAAGCGCCGCCGGGCGGGCCGCAACCTCCGCGCTTTCCCTAAGGCATAAGGTGAATGCGTAATGGCTCCGGCGGCGGTTCCATCCTATCACGCCGGCGGGGGGCATTGGCGGTATTTGTATGTCCGGACAACGACCCGCCGCGCTTCATGCCCCCCCTTGCCCGGCTAGCCGGCATCGCCGGTTTTGGAGCGGGCCGCGCCGGAAGGATGGATGATACCTGACCCGGGCCTGGCTAGTCGCTGTTCCTTCAGCGCGAAACCATCAGGCAAAAACGCCTTCCCGGGCTTGAATAGTGACGACTGTTTGGATAGTCCTGACAGGGGCGACTATTTCACGACAGGAACGGCGACATCTTGCGAGACAGCGCGGCCAGTTCCCTTTTGCGCCCCTGCTTCAGTTCGTTTTGTAGCTGTTTGTGTTTTGCATCGCTTGCCTCCTTCTCCGCTATCAACTCTCCTAACGAGGTTGCATGAACATCGACGGGGATTTTCGTCATGGTGCGCGTTCTGTGTTTGCACCACTTTCCCAACATGCCGGCGGGACAGGTACAGGTTGAATATACCTCCCCATCCGAACGTTGCTCCCAAGTGACAATATAGACCTCAGAAGAGGAATCGGATGCTTCCTCGAACTGCCATGCCTGTACCGCTTCATCGTTCATCATCGAACCCCCGATCATTTGTTGATGCCAACAGCCAGCCCCGTGCAGTCCCGCTTTTCCGTCACCACCAGGTCGAAGGCCCTCGATCAATCGGCCAGGGCAAGTTATGCCTTTCCGCCCAGCCTTTCGCCAGGTTGGGCACATTGCCCCGGCCCCCCTGATATCCGAGTTCCTCAGCGATCTCGCCCCAGGACATGGCGGTATCGCGTTTCAGCCTGTAGGCCCGCTCCCCCATGCAGGGTCCCGCCTTGCGCGGACTTGAAGCTGCCGGGCGGTCTGATCGTTTCAGGTGGATCACCATACCGCAACCACGATCAAAGTATCCATCGTCGTAAAGGTCGCGAGCACAGTTGACAACGCAATTAATCGCTTGATCCAGACTGCTAAATTCACCCGGCTCAACCTCAGTGTCCATGCGCCGCCCCTCAGGGTCGATTAAATAGACTTCAAAACCTTTCATCATTCTAGTCCGCAACGATCAATCGTCCAGGCCCGCCACCAGTTCCCGCGCGCAATACAGGCCCAGGGAAACGCCTTGGTCAGGGTGTATCCGGCCCGATATCTCGATTCCCGGCAAGAAGCGCCTGCCGGAATTCGAGTGGGCGGGCCATTTGCGGCAATCTGATCCCCGATCCGCCAGTACCCCGCACTTGCAACCGTCCGTAACCCAGAATCCGGCCAGTGATGCTCTGATGCAGGTTGACTTCCTCAATCCGGTTCAGTCGGATTTCTTCCGTCTTGCGCATGATCCAGCCCTTCTTCAAGATCAGGCGCTTGTTTGTGATCGCAAACTCCGTGCATCTCATCCAGATGATATAGACGATCCTGACCGGCGCACCTATCACGGATAGAAGAAGAAAATAGCCAAACAGCTTTACAACCAATGGAATCGCCCGAAACAACACTATGTCAACACCGACGGCTTAGACGAAAATCAAGGCTCACAATTCATATCCGCTCGGCCCGCAGTTCCAAAAGCCCCCGTTCCCGCTTCCCGAACACCGCCCCCACCAGGTGGACCGGACCGCCTCGACTGCGGTACTGCTCCCCGTAGCCCCGCTCGCGCATCTGTTCCATCGCCCCGTCCAGAATCCTTCCCGCTTCTCCAGCCTGCTCCGCCATCTTGAACTCCAGCACGAACACCTGCTCCCCATGGAACACCACCATGTCCGCACGGCCCCGGCTCGAGGAATCCTCCACGCGCAGGTCCACGCCCACCGACCGGAAATACGCATACAGCACCGACAGGTAGTGCGCCTCGTAGCGATCCAGGTTGCCCTGGTCGTACCACTGGTGCGGTATCCCCGCCACGAATGAGCGGAGCCGGTCCGCGAATCCGTCGAAATCATTGTCGGCCAACAGCCCGATCAACGCCCTTCCGTCTTCCGAAACCCGCTCCCCCTCCTGCCCCAGGTAAGTCAAGAGACCCTTGCTGAAACTCTGGCGCACCTCCAGGTTGGGGTAGTCCAGGGTATAAAAGTCCTCCACCCCGATCCGCTCCTCCCCGGCGATGGTCAGATAGCCCGTCTGGAACAGCACCGCCCACAGGTCCATGTCGTCCACGTCGAACCGGGACAGCCGGGTCGCATCCGTCAACCGGTTTTCCAGTTCCATCGGGCTCACGCCCCTGTCCGTCAGCAGCCGGAACAGGAAAGTGGGGGAACCGGTTTCGAACCACCAGGACCGGAATTCCCGGTTCCGGAACAGCAGCAGGACATCGAAGGGGTTGTACAGCTTCTCCCCGCCCCGCCAGTGGTACCCGTTGTACCATTTGCGGATCTCGTCCCGGTCGAGTCCCGGAAGCTCCGGGGCGAAGACCGTGTCCAGATCGTTGTCCGTATACCCGCAGATCGTGGCGAACGTCGAATCCAAGCTGATGTCCTCCAGGTTGTTGAGGCCGGAGAACAGGCTCACCTTGGAGAACCGGCTCACGCCGGTGACCAGCACGAACCGGACGTGACGGGCGCTGCCCTTGATGATCCCGTAGAACCCCCGCAGCCAGTCCCGGTTCGCCCGCGCCAGGTCCGGGTCGTCCAGCACGTCCAGGATCGGCTTGTCGTATTCGTCGACCAGAACCACCACCTCGCGGCCGGTGGAATGGTGGAGGTGGTAGAGAAGATTCTGCAGCCGTTCTGAGCCACCATCGGCAGTCCGGGCCGGGTCGATCCCGGCACCGTGCTCGATCAGCGCCAACTGATTCAGGACGCTGTGTTCAACATCTTCCGGCTGGTTGTATTTCCCGTCGAAGCTGAGCCGCACCACTGGATGCTGCACCGACCAGTCCCAATTTTCGTGTATGCCCAGTCCCCGGAACAGTTCCTCGCTGCCCGCGAACAATTCCTGCAGGGTGTCCACCAGGAGACTCTTGCCGAACCGGCGCGGACGGGACAGGAAGTAGTAGTCCCCCTGGTCGATCAGAGCCCGGATGAGAGGCGTCTTGTCCACATAATAGCAGCCCCTCTCCCGGAGCCGCCGGAAGTTCTGGATCCCTATGGGAAGCTTGCCGCGGGTCCTGTCCGTTGCCATCGATCAATGGATCCGGGGAAACCCGGTTAGCATATCATGCACGGCCCGCCTGACCGTCGGCCAGCGGCGACGCCTGCCGTCGATGCCGAACGGCTCTGATCTACCGACCGGCCGATGCATGGGGAAGGCTTTCCCGGATGTCCGGGATGCCGGTCAGGAAGATCGCCTCCTCCAGACAGTTCGTGAACGCGCGGAAGATGTATTCGTTCCAGTGGTTGGGCTCCGGGCCGTACTTCATCAGGTGGAAGTACGCGTCCTCCATCCCGGACGGGTTCTTCCGCTCCATCCGCTCAAGTTCCCGATCCAGGTAGTCGACAAAGTCGTTTTCGGAATGGCCGGGGATCACATAGGGCGTATTGAACACGATATGCCGGGGGCAAAGGTCGCCGGGCGGCTCCAGCACACGCACGAACCAGATCTGCCCATCGTGACCGGCGTAGCCGGCCGGAACCATGCAGGAAACGACTTCCTGCGTGCCGACCTCGCGCAACAGGACTCCCTCGCCCTCTCTGCCGCAGTGCACGTAAAACCCCATCCTCGACCGCTGCATCCGGCCGATGGTGTCCACCAGCCAGGCCGGGCAATCGAACTCGGGGGCGATCCGCAGGATGCAGCTGCCCATGGTTTCCCGGCTGCTCCCGAACCGGACGTCGAACATCGCCCACATCGCGAAATAGCTGCGCGTCAGGGGACTCATCGGCGGCCCGGATGGCAGGTATTCGTCCTCGGCGTCGCCGACGGTCTTGACGTAACCCTTCGCCTCTTTCATTCCGGAAATGGACTCGGCCATGAGGGAGGCGACGTTCTGTCCGATCACGTACATGGCATGACAGGGGTCATGGTCGGGGAACTTGCCGAGGATTTCGGTGCCGTCGCCGAAACCGGCCTCGGCAGCCATCTCCCTGCCTTCCCGCCAGCCGGCCAGATCGGCGACCTTCGACCCGCGGAACGAATTGATCCTCTTCGCGATCCTGTCGGCAACGGAACCCATGATGTGTGTGGTTACGGTGGTTTTCTCTCTTGAGTGGAAGCGGGGAGCTTGCACAATGGTGGTATTCTATCGGTCCCGATGTCGGAACCGCCATCCCATGGGCAATTATAACCATGCTGGAACACCATCCGGTCCAGCATCTGCTCAAGGTGGTCAGCCCGACGTGGAATCCGGTCGGTCATTCCAACGTTTGACCACCCTGGAGGGGCCTGAAACCCACCCTTTCGAGGGGTCCTACGACGTCTACTGGGCCACACATGATTCCCCCGAGGCCATGGTGAGCACAGGCACCTTTGCGTGCCACCGACCGCGCTGCGGAGCGATTTCCACGCGGCATCCCGTGGGGCCGTGAACGAACCGCAATCAGGGTGGATTCAGGCCGGGCGCGCCCTGGCGCACAACTGCCGGGGGCCGGGCCGTCCACTGCCCGCGATGCATTCGTTCCGCATCATCATATTGATCATCCGGGGAATCCCATGATAGCCTCATCCGCCCCGTGTCGCCGCTGCCTGAGACCGGCACCGAGTGAGACGGCGGAAGGTGCACTGATCGCGGGAAATGAAACCGGACATAACCATTTTCAACGCCACCACGGTCCGCCCGGTGATCATCGCCCACACCGAGGCCGGCAGGACCCTGCTGGCCAGGCATTACGGCATGGAGGCGGAACAGATCGACTGGATCTGCATCGAGCGGGTGAGCACGAAGGGTACCCGCAAGTTTCAGGAACTGCACAACCGGATCATCCGGGCCCACATCATCGTGCGCAACGACCAGGCGTCGGCGGCGCGGCTGGATGAACTGACCGGCGGGGAATATTCGGCGCAGGCCTCGAACCCGCGCGTCGCCTGAATCCGGAACCCGGGAAAGGTCAGGCGGAGGGGCCGTCGCCCCCGCCCGCATCGGCGCCCTCCGGGCTGACGGAGAGGCCCCCGGGATTCCCGGACGCCGTGCGGCCGCGGCGGACGCTCCTGCCCTCGAACACGCCCCCGGCCTCGATCACCAGCTCGGAACAAACC
>VYFG01000045.1 GCA_009842505.1 Gammaproteobacteria bacterium
CATTGTGCATTGCACAATTCCCTTGTCCCTATTGGAATTTTGCAAGCGGCTCCAAGGTCAACTCAATGTCTACAACTGGGGCGACTACATCAATCCGGAAGTTCTGACCCGCTTTACCGAGGAGACCGGTATTGAGGTTTCCCTCGACACCTACGGCACGAACGAGGAAATGCTGGCAAAGATACAGTCGGGTGCCACCGGCTATGACATCGTGTTTCCGTCGGTCCACATGCGGGACATCATGCAGAAACTGGGTTTGCTCCATGATGCCAAGGTCAATACATTGAAGGGGTTTGAAAACATCGACCCTGCCAACAAGCGTTCGCTGGTGGATCCGGAAAGCTCCTTCTGCCTTCCCTATGCGTGGGGTGCTGTCGGCATCTTCTACAACAAGGCCGAGGCGGGCGAAATCAAGACCTGGGACGACTTTTTCGCGCTTCCCGACAGGGGAAAAAAGATCACCATGCTGGATGATCTCAGGGAAACCATTGGGGTGGCCCTGATCAAGAACGGCCATTCGGTGAATTCCACTGACGGCGATGCACTCAAGCAGGCCGAGGCATGGCTGCTGGAACGCAAGGACAAGATTTCCGCCTTTACCTACGACATCGTCTCCCTGGTCCAGGCGGGAGATATCGCTGCCGCCCACTGGTATGTCGGGGCCACCCTGTACACGCTGGAGGAACCGGACAAGCTGGGCTTTGTGATCCCCGAAGAGGGCGCCACCATGTACCAGGAGGACATCTGCGTCCTCAAGGATGCCCCGAACAAGGAGAGCGCCATCCGCTTCTTTGAGTTCTACATGCAGCCGGAGATGGCGGCGCTCAATACCCTGCAACAGGTCAACGGTACCGCCAACATGCCGGCACGGGATCTGCTGCCTCCGGAACTGAAGGCCAACCCGAACACCAACCCGCCGCCCGAAGTCATTGCAAAGCTCCAGATATTCGAGGATCTGGGCAATGATCTTCGCAAGTACAACCGCGTCTGGACCAAGGTACGTACTGCGCAGTGACCGGGGCGGCGCCGGAGCCCATCGCTGAGGTCAGGGAAGCCGTAAAACGTTTCCCTGCGCCCGAAGGCGGTGTCGTCACGGCGCTTGACAATATTTCGCTGGAGGTCCAGCAGGGTCAGTTCGCAACCCTGCTGGGTCCTTCCGGTTGTGGCAAAACCACGCTCCTCAGAACGATCAGCGGGTTTGAGGACCTCGACTCCGGCGAGGTGCGCATCGGGGGTATACCGGTAACCGGTGTGCCGCCGTATCGGCGCCCGGTGAATACCGTATTCCAGAATTACGCCCTCTTTCCGCACCTGCCCGTCAGCGGTAACGTGGGTTACGGGCTGGAAGTGGCGGGCGTGCAAAGAAGCGAGCGCGACCGCAGGGTCGGGGAAGCGCTGGAGAGGGTGGGTCTCTCCGGATTCCATCGCCGCAAGCCGGCGCAGCTGTCCGGCGGCCAGCAGCAGCGTGTTGCCCTGGCGAGGGCCATCATCAATCAACCGAAGCTCCTGCTGCTGGACGAGCCGCTTTCGGCACTCGACCGGAACCTGCGTCAATCCATGCAACTGGAATTGAAGAGCCTGCAGCATGACCTCGGCATCTGTTTCCTGTTCGTGACCCATGACCAGGAAGAGGCCCTGACGATGTCGGATCAGGTGATCGTCCTGAACCAGGGCAAGATCGAGCAGGTCGGGCCGCCCGAGGTCCTCTATCACCGGCCTGCCACCCGCTTTGTCGCCGAGTTCATCGGCGACGGCGCGCTGTTTCATGGAAAAATCCAGAACACCGATGCGGATCCGGTACTGGTCACCGAAGACGGCCTCAGGATTGCCGTGGGGACCGGTCCCGGGGTCGGGGACAGTGCAACACTCATCATCCGGCCGGAGCATCTGAGTATTGCGCCTGAGGATCCGGATGACTCGATGGGTGTCCTGGACGCCGTGCTGGAGCAGATGGTCTTCAAGGGTGCGACCCGCCAGTACGTATGCCGGCTGGCCAACGGCGCCGCCATCTCCGCGACACCGCCGGAGGCAAGTGAAGAAGCGTTCATTCGTGTCAGGCCGGGTGAGCCGGTCCGGCTCGCCTACCGCCGGAGCAAGCCCCACCTGATTGTGGAAACCAACTGATGGCAGTCAAGAGGGACAGTCGCCGGCTTTTTGCCCTGTTGACCCCGGGGACGGTTTTCCTCGGGATCTTCTTCCTGGGTCCGTTGGCCGTCATGGTTGTTTTCAGCTTTCTGGAGCCCGGTCTTTACGGAGGCGTCGAGTGGAACTTCTACCACTGGAACTACGGCCGGATTCTCGGCTGGGCCGACGGGGAATGGGAGGATTTCGATCCGGTCTACGCGGAAATCTTCTTCCGCTCCGTGCGCCTTGCGCTCACCAATGTCGCCATTACGCTCCTGATCTGCTATCCGGCGGCACTCTGGGTCAGCGGCCTGTCCGCACGATGGCGGACATTCGTTGTCTTCATTGTCACGCTTCCGTTCTTCGTCAGTCTGGTCGTGCGCCTGTTTTGCTGGGTGCTGATCCTGCGCCCGAGCGGGTTTCTGAGTTCCACGCTGCTTGGCCTCGGGCTCATTTCCGAACCCATCGACATCATCTACACGGAGACCGCGGTCCTGATCGGCATGGCGTATATCCTGCTGCCTTTCATGTTCCTGCCCTTGTACGCCAGCATCGAGAAGCTCGACCACTCGCTCGTCGAGGCTTCCTATGACCTGGGCGCCAACCCGTACCAGACCTTTCTCAGGGTAATCCTGCCGAGCACCCTTCCCGGAATCGCGGCCGGGTCGGTACTTGTCTTCATTCCGAGCCTCGGCAATTTCATTGTGCCGGACCTGCTCGGCGGGGCGAAGGTGCTCATGATCGGGAACCTGGTGGAGCAGCAGTTCCTGTCCGCAAGGAACTGGCCGTTCGGTTCGGCCCTTTCCGTCATGATCATGCTGGTCATGTTCCTGCTGATCGTGATCTATCTGAGGCGCATCGGCCGCTCGGAGATCGTCAGATGAGGCACCCGTGGCTGAGACGGCTGCTGGATTTTCACGGGCTGCTTTTCCTGTTTTTCGTCTACGCGCCGATCATTATCGTGGTCGTCTATTCCTTCAACAGCCACCCCGTCAACATGATGGTGTGGAAGGATTTCACTTTCGACTGGTACCTGTCCATATTCGGCAATCCGACCAAGCTCAACGAGCAGACACTGTATGTCGAATCGACCGACCAGCTGCTCGCGGCTGTCAAGAACAGCCTGCTGGTCGCCTCGACCACGACGGCGTTCTCGACCATTGTCGGAACCGCCACTGCCCTGGCCGTCTATCGGCATCACTTCCGGTTGAAACCCTTTTACCAGGGACTGCTCTTCATGCCGATGGTCATGCCGGACATTGTGCTCGGCATCGCCCTGCTCGTGTTCTTCGTGAACTTCGGCATCAAGTTGGGGCTCTTCTCGATCATCATCGGGCACTGCACGTTTCTCATCTCCTATGTCTTTGTCGTGGTCAGTGCCCGGCTGGCGGGAATGGACGACACTCTGGAGCAGGCCTCCGCGGACCTCGGCGCCAATCCCTGGATCACATTCAGGCGGGTGACGCTGCCGCAGATTCTGCCCGGTATTGTGGGCGGCGCCCTGCTGGCATTCATCATCTCCATGGATGACCTTGTGATCACCTATTTCATTGCAGGCGTGGACTCGACCACGCTGCCCGTTTTCATCTACGGCATGTTGAGGCGCGGGGTCAAACCCGAAATCAACGCCATTGCGACGCTGATGCTGGTTTTCTCCTTCGTCATCGCCTCCCTCGGTCTTTACTTTCGCAAACGCACCTGAACTTTGGCATCTATGAACAAGACACGCGGACGCGAACTCGGGCTACCGTTTCCGGGCAGAACGGGTGAACACAACGCCATCACCGACGTCCCCGGCGTGGAGGTCGGCTACTGCACCCGAATCGAGGGGCAAGGGCGCCTCGTCCAGGGAAAGGGCCCCGTGCGCAGCGGTGTGACCGCGATCCTGCCACTGGGGCGGAGACCGGATCCGCAACCGGTCTGGGCGGGAATGTATGCCCTGAACGGCAACGGGGAGATGACCGGCACCCACTGGATCCGGGATGGCGGCTACTTTGTGGGACCGATCTGCATTACCAACACCCACAGCGTCGGGATCGTCCACCATGCAGCGGTGAAGTGGATCATCCGGAACCATGCCGACGCCTGGCAGTCCGAGCATCTATGGGCCATGCCCGTTGTGGCCGAAACCTATGATGGCGTACTGAATGACATCAACGGGCAGCACATCACCGAAGAGGATGCGCTCAAGGCCCTGAACTCGGCGGCTTCCGGGCCGGTTGACGAGGGCAACGTGGGCGGCGGGACCGGAATGATCTGCTATGAATTCAAGGGGGGAACCGGGACCTCTTCCAGGCGCCTGGAAATCGACGGGGAGGAGTTCGTGCTCGGCTCCCTGGTACAGGCGAACCACGGCCTGCGGCCCTGGCTGACCGTGCTCGGCCGTCCGGTCGGCATAACGATGACGGAGGACCGGCTGATGGCCCTGGAACAGGGCTCGATCATCGTCGTTCTCGGCACCGACCTGCCGATGGCGCCCCACCAACTGCAACGCCTGGCCAAGCGCGCCGCCATTGGAATCGGCCGTGGCGGCACGCCCGGGGGCAACAATTCGGGCGACATCTTTCTCGCCTTCAGCACGGCCAATCGCGGTCCCATTCCGCAGTTGGCGGGCCCGAGGCGGACAATGGAAACCATCAACGATGAATCGTTCGACCCGATCTACATGGCGGCGACGGAAGTGATTGAGGAGGCGGTGGTCAACGCACTGCTGGCGGCCGAGGACATGGCTACACTGCGCCCGGGCGGCCTGGTATGCCGTGCAATTGATTCCGAAGGACTTTTGCAATGTTTCACCTGACGAGGCGCATATGATTTCCGATCACCCGACAAGGCAGGATACCTGGGAAGCACGCGATCTCCGGTCGGTTCTGCATGGATTTACCCATCTGGGTACCCTGCGGGATCGGGGCCCTGTCGTGATGTCGAGGGGGAAGGGAGTCTATGTCGAGGATTCACATGGCAAGCGCTATCTCGAGGGCAATTCGGGACTTTGGAACATGGTGGTCGGATTTGATCACCCCGAGCTGGTGGAGGCCGCATGCGATCAGTACCGGAAGTTCCCGGCATATCATGCGTTCTTCGGGCGTGTAAGCGAGCCCACCGTGGCCCTGTCCGAGAAACTGCTCGAAATTGCCCCGGTACCGATGGACAAGGTGTTCTTCACCAATTCGGGCTCGGAGGCCAACGATACCGTAGTGAAGATGCTGTGGATGATCAACCGCGCCCAGGGCAGGCCCCGCCGGCGCAAGATACTGTCCCGCAAGAACGCCTACCACGGGGTTACGGGAATCACGGCCAGCATGACCGGCAAGGATTATGTCGGCGCTTTCGGTTTGCCGCTGGATGACTTCCTGTTCGCGGATTGCCCGCACTACTGGAGATATGCCGTCCCGGGGGAAAGCGAAATCGAGTATTCGGCGCGGTGCGCCCGCCGCCTGCAGGCACAGATCGAGGCGGAGGGTCCCGACACCATTGCCGGATTCTTCGCCGAACCGGTGATGGGCGCCGGCGGCGTGATTCCGCCGCCGGAAGGTTACTTCGAGGCCATCCAGCCGGTCCTGAGGAAATTCGACATCCCCCTGGTTGCCGACGAGGTGATCTGCGGTTTCGGGCGTACCGGGAAGATGTGGGGCTGTCAGACATATGACATCGAACCCGATATCCTTGTTGCCTCGAAATGCCTGACAGCAGGATATTTCCCGATGGGCGCAATCATGGTTTCCCGGTCCGTTGCAGACAGGCTCGACGAGGCGGCCAATGAATTCGAGGAGTTCCCGCACGGCTTTACATCTGCCGGCCACCCGGTGGGTTGCTCGATTGCGCTCAAGGCGATCGATATCATCCTGAACGGGGGTGTGTTCGACAATGTCGTCAACGTATCCCCTTACTTCCAGGAGCGGATTGGCGGTTTCGCATCGCATCCGCACATCGGCGAGGTCCGCGGCATCGGGCTGATGGGGGCGCTGGAACTGGTGGGCGACAAGGAGAACAAGACCCCGTTCCCTCCCGAACAGCCGGTGGCGGAACAGATTGCGAACGTGGCGCTGGAAAATGGGCTGATCTGCCGGCCCATCGGACAGGCCATTGTCGTTGCCCCGCCCTTCATCATTACCCGTGACCAGATCGACGAGCTTTTCGACAAGCTGCAAAGGACCATCGAGCAGGTCATCGGCACCTAGCGGGATTGCCCATGTCCAGATATCGGATCACCCAGGACGATCTCAGGCATGCAGCGGAATTCCGCGCAGATCCGCTTGGCATGCCCAGCCCCGGCCTGCAGAGGGTCCTGAACCTCCTCCGTGGCGGCCCCAAGTCCGGCAAGTATGTCCTGGTTGTAGCAGAGCCCTTCAGGCGCTGGATTCTCGGGCGCCTGCCCGCGGAACGCGGTCAACCGGTCGAGTTGCTGGACGGCATGGAGTTCACGGATCTCGCCGAGGCGGAATGGGCAGTGTTCAAGCTCCGGTGGAAGGCGCACACCGGCAAGGATCTCGAACAGGAACTGTGACGTGATCCGGATTCTTGGTTACGCTGACCGCATCAGTGCCGCCCCGGGTGAATGCATCCAGGTGAAGGTCAGTTGCGAGGGATTGGATCAGTACGATGCAGACCTCGTCCGTGTCATCCATGGCGATATCAATCCATCGGGTCCGGGGTATCGCGATGCGCCGGTTCCGCTGGATCTTGGCGGTCCTTTCAAGGGTCGTTACCAGCCCATTCATGCGGGCTCCTTCGGGGTGGTGAACGCCAAGCCGCTGTTTCCCGCGAAGTCTTCACTGGGATTGCAGGCATTCGTCTTTCCGACCCTGCCGGGTCGCGGTCCCCAGACCATACTGAGCCGGCAGGACCCGCAGTCGGGAATCGGTTTCAGGCTTTATCTCGACCCGGAAGGCGCAGCTGCACTCGAGGTCACTGCAGGCGGGGAGAAGGGCGGGGTGGTCGCCACCGGCGCGCCGCTCATCGCGGAAAGATGGTATCTCATCAGCGGCAGCTACGACGCGGCAAGTGGTGCGCTCACCGTGGCCCAGAAGCCGCTCAAGTCCTATCCATGGGTAAATGACGCGGACAGGGCGTCCCGAACGGTCCCTGTCAACCTGGCTTTCGCCGATGTCGGCGCCCCGGTCATGATCGCCGCAAGGCAGTCAACCGACCGGCCGGCGACGGAAAACTTCAACGGCCGGATCGAGGCACCGAAAATCCTTTCCCGATTCCTGCCGGCCGAAGCAATGGAAAGCCCACTGGACATGCAGTGCGAAGGCCTGGCCGCGGCCTGGGACTTTTCCATCGGGATACCGACCGGGCAGATCACCGACCAGTCAGGCAACGGGCTGCATGGCCATCTGGTCAACCTCCCAACGAGGGGGGTGTGCGGCCATGCGTGGAACGGAGACGAACATTGCTGGGTGAAAAGGCCAGGGCACTATGCCGCGATCCATTTTCACGATGACGACCTCTATGACTGCGCCTGGGAAACGGATTTCGAGGTCAGGCTCCCGGATGATCTATCCAGCGGGGTGTACGCCGTGCGTCTTCATGGCGGGGTCGAGGAGTTCTACATCCCCTTTTCGGTTCGCCCGCCCCGCGGCACCACCACCGCGCCGGTGGCATTCCTCCTGCCGACCGCCAGTTACATGGCCTATGCGAACAATCGAATCGGGCTTGATGTTCCGGAGACGGAAATCGTATGCGGGCGCCTCATTCAGATGAGCCCGATCGATCTGTTCATGCAGACGCATCCCGAAATCGGCCTGTGCTTCTATGATCTGCACAACGATGGAAGCGGCGTGTTCTACTCGTCACGCCTGAGGCCGATCGTCAACATGCAGCCCGGGCACATCGGTCACCTCGGGGGCGTGGGTTCGAATCTGTGGCAGTTCAACGCGGACACGCACATTCTCGGCTGGCTTGAGCACCTGGACCAGCCGTTTGATGTCATTGCGGATGAAGACCTTGAATCCGAGGGCTCCGGAATACTGGAAGGCTACAGGGCGGTGATCACGGGAACACACCCGGAGTATTACTCGGTCGGGATGCTGGACAGTCTCCAGTCATATCTGGATGACGGCGGACGCCTGATGTACCTGGGCGGGAATGGATTCTACTGGCGGGTGAGCTTTCACCCGGAGCTGCCCGGTGTCATTGAATGCCGGAAATCCGAGGACGGCATTCGCGCCTATGCGCCCCGGCCGGGGGAGTTCTACGCCAGCTTTACCGGTGAATATACGGGGCTGTGGCGCCGCAACGGCCGGCCGCCCAATGCACTGGCGGGAATCGGCATGGTTTCGCAGGGATTCGACCGTTCATCGCCCTATGTCATGAAAGAAGCAAGCCGCGACCCGCGTGCGGCCTTCGTTTTCGAGGGAGTCGAGGGGCCGGTCATCGGGGATTACGGCTTGTCGGGCGGTGGGGCCGCCGGTCTTGAGCTGGACGCTACGGACCATTCGCTCGGCACACCGCCGCATACGCTTGTTCTGGCTTCCTCGGAGCGGCATTCCGACCTGTACCTGATGACCCCTGAGGACATGGATGACCCGGCCCCGGGTCTCGGGGGTTCGGAGGCGGAAATCATCCGGGCCGAGATGGTGTTTTTTGAAACACCGGGCGGCGGCGCCGTTTTCTCGACCGGTTCCATCGCCTGGTGTGGCAGCCTGTCCCATGCGAACTACGAAAACGATGTGGCCCGCATCACAACCAATGTATTGAGACGCTTTCTTGACGAAAAACCCTTTACCCCCGCTCCCGGATAGAATGTCTAGCGACGCAAAGCGGAGCGCTCTAGTAGACGCTTTGGTAGCACGCAAAGACCAATGCCGATGAGCAGGGTATGGCTCATCTCCAGCTCCTATCTCCTCGGAGCCTGTAGCGAAGCAAGTACCTAAGGGCGCTGACTTCTTGCGCCGCCTTGCCCTTGGCATCCAACTCCAATGCGGTCAATCTCTGTGCAATCGGGTATACATGAAGTGCGCGCGTGTAAATCACAAGGAGCAACAGCCAGATGTCATAGAGCTGTCAGACACTTGCAGGGAAGGAAACTCCGGGAACGAATTCAGCATCCGGGCGCTTCATTTGCCTCGGGTACAGGTGCCGGCGCCCCGGATTTCAGCTGCGCCGAAACCGCGAGTAATTGAGAGCACTGACCTTGGATATGCTCCTGTATTTCGGCTGCTTGCTCTTTTGGAATGGCGTAATGCCTGGCTTCTTCAGCCCACATCGAGACCGCGTCGGATACTTCTTGCATGATCTGTATTGCTGATTTCCGAGGGATGGACACTCTGTGTGCCAGTGCAAGGCAGTCTTCGCGCGTGAAGTCTCTGCCTTTCCCCTCAATGGTCATGCTGTGATACCCCCGGATACCCAAGTTGTAAGTCAGGTCGTAGGCCGGACTGGCAACCCACCTTCCGTTGGGTTGCATAAGAAAAGCAAAGTTCTTGGTGTGATCGTCGCGGTTTCCAGTGACCACATTGAAAACCATACGGCGAAATAATTCGACCTTTTCCGCATGTGATTCCGTCAAAAAGTCGCTGAGCTTGAGCAACTCGAGATAGTCGAAGTCGGGAACTCGGAAGTCGGCATGGACCAGCCCGGCAACGCTGTGAACATGCAATCGCCGATTGCCCGGCAAACGATCGAATCGACGTGTCAGGAAGTAGGCGTGGTCCTTCTGCCCGGGAATCAGCCGGGTTTCCGCCATTCGAATGCCGGCCCTGCGGGCCATCTTCGAGAACAGATGCTCGACCGCGCCGGCGGATCGATCATCAGGTGCATTGCCCGTTGGGAATTTGGCGATCCAATGACTGTAACCATTCGGCAAGTCCTCGGCGCCGGTCACTATCGAGTCGCCGGCATCCGAGAATCCAATCAGCATTTTCGGCCGGGCGCCACCGGATGGAGCGGCGTGACCAACAAACTCGTCAAGCACTTCGACGGCTTCTCCCTGATATTGCCGGGTGGCTTCCAGGCCAATTGCTGGAAGATCCAGCAATTCGGCAGCCGACGGCCCGGCTTCCGTGTTCGGCACGTAAGAAAGCGCGCCCATCGCGCGAGAGCCAATAAACGCCAGACGATGCAGCGGCGTAATGGCATCGAGACTCATGCCGCGCTGGCGGAAAGTGCGATCCATGAGCAGCCGGCCCCATCCATCCGGCAGAGAGTCCGCGAACAAGCCATGCAAACCCGCAAAAGGTCTCAACGAGGCAGCCTGCAGGCCGGTCTCTGGTTTCAGATGAAAAGGGGAGAGACCAATGCCAAGCCGGAGAAACTCGGGGTTCAGCTCAAAGTGCGTGTAATTGTCCCCCCTGCCATAGCCAAGCCGTCCCAGGAACATGGGATCGGAAGACTCCAGACCGTGGAAATAAACGCGAAGTTCGTTCACGGACTATTACGGTGTGTAGCCAACAGTTCGTCCATGGTGGCTGGTCCGGGTTCCGGCAACAACGTATCTGCATGAGCAAGGTCGCCATAGGTCGCACACAACATCAGGAATTGCCGCAGCGATATCTCTCCAGTCGTCTCGAAATGCCGTAGCGTCGGGCTTGGTACACCGGTGAGCTCGGCGGTCTTTTGCCGGCTGTGCTTGCGGGCTTTGCGCCGTTTGCGCAAGGTAGCCGCCAAGTGGTTCTGAACTTCCCGCGGCGAGTTCGGAAAATACAACATATTATCAATTTAAATAAAAATAAGGATATTTTTGATAATATTATATCAAATACAGTTAGATTTAACAGACTGCAATATTCAGCAAGAAGAATTCTCAGGCAATAAGAATCCCTTTAACATTGAAGGCGGTTTCAGCCTTTTCGGTAGGCTTCATGAAATGGCTTGCTGCCAATGCCTGTTCCAGCACCCGATCTTCAACCGATGTCTAAGGCCGTCCAATTCGCTCCCTGTAAATTTGCTTGTAAAGCGTAAGAAAGCCCGGCGCTCTTCGCAACCGAATCCTCTGGGTAAGAAGGATTCATGGTCTACCTAGACATTATGGCCTGCCCGATACCATGAGGCAGGCCATAATGTCTAGAGCGGTGTTCCGCATTCAGTTCGCGGTCGGGCTCCGGCACCACCTGCGCCTGGCCGCCCTCGTCGATCACGCATATTTCCGCTCAACGAAGGCTGGAGCATAAACCCCTGCAACACCCTGGATTCTCAATACTCGAAAATTTGACAAGAAAATTCGGTCATGAAACTCTCGGTCGCTCAGGGCCCACGCGTATATGGGAAAGTGCCGAAACGATCCGCTCACTATGTCTCCCAAGGGTCGTAAGAGCCGAAGTTCCACAGATGCTTCTCGGGATCGCGGCACGCATAGAAGCGGCCGCCATGGTCCTGGTCTGCGGGCTCGATGACGATCTCCGCGCCGGCCGCGCGGGCACGAGCGCAGTGGGCGTTGACATCCTCGACGATGACGTAGGGCGCCTGGGTCTCGCCGCCAGCCTGCGCCGGCTGGACGATCAGGTCGTCATAGCCTCCGCGTCCGGCCGATCCCAGCATGACCATGGCACCGGCGAAGGTGAGCTGGGAGTGGGCGATGCTGCCGTCCTCGCCGGGCACGACGAGGCGCTTCTCGAAACCAAACGCCTGGCACAGCCAGTCGATGGCGGCGGGCGCGTCGGCGTAGCGCAGGGTTGGGATGATCTTCGTGGACATGCTGCCTCCTGAAGGCGGATCACGGATGGAATACGTA
>VYFG01000052.1 GCA_009842505.1 Gammaproteobacteria bacterium
CACGATTTCTCCTTTCAAATCAAAATTCTATGAGTTTGCCGCCGGACACTAAGTAATACCGGCTTTCCCAAAGCCATCCCGCAGGATGCCAATGAGCCGCGCATCGGAAAGTTTGTTCGGATCGATCATGCACCAGGTCTCCGGGGGCACGATGTTGACCCTGGTACTGCCGATTTCGGCAGACATCGTCTCGGCGATGGCTGTCGCATTCCAGAAGATCAGAAGAATCAGACCGAGGAACGTCTTTTCAAGCGTTTTTTTCATTGATTGTCACCATCTGGAATTCGATCCGAATACATGGAATTCTAACGTTCCTGCCAACGCTGTAGTGCCGGCTTGCCCATCCAGAACGAAAAATCTCTTCATGTTCTCTACGGCTCTAGGCGCATCCGGCAACTCCGCCACCTTGTTATTCAGCGGTTCCGACCCGTCGTTGCATCGGCTCCTTTTCCAGGTTGGCAGGCGGGGCTTTGTCAGCATGCGATGAGCAGTACCTGTCCCTGATTTCGCAACGGATTTTCTTCCCCGCCTGATCCGTATTCGTGGATGGTGTTATGCCCTTCGCTCACACCCGGGAAAACTGCACAGCATTTCGAATACCAGGTTCGCGGCAAGCAGGGAGGTGTTCCCCGTGGTGTCATAGGGAGGTGAGACCTCCACCAGGTCGGCCCCTACCAGGTTGAGGCCGTAAATCCCGCGGATGATCTCGATTCCCTGGGAGGCCGTGAGCCCGCCGGGTTCCGGCGTGCCCGTCCCGGGGGCCACGGAAGGGTCGAGGCCATCGATGTCGAAGCTGAGATAGGTCGGCGTTTCGGAACCGATCACATCCCGGATCTCCGCCATCAGCGGCTCCAGGGACCTGTACCAGCATTCCTCCGCCGGCACCACACGTGCCCCCTGATCCCGGGACCAGTCGAAATCCTCGGCGCTGTAGCCCGTGGTACGAAGGCCGATCTGGAACATCTTCGGGCCCTGTACCAGATCTTCCTCGATGGCGCGGCGGAACATGGTGCCGTGGGCGATCTTTTCGCCGAACATGACATCGTTGATGTCGGCATGCGCGTCCACATGCACCAGCGCCACCGGGCCATGGACCTTCCTGAGGGCCCGCAGGATGGGCAGGGCGATGGTGTGGTCGCCCCCCAGGCTGACGGGCTTCGCGCCATGGGCGAGGATCTCGTCGTAGTGCCGCTCGATGATGTCGATGGATTTCAGCAGATTGAAGGTGTTGATGGCCACGTCGCCGACATCCCCCACCTGGAAGCTGTCGAAGGGTGCAGCGCGTGTATACATGCCGTAGGGACGAACAAGCACGGACTCGCCCCGGATCTGCCTCGGCCCGTAGCGGGTGCCGGACCGGTTGCTGGTGCCGATGTCGAGCGGTACGCCGATGATGGCAATGTCGAGGCCCTCCGCGGTGGCATGCGCCGGCAGACGGAACATGGTACCCGGACCCGCAAAGCGCGGCATCTGGTTGCCACCCAGGGGTTGGTTGTACTCAGTTGGCATGGATGTTGTGGGGTCTGTCTACTTTTCGGACATTATGGACTGCCCAGCACAAGGAATTCCACACTGTAGCACCATCGGTACCCGGTACCAGAGCCTGCCATTGGGCACTGTGGGCGAACCATGATATTCCCGGCACCGTGCAGACATCCCCCTGGTGCGTGGTATAAACTCGCTGGCCTGTCCGAATTCGGAAGTCCTTGGAATCGAGGCGGTTCAACGGCACTGAAGTGCAACTAGGGCATGTCGAAGCCATGTTGGAGGTCCAAGGGCAAATTTCCGCTGCGTGAAACCGGGCGGTCAGAAACCGGTTCGCTGTACGTTACCGCACATGAACCTCCCGAGATATTGAGTCCCGCAGTTCCGGGCGACCAAGCACCCGTTGAAATGTTCTGACATGAGCAATCTTCAGGAGACCTCCGATCTCGAGAACACGGTCGCCGTCAGTGCCCGCCGGTTCGAGGAATCGCCGTTCATCGAGCGCACCGGCAGCCCGGACATGGTCCGCGGCGTCTATGCCGGCCGCTATTTTCCGATCTACGCGGGCGAGGACTGGGTGGGGAAATACTGGACCCTTCGCCGGCAGGCACTGATCTTCGATGTGCCGGAAAAGCCGGTGGAGATCTCGGGTCCCGACGCGGTTCCGTTTCTGGAGAAAGTCCTTGCGCGCCGGGTCGCCACCATGACCGAAGGGCGGGGGTACTACAGCATCGCCTGCACGCCCCGGGGCGGGGTCTTCATGGACGGGGTGGTCTTCAGGCTGGCGGAAGACCGGTTCTGGTACGTCCAGGCGGATGGTCCGCTGGAGGCGTGGCTGACGGCGCACAGCGGGGGGTTCGACGTGACGGTATCCGATCCCGGCAGCCGCGTCCTGCAGATCCAGGGGCCCGCGTCCATGGACATCCTGGGGGCGGCCACGGATGGGGCGATCGACGGCGCTATGAAATACTTCCGTTCCGGATATTTCGGGATCGGCGGTCAGGAGCTGTACGTTTCGCGCACCGGGTTCACTAATGAACTGGGCTTCGAGATCTACTGCGATGGCGCCACGACCGATCACCTGGCCCTGTGGGACCACCTGATGGCCTGCGGTGGGCCCCATGGGATGGAGTTTTCCTCCACGCGGGCCCTGACCGTCCGCCGGATCGAGGGCGGCATTCTCGGCAACCTGACGGATATGGACCCGACCATGACCCCGTTCGAGGCGGGCCTTGCCCGGTTCATCGACATGGACAAGGGGGATTTCATCGGCCGGGACGCGCTGGCGGGGAGGGACACCCGTCCGTGCCTGTTCGGGCTCACCTGCGAGGGTGCGATCCCCTCGGCGGGTTGTTCGGTACTGGACGGGGATGCCGCCGTCGGCCGGATCACGGCGGGGGTTCCGTCGCCGACGCTGGGCCTTGGCATCGGGTACGTCCGGTTCGGGGCGCCCGGGGACTGGGTGGGCCGCAGGCTCCGGATGGATCTTCCGGACGGCACCCGGCACGCGGTGGAGGTGGTGGAGCTTCCCTTCTATGACCGGGAGAAGAAGATCGTTCGCGGCGTGGACCGGTCGATCCCCGAGAGGCCTTCGCATTGATGGGCGCGGAAGATACAAAGGAGACGATGGGGCCCCTGGCCCCGCGCCCGCGGCGCAGTTTCATCTTCGTGCCGGGTCTGCGGCCGGAGATGTACCCCAAGGCGCTGTCCTGCGGGGCGGACATCGTGTGCGTGGAACTGGAGGACGGGATTGCGCCCGGGGACAAGGCGGAGGCGCGGAAGCTTGGGCTGTCGCTCTTCGGGCAGCCGCCCGCCGACGACGGGGTGGAGCGGATTCTGCGGATCAACTCGATCCGGGAGCGGTTCGGCATCGAGGATGTGCTGGCGGTGCTGGCGGCCGAGTCGCCGCCGCCGGCCCTGATGATGCCCAAGGTGCGCACGCCGGACGAGGTGGTGATGCTGGACCGGCTGCTCGGCGAGGCCGGGCATTCGACGCGGCTGCATGTCATCATCGAAACCAATGCCGGTCTGGAGGCGGCCTTTGACATTGCCCGGTGCTCGGACCGGATCGACGCGCTGTTCTTCGGGGGGGTGGACATGGCGGCGGAACTGCGCTGCGAGAACGCCTGGGAGCCGCTTCTGCATGCACGCTCCCGGGTGGTGCATGCGGCGGCCGGTGCGGGTCTTGACGTGATCGACGTGCCCTATCTCGACCTTGACGATCCGGCGGGCATGCGCCTGGAAGCCGAACGGGCGCGCGACCTCGGATTCGCCGGCAAGGGATCGGTGCATCCGAAGCAGATTGCGACACTGAATGAAGTGTTCACGCCATCGGCGGACCAGATCGCCCGCGCCCGCCGGATAATCGCCCGGTTCGAGGCCGCCGGCACGGGCCTTGTGGTCATCGACGGCAAGCTGATCGAGAAACCGGTGCTGCGCAACATGCATCGCATCGTGGCCATCGCCGACCGGATGGGAAAGTGACGGAAAGGAAAGGACCCGGTTCTGCCTGCCCGCCGTGCCTATGAAAGTTCCCCGCAGGGGGCATTTGCTCACGGACCCGGCCCTCCCGGGTACGGGCATCCGGAAACCAGGCTGTCCGCACCGGGCCCGGGCCGGCATTCCTGTTCCCTGCACCGCACACTGTACCCGGGGTGAGACATGAAAACACATGCCAGAGTGGTCGTGATCGGCGGCGGAATCGGTGGAGTGTCCGTGTTGTACCATCTGACCCGGGAGGGCTGGACCGATGTGGTGCTGGTGGAGCGCGACGAGCTGACGTCCGGTTCCACCTGGCACGCCGCCGCCCAGGTGACCCAGTTCGGCATCAATCAGACCATGGTGGCGCTGAAGCGCCATTCCATCGACCTGTACCGGGAACTGGCCCGGGATCCCGAGTACCCCATCAACTATCACATCACCGGGGGCATGCGCCTTGCGCATACCCGGGCACAGGTGGATACCTACCGCCATTTCGTCGGCATGGCGGCCGGGGTCGGCGTGGAGATGGAATTCATCGATGCCGCCGAGGCGGGCCGGCGCCACCCTCTCCTGCAGGCCGACGGCCTCCTGGGCGCCTGGTGGGATCCTCTTGACGGGGATATCGACCCCGCGCAGCTGGTGTTCGCGTTGGCCAGGCGTGCGAGGAAGGCGGGCGCGGAGGTGTACCGGTTCAACGGGGTCCATGACATCACCCGCAATGCCGGCGGAGAATTCACCGTCCACACGAAGAACGGCGACATCACCTGCGAGATGGTGGTCAACGCCTCCGGCTACCGGGTCAATGAGGTGGGTGCGATGCTCGGGATCAGCCATCCCGTCATCTCCATGGAACACATGTACTTTCTGACAGAGTCCATTCCCGGGATCGAGGCGCTGGATTTCCGCGTGCCGGTCATCCGAGACCCCGGGGACGATTACTACAGCCGGCAGGAAAAGACCGGGCTCCTGGTCGGGGTCTACGAGCAGGGCTGCCGGCCCTTCGGCATGGACGGTATCGACCCCGGCTTCACCAGTGCGCTTTGCCCGTCGGACCTGGACCGGTGCCTGGATAACATGGAAGGCATTTTCCGGCGGCTGCCCTGCCTTGCGGAAACCGGCATCCACACGGTCATCAACGGCCCCATCACCTACAGCGCCGACGGCGCCCCGCTGGTGGGTCCGGTACCCGGAGTGCCCAACGCCTTTGCCTGTCTCGGTCTTCGCGCCGGCATCGGCGAGGGCGGCGGACTCGGCAAGGTGCTGGCGGAGATCATGGTGCACGGGGAGTGCGAATGGGACGCTTGGTATCTGGATCCCCGCCGCCTCACCGGCTGGGCAAGTACCGAGGTCACCTGCCTGAAGGCCGTCGAGGAGTACCGGAACGAGTTCCACTACCACCTGCCGCACGAGCACCGCCCGGCCGCCCGATGCCTGCGCACCACGCCGCTCCACACCGAATTCGAGCGCGAACACTGTGTCTTCGGGGTGGTGAACGGATGGGAGCGGTCGCTCTTCTTCAGGCCGTCGGCAGACTTCGTGGACGAGCACTCCTGGCGGTTCACACCCACCTTCGAGGTGGTGGCGGGGGAAGTGGCGGGTATCGCCGGCGCCGCCGGGCTGATGGAGGTTTCCGGATTCAACCGCTACGAGATCCGGGGTCCCGGAGCCGGTGCGTTCCTTGACCGCATGACCTGCAGTGCCTTGCCCGCAACGGACGGCAAGGTCAACCTCTGCTACCTCCTGACCAACAGGGGCCATGTCCTTGCCGAGGCCACCATCGCAAGGCTCGGCGAGGACCACTACTGGTACGGCTCCGCCGCCGGCGCCGAGTGGCATGACCGGGACTGGTTGCGCCTGCACATGCCGCCGTCCGTGACCCTGACCGAAATGACGGGCAGCCACACCATGCTGGTGGTGGCGGGGCCGCATGCGAGGGCACTTCTCGAGTCGCTCTCCCCCCGGGGTGACTGGTCCCGGGAAGCCTTCCCCCCCATGCACGCCAGGCGCATGCATCTCGGCTCCGCGGAAGTGCTGTGCATGCGGGTCAGTTTCTCCGGCGAACTCGCCTATGAACTGCATCTCCCGAACGAGAGGCTGCTCCTGGTCTACCGGCTGCTGAAAGAGGCGGGCCGGGCATTCGACCTCGTCCAGTTCGGGCTCTACGCCACCGAGTCCATGCGCCTCGAGAAGGGCTACCTGCACTGGAAGGCGGACCTGATCCATGAGCACAACCCGGTGGAAGCCGGCCTCGGGCGGTTCGCTAGGATGGACAAGGGCCCCTTTATCGGCAGGGAGGCACTTGAGGAAGAAATCCGCCGCGGGGACCGGCGGCGGCTCGTGGTGATGACGGTGGACTGCGATCATGCCCCCGCCCATGGCGGGGATCCGGTGTACCGGGACGGCAGGCTGGTTGGCTCGGTGACGTCCGCTGGCTACGGGCACCGGGTGAAGAGGAACATCGCCTATGCCTACGTGGAGCCCGGGGCAGCGGCGCCGGAGACGGACCTTGACGTCGGCATCCTCGGGAAACGTTGCCCTGCGAGGGTCAGCGCCCCCTGCCTGTACGACCCGGAGAACCGGCGCTGGAAGGTCTGATGAGCCCGAGGCGCACCAGGCGGGGAGGGCAATCCAGCCGGGAGGCCATGCATGCGCAGCGCGCCCGGCCTCCGGCTGTCGATCCCTGCCCCCCGGGGCCGACCGGGGGCCGCTACAGGCCCCTTGGCGAGGGGGAGGTCCGGGCGATCTACGACACCGCCCTTGGGATACTCGCGGAAATCGGCATGGGAGAGGCCCCGGCGGAGCTCAGGGAAAAGGCCCTGTCAGCCGGGGCGGAACTCAGCGACCGGGGCAGGCTTTGCTACCCCCGAGCCATGGTGGAGGACATCATTGCTGGCGCCTGCCGGTCCTTCACCTTCCATGGTCGCGACCCCGCCCACGACATCGAGGTCGGAGGTGAGCGGGTGTATTTCGGCACCGGTGGTGCGGCGGTGCAGACCCTGGATCTGGAGAGCGGCGACTACCGCCCGTCCACCCTGGAGGACCTCCATGACTTCACCCGCCTTGCCGACGCGCTCAAGAACATCGCCTGGTTCACCCGCTGCTGCGTCGCCACCGACGTGCCGGACAATTTCGACCTCGACATCAACACCGCCTATACGCTGGTGCGCGGAACCACCAAGCCCATCGGCACCAGCTTTTTCGTCGCCGATCATGTGGACCCGGTGATCACGCTTTTCGACCGGGTGCTTGGCGGGGAAGGGCGCTTCCGCGACAGGCCGTTCTGCAAGGCCCACGTAAGTCCGGTGATCTCGCCCCTCCGATACGGGGCCGACGCGGTGCACGTGGCCCTGGCCGCCATGCGCAACCGGATGCCGCTCAACAACATCGTGGCCGCGCAGTCCGGGGCCACGGCGCCGGCGGCGCCCGCCGGGATGCTGGCCTCGACGCTGGCCGAGACCCTCTCGGCCCTGGTCATGGTCAACGTGTTCGAGCGGGGCTACCCGATGATCTTCTCCAACTGGCCCTTCGTGATCGACCTTCGCACGGGTTCGTTCGCCGGCAGCGGCGGCGAGATCTCCCTCCTGAACGCCGCCTCCGTGCAACTTGCCAACTGGCTCGGACTGCCGTCGGGCGCGGCCTGCAGCATGGCGGACGCCAAGGCGGTGGACGCACAGATGGGACTGGAAAAGGCGCTGTCCGCGACGGCCGTGGGACTTGCGGGCGGCAACATGCTCTACGAGTCCTCCGGCATGATGGCGAGTCTCCTCGGCGCCTCGTTCGAGGCTTTCGTGGTGGACGACGAGATGCTATCCCTGGTCTACCGGCTCCTGCGGGGCATCGAGGTCAACGACGGGACCCTGAACCCCGGGGCGATCCGCGAGGCAGTCTTCGGCGAGGGGCATTTTCTCGGCGGGGCGGACACCATGGCGGCCATGGAGCGGGACTACTACTATCCCGCGCTGTCGGATCGACAGGACCCGGTTTCCTGGATGGCGGAGGGCAAGCGGACGATCCTGGAGAAGGCCAACGAGCGTGCGCGGATGATCCTCGAGGACCATCATCCGGAATACATCGACCCGAAGACCGACGCGGAACTGAGAAGCCGCTTCAACATCCTGCTTCCCTGACCCGGAGAGGCGACGGGCGCTCCTTCAGCCGATCTGCCGGCTGACCCATTCCCCCGCGTCGCCGATGCGGTTTTTCCCGTCGACGTAGTCGTCGATGAGCCGTATCAGCCGCTCGCGGCCAAAGGAACCCTCGTGTCCGCCGTGCACGACGCTGACGGGCAGGGTACGCAGCCGCTCCAGGCTTTGCCGGTACAGGGTCCTGTCCGAGTGGTAGAGGGTGTCGTAGAGCGCACCGTCGTAGACGGTATCGCCGGAAAACAGGGTTCCGGTGGCCTCCTCGTAGAGCGCGATGGAGCCCGGGGAATGGCCGGGCAGGTGCAGGACCCGGAAATGCCGGTTGCCAAGATCCACCACGTCTCCCTCGTCCAGGTAGCCGGTCAGGGGGGCTGGTGTCACGCTGTATTCGCGGTAATCGAAGCCGTCATGAGGCAGGGCGCTGAAAGTTTCCGCACGGATGAAAGAGCCCCAGTCCGCGGCATTGTCCCTGGTTGGTGCGGCGTGGATTCCGGCTTCGCTTCGATGTCCCAGCCGGGTCTCGAATTCATGCTGGCCGCCGATATGGTCGAAATGGGCGTGGGTGGCGATGCAGGTCACCGCCCGCCCTGAAATCAGGCTCACCTCCTTTTTTAGCGGGCGCAGTCCCATCCCGGAGTCGATCAGAAGGTCGTGCTCGCGCCCCCTGACATGCCAGATGTTGCAGCGGAGCCAAGCGGCGACATGGGTCTCCCGCACCAAGCTGATGCCATCGCCGACCGGGCGGACTTCGTACCAGTCGGATGCGGATTTCAGGGTCATGGACTGATGGGCCGGGAATGTGTCGGACAACAAGTATACGCTGTCGGTTATCCGGTGGATATCCGGTTGCCCGCCCCCCGCTTAAGTGGTATCGTTTTCGCCGGAATTGCTGAATTCCCCTAGATACCAACGAGCCGACCGGCATTTCGATTCACTGACCCCCTGGAGGAAACGAATCATGAAAATCAGACACCTGTTACTCGGCATGACGGCGGGCGCCCTGGCCTGCACCAGTGCCCTTGCTGCAAACGGTTCATCGGACCCCATCAAGATCGTCCTCAACGAATGGACCGGGCAGCATATCTCCGCGCATATCACCGGGCAGCTTCTTGAGAAGGCCGGCTTCAACATCGAGTACGTCAACGCGGGCGCGGTGCCGCAGTTCAAGGGCATTGCCGAGGGCAACCTGCACCTGCAGCCCGAGGTCTGGGACAACAACGTCGGCGACATCTATCCCAAGGCGGTGGAATCCGGCGACATCGTCAAGGTGGGCCCCCTCGGCCTCGAACCGCGCGAGGGCTGGATGTATCCCTCCTATATGGCGGAAAAATGCCCCGGACTGCCCTCCCACGCAGCGCTGATCGAATGTGCCCAGGCATTTGCCGCACCGGACACCTTCCCCAAGGGACGGCTGATCACCTATCCGGCCGACTGGGGTACACGGTCGAAGGACTTGGTGGAGACCGCGAATCTGCCGTTCCAGCCCATTGCCGGCGGCAGCGAGGGTGCCATGATTGCCGAACTCAAGGCGGCGTACGCGGCCAAGGAGCCCTCCCTGATGATGTTCTGGGCCCCGCATTGGCTGCATGCCGAACTGGACATGGACTGGGTGGACCTGCCCGCCGCGCATCCGAACTGTGACACCGAACCCGAGCACGGATTCGACCCTGGCGTGACCAATGACTGCGGGTTCGCCCAAGCCAACATCGGCAAGATCGTCTGGAAGGGCTTCGGCGAGAAGTGGCCCGGCGCACTCAAGCTGGTAGAGTCCCTGAACATTGACAACGCCACCCAGAACGCGCTGATGCTGGAAGTGGACAGCAAGAAGCGGGACCTCGAGGAGGTGGTGACCGAATGGGTCGCAGCCAACGAAGCCATGTGGTCTTCCTGGGTCGCCGCCGCGATGTGATCCGCTGACGATCACGGATTCCCAACCCCAGGGCCGGGACATGCCGGATGGCATGCTTCCCGGCCTTGTTTCTCGGGTGTGCGCTTGCCCGCGGTATGCCCGCCAAGACCTCTGAGACCCCTACCTGATGGAAAAACCGATCAAGCTTTCCTGCCGCAACGTCTGGAAAGTCTATGGCGACAGCCCGGACCGCTTCTTCGACCAGGGCGCCGGTACGGTTCCCGACCCGGACGCCCATGCAGGAGGAATTCGGGAATCCGGACATATCGTGGCCTGCGGCGATGTCAGCTTCGATGTGCACGTGGGCGAGATCTTCGTCATCATGGGGCTGTCGGGATCGGGCAAGTCCACCGTGGTGCGCTGTCTTTCGCGCCTGGTGGAACCCACCGCGGGGGAAGTCCTGCTTGACGGGGAGGATCTCCTCAAGAAGAACGCCGCCGAACTCATCGACATCCGCAGGCACAAGATGGGGATGGTGTTCCAGAGCTTCGGCCTCCTGCCCCACCTGAACGTCATCGACAACATCGCCTTCCCGCTGAAGCTCCAGGGACTGGGCGTGGCCGAACGGCGTCAGCGGGCGCAGCGGGTGATCGATCTGGTGGGCCTGACGGGCAGGGAAAAGAGCTACCCGAGGCAGCTGTCCGGTGGTCAGCAGCAGCGGGTGGGCATTGCCCGGTCCCTGGCGGTGGAGCCGGACATTTGGTTCCTGGACGAACCCTTTTCCGCCCTGGACCCGCTCATCCGGCGCGAGATGCAGAACGAGTTCCTGAGCATTCAGAACCAGCTGCACAAGTCCATCGTGTTCATCACCCATGATTTCCTTGAGGCCCTGCGCATCGCGGACCGCATGATGATCATGAAGGACGGGCAGATCGTGCAGATGGGAACGCCTGCGGAACTCATCGTGAGCCCGGCGGATGACTATGTCGCCGATTTCACCAACGACGTGCCCGTCACGCGTGTGCTTACGGCCCGTTCGGTGGTGCGCGCCACGGATGAGTCCGACAGGGGTGAAGGCCTGCCGGAGGTGGACGAGAAGTGCTGCATCGAGGACCTCCTGCCGGTGCTTGCCGAGGCGCCCGGTGTCCGGGTGCGGGCAGAAGACGGGACCTCCCTCGGCATCGCCACCGCCGAGAACGTGATCCGCGCACTGGCCAGGGAGAGCACCGCCGATGGGCGCTGAGACCGGGCAGAGGCTGCTCTGGGTCGTCCTCATCGGGTTGCTCCTCATGACCCAGCTCCTGGGGGAGAGGGGCGACTGGTTCATCGCCTATCCCGAGGGATGGGTGGTACCGCTGACCCCGATACTGAACGGCGCCATGGACTGGTTCATCCAGTGGACCGGCTGGTTCTTCCGCGGACTGTCGGACACCCTCGCGGTGCCGGTCTCCGGGGTCCAGCAGTTCCTGCAGTGGCTGCCCTGGCCGGTGGTGATGGTGCTGACGGCGGCGGCATCCTGGGCCGCGGCGGGATGGAAGCTGGCGCTGTTCTCGACCCTGGCGCTCCTGTACATGGTCGTCGTGGGCTACTGGCCGGAAAGCATGAACTCGCTCTCCCTGGTGATCCTCTCCGTGCCGCTGGCCGTCGCGGTCGGCTTCGTGTTCGGCGTGTGGGGATTCCGCTCGGGCCGCGCGGAAAAGATCATCATGCCCATGCTGGACATGCTCCAGACGATTCCCGCGTTCGCCTACCTCCTGCCGATCCTGCTCCTGTTCGGCTTCGGGCCCGTGGTCGGACTGATCGCGAGCATCCTCTTCGCCTTCCCGCCCATGGTGCGCAATACCATGCTGGGCCTTCGCAGGGTTTCGGCGGAGGTCATCGAGTCCGGTCTCATGTCCGGCGCCACGCCGAGGCAGCTGTTCTGGCAGGTGCGGATTCCCTCCGCGTCCCACCAGTTGCTGCTTGGCGCCAACCAGACCACCATGGCGGCGGTCTCCATGGTCATCATCGCCTCCATCATCGGCGGCACGGCGGACATCGGCTGGGAAGTGCTCCTGCGCATCCGCAAGGCGCAGTTCGGTGAAAGCATACTTGCGGGCATCGTGATCGCACTGCTCGCCATGGTCATCGACCGCATCACCTACGGGTTCGCCGGGGAGGATGACCGGGAGTCAGCGGCCGAGGAGGGTTTCCTGCGACGCCACCGCTACCTGGTGATCGGGGCCGGGGCGGCCGTCCTGGCCTTTCTCCTTTCGAACGTGGTTCCCGCGTTCAGGGAGTGGCCCCGGGACTGGGTGATCTACCCCGCCGATGCCATGAACCAGTGGCTGGAGAACTTCATTCTCAACTGGAGCGACGTCATCGGCGCGCTGAAGACGGTGGCGTTCTATTACATCATGCTGCCGGTGCGGGTGGGTCTCGTGGATACCATCAGTCCATATTCCTGGGGTTTTGAATTCACCCAGCCCATGCGCCTCGGCTACGCCGCGCTGGTCATGGCGCTGGGCGCCTGGGCCTGGTTCAGGGGCCGGGTCCGCCTGGCACTGGCCATCCTCTTCATGGGGGTGTTGCTCTACTTCGGGCTGACCAAGCTTTCCTGGCTGGTGCTGGTGGCGATGGCTTCGGCCCTCGGCTTCCAGCTGGGCGGCAGGAAGCTCGCGACCGGGACCCTGCTGGCACTCCTGTCCCTGGTCCTGGTGGGGGTATGGCCCCAGGCGATGCTGTCGGTCTATCTTTGCGGCATCGCGGTGATCATCTCCTTCATCGTGGGAGGCCTGATCGGCATCACCGCCTCGGAGGTGCCCATGGTGTCCAGGGTCGTGCGGCCCATCAACGACACCCTGCAGACCATGCCGCTTTTCGTGATCCTGATTCCCTTCGTGATGCTCTTCAAGATCGGCGAGTTCAGCGCCCTTCTGGCCGTCGTCGCCTATGCGATCGTCCCGTCCATCCGCTACACCGAGCACGGACTGCGGAATCTCCCCGCGGACGTCATCGAGGCATCCACCAGCATGGGCTGCACTCGCTGGCAGCTGCTCACCCAGGTGAAGCTGCCGCTTGCCCTGCCGGTGATCATGCTGGGCCTCAACCAGACCATCATGTATGCCATCGCCATGCTGGTGATCGCCGCCCTGGTGGGCACCAACGGCCTCGGGCAGCAGGTGTATATCGGCCTCGGCGACGGCGACTTCGGCGTGGGAATCATTGCCGGTATCGGCATGGCGATCATCGCCATGGTGGCGGACCGCTTCACCCAGGGCTGGAACGCCAAGAGGCAGGCCGCGTATTCCTGAAAGAACGCCCGGCCCGTCCATTGACCTGCCGGCGTTTCCCGGTCGCCCGATACGCACCGCGGACCAGTCGGAACGGATGGCCCGACGGGACCGGAATGCTCCTGTGCTATAGTGCCCCGAAGTACAGGCAGGAACGGTGGGCATAGCCGTGAAATCAAGATCAATCCGACACTGCAGGGCGGCATCGTGACTGCCGTGATGCGAATGGGACTCCTCGCCCCGTGCACCCCGGGGCATTCGCCGTCCCGCCGCCGGCTGCTTGCCGGCGTGGCCGCGGGACTGGTGCTCCCGGGTGCCGCCTTGGGGGCCGCCTCTCCCCGCGTACACAGCCACATCCTGGTTGCCGGGAAGGGCCGCCAGCGCCTGGACCCGGAACTGCCCGACGACACGGAAACCTGGTCCTATAACGGCCAGGTGCCGGGGCCCCTGATCCGCCTGGGGCAGGGCGAGCGCCTGGCGGTGGATTTCCGCAACGAACTTGCCGAGGGCAGCGCAATTCACTGGCATGGCCTGAGGATCGACAACGCGATGGACGGGGTGGTGGGCATGACCCAGGAAAGCGTCCTGCCCGGGGAAAGCTTCCGCTACGAGTTCACGGTGCCGGATGCGGGGACATACTGGTATCACGCCCACCAGCGCTCATCCGAACAAGTGGGGCGCGGGCTCTACGGGGTCCTGGTGGTGGACGAACCGGAACCGCCGGACGTGGACCGGGACGTGATCCTGGTGCTGGATGACTGGCGCCTGGACGAGACAGGGCGCATCCACCCGTCCTTCGGGAACCTCCACGACATCACCCACGAGGGTCGCATCGGCAACTGGCTGACCGTGAATGGCCGGGGCAGCGAAACAATCCGTGTCGGGGCGGGAGACCGGCTGCGCCTCAGGCTGGTGAACACCGCCAATTCCCTGGTCATGATCCTGACGCTTCCCCCTTGGCAGGCCTGGGTCGTATCGCTGGACGGCATGCCGTTGCCCGAACCATGGCAGGTCCGGTCCGAGTTGGTGCTCAGTCCCGGGCAGCGGATGGATGTCATCACGGATGTTCCGGCGGAACCGGGGATGGACGCGACACTGGATTTCCGCGACCGCGGACAGGTGATTCCGCTGGTCGGGTTTGCCCCAGCGGACCGTCCCGGCAAGCCGCCGAGGGAGGAGCCGCCCCGGGCCCTGCCGCCGAATCCCGTACGCCCGGCGGCGGCCGTGCCGGATGCAAGCACCCCGCTGGTGATGCGGGGCGGTGCCATGGGGGACCTCGACCGGGCGGACTATCAGGGGGAGATGCTGGACATCCGGGCGCTGGCTCGCCTTGGCATGGTCTGGGCGCAGAACGGCGTGATCGACAAGCCGGCGGCGCCCCTGTTGTCCGCACCCCTCGGCAGCACCCAGGAGATTGTCTTCGAGAACCGCACCGCCTGGTTCCACGGCATGCATCTGCATGGCCATCACTTCGAGGTTCCGGGCACCATGGCCGGGACCGCGGAGTCCGGCACGGTGCTCAGGGACACCGTGCTGATCCCACCCAGGGAACGCCTGGCGGTGAAGTTCCTGGCGGACAATCCGGGCGACTGGCTGCTGCATTGCCACATGCTCGAGCACCAGACCGGCGGTATGGTGACCTGGATCAGGGTAGGGTGAACCAAGTGAACCCCTGACTGGGTGAAGGCCTTGCCCACGCTGCTTATCGTCGCCAACTGCCCCTCCGACAACTGCATACGGCTGCGTGATGCGGTGGTGCAGGGCGCCTCGAACGACACCTTCGATGACATCCGGCTGGTGGTGCGGGAACCCCTCCAGGCGGAGCCTTCGGACGTGCTGGACGCGGATGCGGTGATCGTGGGCACCACCGAGAACTTCGGCTACATGAGCGGGCTCATCAAGGATTTCTTCGAGCGCATCTACTACCCCTGTCTCGAGCAGACCGAGGCCATGCCCTGCGCGCTCTATGTGAAGGGCGGCCTGGACGGGCAGGGCGCCCGGAGCAGCATGGAGAAGATCATCACCGGGCTTCGCTGGAAGCCCATTGCCGACACCCTGGTGATGCGGGGTGAATTCCGCGACGAGTTTCTCGGGCAGTGCGAGGAACTGGGCATGCAGATGGCGGCTGGTCTTGATGCGGGAATCTACTGATCCCGCCTGACCCGGTAACCCGGGGCAAGGACCGGGCAATCCATCCCGCCGGGCCTCCGCCCTTGGCGACAACACAAATATTTGAGTATGCTAAAGTACAGTCCATCCATTGACCCTTCCTTAAGGAGTAGCGATTCATGAATGCAGTTCACAAAGCCCTGGCAGCCCCGGCGCTGATGGCCGCGGCCCTGTTCACCGCGGTGCCCGAGGCACTGGCGGACGATGCCACCGACAAGGCCATCAAGGCGCGGCGGGGTGCAATGCAGCTCTACAGCCACTATGCCGGACCGCTCTTCGCCATGGCAAAGGGCGACCTTGAGTACGATGCCGCGCTGGCGGCCCAGCTGGCGGAAAACCTGAACGCCGTGGCCAACCTGAGCGGTGCGCGCATGTGGCCGCCAGATTCCCACAACGAGGCGCGCGAGGGCAAGACCCGGGCCAAGTCCACGATCTGGGAAGCCGGTTCGGAGGTCGGCGAGAAATCCCAGGCAATGAAGGATGCGGCTCTTGAGATTTCGCTGGTTGCCGAGGACGGGCTCGACAGCCTGAGAGGTGCGGTCCGGTCCGTCGGGGGGTCCTGCAAGGGCTGTCACGACGACTACCGCGCCAAGGATTTCTAGGAAAGGCGCCGGTCTCCGGGGGATCATGACGACCCCGCCCGGCGATCCCGGACCCGCCTGAGCCGCAGGCCGGTCCGTGCCGGGCAGGGCAGGGTGCAGCAGGACAAGACCGCCATGCAGGAACTCTATGAGCAGCGCAAGGTCTGGGATCCACTGATCAGGGCCTGGCACTGGCTTCTGGTGATCACGGTCACCGTCGGCTGGCTGCTCGGCCAATACCGTGATTTCGACACCATCGACTATCACATGTACCTGGGATACACCACGGGGACGCTCCTGCTGATCCGGATCTACTGGGGCTTTGCCGGCCCCGGGCCAGTCCGATTCCGCGCGCTGGTGGTGTCCCCGACGGACCTTGCCTGCTATCTGCGCGGCATGTTCCGTCGGTCGCCGAGTGGCGTGCCCGGCCACAACCCGGTGGGCGCCCTGTCGGTGATTGCCATTCTTCTTTCCCTGGCGGTCCAGGTCATCACCGGGCTGTTCTCCGAGGACGACGGACTGTTTGCCGAGGGGCCACTGGCCGGGTTGGTGTCCTCCGGCACACGCGGATCGATTGGTCAAATTCACCACCTGAACGCGCGGATCCTGCTCGCCCTGGCCGGGTTGCATGTTGCCGCGATCCTGTTCTATCTCGTCTGGAAACGGGAGAACCTGATCAAGCCGATGATCACCGGCTGGAAGATCGTCAGGAAGGACCGCTGAACATCACCGCAGCCGCTGCCTGCCTGCCGCCCTGACCCCCGGAGCAGCACGGGGATCGGGATGAGCCGGCTCCATTACCGGCAGAAACGGCATGTCCCGGCAATCTCCACGGTCTGGGAGTGGACCTGGAAGCCGAGCTCATCCGCCTTCGACAGTATGCCCCTTATCATGGTGCCGTCATCGGCAATCTCCACCGCCTGGTTGCAGCGCACGCAGATCAAGAACTGGGAAACGTGCTCCCGGTCCGGGTGATCGCAGCCGATGTAGGCATTGAGCGACTCGATCCGGTGAACCAGGCCGAGATGCTGGAGAAACTCCAGCGCCCGGTAGACCGTGGGCGGCTCTGCGTTCTCCTTTTCCCGGCGCAGTTGCTTGAGCAGGTCGTAGGCCGTCACCGGTTCATGGTTGGACCATACCAGCTTGAACACCTGCTTCCTCAGGCCGGTGAACCGTTGCCCTTTCCGCTCGCAGATGGACTCGGCACGGGATACCGCGCTGCTGATGCAGCGCTGGTGATTGTGCTCCGGAACGTGGGAGGCCGGGAGGCTTGATTTCATGCGGATGTGGCGCTCGGGTTGGTTGTTATAATGTAACAGAAAATAACCCGAATTCATCAGAACCGCCACAAGACTGACCGGCCCTGGCTTCTCCAAGGAGCTGACCGAGGCGGTGCCATCGAATTCGCCTGACGGTCTCGCAGGGTGCCAAGCCACCTGAATCAGGACCAGTCCGTCCACCGGCGGATCAACCGGTCACCGAACGTCTTCCAGGCAGGTGAAATTCCCGGTACGCTCAAGTACACTGCGTGCCCATGGCTGTTTCCTGGCTGGCTTGCGGATTGTTTGAGGGCGTACCCGTTATGTCGCAGGGAGACGTCTGCTGCCACTTCGCCAGTACGCCCGCCTGCTTGGGGCGTCCCATCCCTGCGCGTCCGCCGGCCAGGGGCGTCTGAGAAGAAACACTGATGCGCTGGGAATCGAGAAGGAAAGGGTTCAGGGCCATCCTGGAAGGCCAGTCCTGCGTCCACCCCGCATCGGTGTTCGACCCGGTTTCCGCGCGCATCGCCGAGAGCCTCGAATTCGAATGCGGCATGTTCGCAGGGTCGGTCGCTTCCCTGGCGGTGCTGGGTGACCCGGATCACATCCTGCTGACCCTGAGCGAATTCGCCGGCCAGGCCTACCGGATCTGCCGCGGTTCGAAGATCCCCCTGTTGGTGGATGCCGATCACGGCTACGGCAATGCCCTCAACGTCATGCGCACGGTGGAGGAACTGGAAACCGCCGGAGTATCCGGCCTGTCCATCGAGGATACCGAGCTGCCGCGGCCGTTCGGCAGCAGGGGCCGGGCCGCCCTTGTGTCCCTTGAGGAGGGTGCCGGCAAGATGCGGGCTGCGGTGGCCGGGCGGCAGGACGGCTCACTCGTCATCGCCGCACGCACCAGCGCGGTTGCGGTGAACGGGATGAAGGACGCCGTAAACCGGATGCACGCCTACCAGGACACCGGCGTGGACGCGCTGTTCCTGATCGGGGTGAAGCAGAAAGCCGAGCTCGAGGCACTGGCCCGGGCCGCCGGGCTGCCGCTCATGCTGGGCGGTGCCGGCGCCGAGATCATGGACCCCGGATACCTTGCGTCCTGTGGCGTGCGGGTCTGTCTCAGGGGGCACCAGCCGGTCCTGGCAGCGTACCTGGCCGTCCATGAAACCATGAAGGCACTGCGGGAGGGCACGCCCCCGGGGGCGCTTGCGGGGGTGCCGGACAAGTCCTGGATGGCCGGGTTCACCCGGGAAGAGGCATTCGCCCGCTGGATCAGGGACTACCTCGGGTAATCCCTTTGCTCCCTGACGCACCGTTCCGGCAGCATGGCCTGCCGGCCGGGCCGCCGGGCGTTGCAGGGACGGCGGATGTCCGGCTGGGATACCCTGGCGCGGAGTCCTTCCCGCCGGGGTCCAGGACATTCATGCAATAATGGGCGGATTCCCCTCTGGACGATAATCGTATGCGGTTCAAGGCACTGGGCAGGACCGGTGTGCAGGTTTCCGAACTCTGTTTCGGCACCATGTCCTTCGGCGGGGATGCGGATGCCGGCGAATCCGCGAAGCTCTACCGGGCCGCACGGGACGCGGGTATCAACTTTTTCGACTGTGCCGACATCTACAGCCGGGGGGAGGCGGAGCGCCTCCTCGGACGCTGCATGGCGGGTGAGCGGGATGAACTCGTCATCGCCTCCAAGGTCGGCATGGCCATGGGTGAGGGGCCCAACGACCGGGGCGCCAGCAGGCGGCACATCCAGCGCGCGGTGGAAGACAGCCTGAGGCGGCTTGGCACGGACCGCTTGGATCTCCTTTACATGCACCAGTGGCTGGATGCCGTGCCCCTGGAAGAGATTCTCCGCTGCCTGGAAAACCTGGTCCGCCAGGGCAAGGTGCTGATCCTGGGCGCAAGCAACTACGCGGCCTGGCAGTTGATGAAGGGACTCGGCATCTCGACGAGGAACGGATGGCCCCGATTCGATGTGATCCAGCCGATGTACAACCTTGTGAAGCGCCAGGCAGAGTCGGAGATTCTCCCCTTGGCGATGGCGGAACAGCTGGCGGTGGTCAGTTACGGACCCGTGGGCGGCGGTCTCCTGAGCGGAAGGTACGGCACCGGTCTCAGTCCCGCAGAGGGGCGGCTGGTGGAAAACGAGGGTTACGGCGCCCGTTACGGTGAGCCCTGGGTATACGAAGTTGCCTCCCGCTTCACCGAATTCGCCGGCACCATGGGGATCCATCCGGTATCCCTCGCCGTGGCATGGGTGAGGGCGCACCCCCAGGTGACCTGCCCCATCCTCGGTGCGAGGGACGTGGCCCAGCTTCGACCTTCCCTGGACTGCCTCAAGGTGGAGATGACACCGGAACTGCGGGCCCGGATCAGTTCGCTGTCGAGGGAGCCCGCTCTCGCCACCGACAGGCTGGAAGAGCGACGGGAGGCCGACTGAACAAATTCCGGGCCAATTTCGGGGCGGAATCATAAGAATTTCTGACTATAAAATCGCCGTCTGATGGGAAAATTTTTGTTGCGATTTCCCTCATTCTTCCGATAATTAGCATCAGGTTATCGTTTTCCTGGTAATCGATGATGAGCAAAGAGAAAGACAGTCCCTCTGTGGATGATGAGTTTGATTTGTTCGACGAAGATGAGGCACTGGAATCGGACGTTGACCTGGACCTTCTGGAAGAAGGAACTCCCGTTGAGATGACGCAAGGCGTCGCCAATCCCGCCCCCAACGGCACGGCGGCCCGCCGGACCGGCAAGCTCGAGACCAGGCGCAGGCTCAACGCCTACCTGGAACGCAAGTGGTTTCGCGACCTCGGGTGGGACGACGACGACGAACTTTTCAACGACGAGTTTTTTACCGATACATCCGGCCATCTGCATCACTCGATCTGAACCGGATTTCACCTGCCAGGCGGGTACTCCACCCGCAAAGGGAAGCTGTCTTTTCTCTGGCGACCTGATCGGAACATTCCATACCGCAAACAGGAAAGGGAGGGATTCGCGGATTGTTATACTGACTGGGTCGGGCATCGTGCCCACCGCCTGCGCCGCTGCGCCGTCCCATGCCACGAAAAGCCGATACCGCGAGAAAAGCCAGGGGTGGCCGCGGTGCACGCCGTGAGCGTGCCGCCCCGTCCGCACCCGCCTACATCTCGCGCCGGATACCGTTCTACGCATTTCTCGAGGAGGAGGGTCTCGTCATGCTGGAACGGCAGGCGGACTGGCTGATCGAGGAAGTCGGCATCGAGTTCCGCGCCGACCCGGAGGCGCTCAGACTGTGGCGGCAGGTCGGCGCCGACGTCACCGGCACCAGGGTCCGGATGCCGGCGGGGATGGCCCGGTCACTCTGCAGCACGGCGCCGCCCGTATTCACCCAACACGCGCGCAATCCGGCGCACAATGTGGAGATCGGCGGTTCCAGTCAGGTCTTCGCCCCCGTCTATGGTCCCCCCTTCGTGCGGGATCTAGAGGGCGGACGCCGCTACGGCACCATCCGGGATCATGCGAACCTGGTCCAGCTGGCCTGGTCCATGCCGACGCTGCACCATACCGGGCTGGTGATCTGCGAACCCTGCGATGTGCCTGTGTCCAAGCGACATCTGGACATGGTGTACAACCAGTTGGTGTACAGCGACAAGCCGTTCCTCGGCGCGATCACCGCAATGTCGCGCGCTCAGGACTCGGTGGACATGGCGCGGGTGGTCTTCGGCGACGGGTTCATGCAGGAGCACTGCGTGATCATGGGAAACGTGAACACCAACTCCCCGCTGATGGTCGACAAGGTGGTGACCGAGGCCGCCCGGGTCTATTGCGGGGCAGGTCAGGGGCTTGTCGGGGTGCCGTTCATCCTCAGCGGCGCCATGGGACCGGTGACCACCTCAGCCTCGATTGCGCAGGCCCTGGCGGAGGCAATGATGGTGTGCGCCTTCACCCAGATCGTCCGTCCGGGGGCGCCGTTCGTGCTCGGGAATTTCCTTTCCTCCATGAGCCTGCGAAGCGGTGCGCCCACCTTCGGCATGCCGGAGCCGGTGATGTCCAACCTGGTCATCGGCCAGCTGGCACGGCGGCTGAATCTACCCCTTCGCTGCGGCGGATCGCTGACGGCATCCAAACTGCCCGACGCCCAGGCAGCCGCGGAAAGCGCGGACTCCATGCTGTCCACGGTACTCGGCGGGGCCAATTTCGTACTGCACGCTGCGGGCTGGCTGGAAAGCGGCCTGGTGACGGGATATGAAAAGCTGGTGATGGACGCCGATCGGCTGGGTGCCTACCAGGTCCTTCTCAACGGTCTGCCGATGGATGAGAACGCCCTGGCCCGGGATGCCTACGGCGAGGTGGAGCCGGCGGGCCATTTCCTCGGTTGCGAACACACGATGCGAAACTACGAGACCGCGTTCTTTGAATCCGAGATCTCGGACACCGAGAGCTTCGAGCAGTGGGAGGACGCGGGATCGATGGATGCCGTGCGGCGGGCCCATGACCGCTGGAAAGAGATCCTCTCGTCCTATCAGCCGCCGGCCATGGACGTGGCGAAGAAGGACGCCTTGGATGATTTCCTGGCACGAAGGAAGCGCGAACTGCCGGATGCCTGGTACTGATCCGGGCGCTGGCCCTAGTGTGATATCCCCTGTTTCACGCATGCAATCCATGCATTCGGTTCGTCTTATGAGCAGCCCTGATGGACAGGTGGGGTGTGGTGGGAGGCATTGCCGAATTAGCCATTTCCAGACCTGTCCAATAGGTGAATCATGTCCCGAGTCATTTTTCGTTTGGAGTAGCTGATCTGCCAGGACCGGAGTCCAGCCCCGGGTCTCGCCGTATCCGCGCAGACCCGGCATCAACTTTCAGATCAGGTTTCGGCTCCTACCGCTAAACTAATTTTCACAAATACTCAAGTAATCTAATTATTTATCATAGACAATACTCGTTTTTCATGGCATGCAACGCAATGATTGTGAACAATCGTAATTTGTAAATTTGGATAGATATAATAAAAATTCGGTTGCCGTTTGCGACGGGAATCCTGTACCGGTGTGAAGCGGTCCCGTAGAGTCATGAGTCTTCAGTAAAAGTAGTCAGGTTCAACAGATAATCACCGAAACTGCGAATACGTGTTATTCCGGATTCCGCATTCGGTTCAGCCAGCGCCTTCCAGATGCCCCATTCCACCTACCTGCCCCACAAGATGGGCAGCGCCACGGTTTTTCCCACAGGGAGCTTTGAAGCCGGTTCCTACCAGGAATTCACCCTGGTCTACACTGCAGGATACTTCGGGATCGACGACACCGGATCCATCAAGGTGGCCCACCGCTTCGCGTCGGACATGGCGCGCCCGCAATTCGACGACCCGACGGCGCCGAACTACACCTCGGTGGAGGCCAGCAACGGCGCGGTCCTCAACGTGGAATACTTCCCCAAGCGCAACATCCGGCCGTGGGACAAGGTGCTGTACATCCAGGTGGTGCGCGGGTTTCTCCGGGAGGGGGACCGGATCATTGTCCGGTTCGGTGACCGCCGCGGAGGTTCTCCGGGCATCCGGCTTCAGACCTTCTGCGAATACACGTTCGAGTTCCGTGTGCTGGTGGACGCCATTGCCACCTACAACTACGTGGAACTGCCCGAGCAGCCCTGGGTCGCCGTCACACCGGGGCCGCCGGTCCTGTTCAAGGCGATCATGCCGACCGGCGTCGTGGCGGGGGAACCCTTCCGCCTGGCGGTGAAGGGCGAGGACCGCTGGGGGAATCCATCCGACCGGTGCGACGTGACGTTCAGGCTCGCGTCTACCCTGCCGGTGGAAGGCCTGCCGGAGTCGGTCACCCTGGCTCCCGGCGGGTTCGCCGGCGTGATCGAGGGACTCCGGGTGAAGGAACCCGGAGACCTCGTGATCTCGCTCCTTGACGAGGATGGCGCCGCGGTCTGCCAGTCCAACCCGAACCGGGTCGCCGCTGCGGCGGGGCTGTGGCCGTTCTGGGGCGACCTGCACGGGCAGTCCGAGGAAACCATTGGCACCAATTCCGCCCGGGATTTCTACGAATTCGCCCGTGACCGGGCCTTTCTCGACGTCTGCATTCACCAGGGCAACGACTTCCAGATCACCACGCCGTTCTGGGAACACCTGAACGAACTGTCCCGGGAATTCAATCGCGACCACCGGTTCGTGGTGTTCCCGGGCTGGGAATGGTCGGGCAATACCGGCCTCGGCGGCGACCGCAACGTGCTCATGATGGAGGAGGGGCGGCAGATCCACCGTTCATCCCACGCGCTGGTGGATGACCTTTCCGACGTCGACTCCGACGCCAACTCGGCCGGTGCCCTCTTCGAGGCGCTGAAGGACGAGGACTGCGTGGTGTTCGCGCATATCGGCGGGCGCTACGCCGACATCAGGGTGGCGCACGACCAGCGGCTGGAACGCGCGGTGGAGGTGCATTCCGCCTGGGGTACTTTCGAATGGCTGATCCACGACGCCTTCGAGCAGGGCTACCGTGTCGGCATCATGGCCAATTCCGACGGGCACAAGGGCCGCCCCGGCGCTTCCCACCCCGGGGCCACCAAATTCGGGGCCTACGGTGGCCTGACCTGCATGCTGGCACGGGAACTGACCCGGGAGGGGATCATGGACGCGCTTCGGAAACGCCACCACTACGGCACCACCGGCAGCCGCATGGTGCTGGATACCCGGGTGGTTCTCGACACCCCCGGCAGGCGCTACCACGAGGACCCGCTGCTCGGCAGCACGGATCACGACGAAACCGCCGAGGCGATGATGGGGGATATCGTGGGGACCGACGGGACCTCGGCGGCGTTCCATGTCGACGTCCTCGCGTCCAGCCCCATCGAGCGGATCGACATCCGCAACGGCCTTGACACCCTGGAGACCTGGCGGCCGTTCGGCGCCGGGGAGCTGGGCCGGCGCATCCGGGTGATCTGGGAAGGCTCGGAATACCGCGGGCGGGGCAGGGAAACCGTCTGGGACGGCCACGCCGAGTTGCGTGGAAACCGGTTCTCGTCCGTCCGGTCCATCAACCGTTACAACCTGGACAAGCGCCTTGACCGGGTCAGCGACCGTCGCCTGGAATGGACTGCGCTGACCACGGGGGGATTCGGCGGCTTCGAGGCGGTGCTCGACAGCGCCGGCGCGGGCACCCTGGTCATCGATACGGCGCTGGTCAAAGCGGAAATACCCGTCGGCGATATCGGCCTCGAGGAACTGGTGTTTGAAAACGGCGGGATCGAGCGCCGCATCCGGGTGTTCAGGCTTCCGGACGAGAACCCGGCGTACCGGGCGACCCTGGCCCGCGACATCACGCTGCAGGACAACCGGGACAATCCGCTCTATGTCCGGGTAGTCATGGAGGACGGCCATGTCGCCTGGTCGAGCCCGGTGTACCTGATCGCGCCGACCTGAGCGTCCAAGGGTCGTCCCGATGGGGTGGGGCGGGGGTTCCTATTCTGCGGAGAAGGCGTCCGCGTACTGTTCCCGGAGCAGGTTCTTCTGCACCTTGCCCATGCTGTTGCGGGGCAGCGCGTCCACGTGGAAAACCCGCCTGGGTTGCTTGAACCGGGCCAGCTGGCCCGACACCAGTTCACGCACCCGCTCTTCGTCCGGGGGGGCATCTCCCGTCAGCACGGCCACCACCCCTTCGCCGAAATCCGGGTGGGGTACGCCGATGATGGCGGATTCCCCGACGCCGGGCAGAGCGTCCAGCACCAGCTCGATCTCCTTGGGATAGACATTGTAGCCGCCGCTGATGATGAGATCCTTGCTGCGCCCGACAATGGTGAGGTAGCCGTCCTCGCCCAGCATGCCGAGGTCGCCGGTGATGAAGAAGCCGTCCGCGGTGAATTCCTCCCGGGTTTTTTCCGGCATGCGCCAGTACCCCGGAAAGACATTGGGCCCCCGGACCTCCACCCGGCCGATTTCGCCGGCGGGCGCGGTCTCCCCGCCCTGCTCATCGACCACGCGTACGTTGACGCCCGGCAGCGCGGGGCCTACCGTGCCGGCGCGCCGCTCGCCTTCGTAGGGATTGGAGGTGTTCATGCCGGTTTCGGTCATGCCGTAGCGCTCCAGGATCCGGTGGCCGGTGCGTTCCCAGAAGGCGTCATGGGTCTCGGCGAGCAGCGGCGCGCTGCCGGACACGAACAGGCGGACATGCCGGACCAACCCGTGGTCGAGCCTGGGATCCTGCAAAAGGCGGGTGTAGAAGGTGGGCACACCCATCATGCTTGTGGCCCGGGAAAGGCAGTGGATGATCTCGTCGATCCGGAATCCGGGCAGAAAGATCATGCGCCCTCCCGCCACCATGAGCACGTTGGTCGCGACAAACAGGCCATGGGTGTGGAAGACGGGCAGGGCATGGAGCAGTACGTCATCAACGGTGAATCGCCAGCAGTCCGTCAGCGCCTCGGCGTTGGACCAGAGGTTGTCATGGGTCAGCATGGCGCCCTTGGCGCGCCCGGTGGTGCCGGACGTGTACAGGATCGCGGCGAGATCGCCGGGTGAACGCGGCACGGCGTCGAACTCCGTGTCCCGGGTGTCCGCGCCGTCGGCGAGGCTGCCCCGGCCGGCCGCATCCAGGGTGAGCAGGCTGCCGCCCCCCGGGTCCGCGTCACGGGATGCCATCAGCGGCTCCAGTTCCCCGGCGTCGCCCGGGTCGCAGACGAGAATCCTCGGTTCCGCGTCCCGGACGAAATAGCCCACCTCCCTGGCCGTGTAGGCGGTGTTGAGCGGCAGGAACACGCCCCCGGCCTTGATGGTGCCGAGGTACAGCGCCAGGGTCTGCCAGGACTTCGGCACCTGGGCGGCCACCCGGTCGCCGGGCCCAAGGCCCCGGTCCGTGAGCAGGCGGGCGACCTGGTTCACCCTGGCGCCGAACTCGCCGTAACTCAGGGCGCCGCCGTCCGGCAGGTCAAGTAAGGGCCGCGCGGAGCCGGCACGGGGCGCAAGCAGGCGATCGATCAGGTGGTTGCTCATTGCCGGGGCGTGGTTTGCCGGAATCAGGTCGGCAGCAGCCTGCGTACTTGGCCGCTGGAGGTCACTTTCCGGTCCTTCATGTAGGTTTCGTGGTTTTCCTCCACCCGGGCGAGGTCGTACACGTAGTTCACCATGAGCCCCAGGGACTGCTCCAGACCCTTGGGCGATGGGTCCGCGTCCGCGTTGAGCCGCTCGAGCCTGGCGCCGTTCTTGAGATGGAACCGGGCCACGGGATCGAGCGGCTTGCCGTCCGGCAGCTTGGCCTCGAGCAGGTAACGGGCCGCCAGCGGCAGCAGCGTCTCCGGGGGGACCGGCTCGCCGGTTGGCGGCGGGCCACCGTCCGCGGCCGGCCGGCCTTCTAGCCAGCGCCGGAAGCCGGGCGCCGGGGAGATGGTGGCGAAAGACCTGAGGGCAGGGAACCGCATCCGCAGATTGCTGGCCACCTGCTTGATCAGGAAATTGCCGAAGGAAACCCCGTCCAGGCCGCGGTGGCAGTTGGAGATGGAGTAGAACACGGCATGGGTCGCCTCTTCGGGCACCACGGGCGCCCGGTCGGCGTCGAGGATGTCGTCGATGTGTGCGGGCATGTCCGCGGTGAGCGCCACTTCCACGAACACCAGCGGCTCGTCTTCCATGACCGGGTGGAACAGGGCATAGCAATGGCGGTCGTCTGGCTCCAGTCTGCGCCGAAGCTCGTTCCAGTTCCGGATCTCGTGCACCGCTTCGTAGGCGATGATCTTCTCGAGGATGTGGGCCGGGGTGGTCCAGTCAACCGGCTGCAGCACCAGGAAGCCGCGGTTGAACCAGGAGGAGAACAGGTGCCGGAAATCCACGTCCAGGCGCCCGAGGTCGGGGAATTCCCGCACCGCCCCGAGCAGTTGCCCGCGCATCTGCACCAGGCGGCGGGTTCCCCCGGCGCTCAGGTTCAGGCGGCGAAGGAGTTCCTGGCGGCGGGGCTCGGCCGCCCGGGTTAGCGCCCGGAGCGTTTCCGGAGACGGCTCGCCGGCATAGTCCCGGGCCTTTTCCGCCACCAGTGCGGGATCGAGGTCGAAATCGAGGTTGAGAAAGGTGTAGAAGTCGAGCCGGGCGGCGTGATCGAGCCGCTCGTAGGTGTCGAGTATCCGCTCTGCGATGACCAGGCTGGAGTAGTCCCCGTCGGAGTCCATCATCATCCCGCAGAGCGTGCGGATATCGCGCTCCTCCGTGCCGAAGAGCCTTCTTGCCAGTGCCGACGGGCGCCAGTCCGACTCCCTGAAGACCGGCCAGAGGTCGCGCAGCAGGCTCACGGCGCGCCCTCCAGATAGCGGCAGAGCCCCGGCGTGCGATAGCCGTCGCTGCGCCACAGCACGGGAAAGTAGTTCTCGTCCATCTCGTCGGACGTAAGGCGGGCATAGCGGGAATATACCGGTCCGTTCCCCCGGGAGAAACCCTCGCGGCGGTAGCGGGCCTCCGCGGGCATGGCATGGATCACCAGGCTGCGCCGGGGCGTATCGCCGCGGTTGGGCCCCGAGCCGTGCCAGATGTTGCCATGGTGAATGGAGCCGTGACCCCTCGGCACGGCGACATGGAGGATGTCCGGGTGGACTCCCAGTTCGGCGGCGCGCCTTTTCATGGGCGCCCGGTAGTCCTCCGGCGCGTGGAATTCGCCTTCCGGCTCGGACACGCCCCAGAGGTGGGAGCCCGGCACCAGTTCCATGGTGCCGTTTTGCGCCTCGATGTCGTCCAAGGCGATCCAGACGGTGCAGATTTCCCCGGGCTCAAACCAGTCAAGGTAGGCATTGTCCTGGTGGTAGTTGAAGGACAGGGTGTCAACGGGCTTCCAGATCACGTTGTCCTGCATGATCCGGGCGCCGTCCCATCCCATGAGTTCCGCCACCGCGCGGGCAATGTCCTGCCTGAGCACCGTGCGGGCAATGGCCCTGTCCGCGCGCCAGCCGTTGCAGATCTGGCGTGCGCGGCTCGGGTCCGACCGGTCTTCCTGCCAGTTGACCTCGTCCGGCATGGTGCCGGTCTCGAACTGGCCCCGGAAGAGGCGTTCGAAGCGCTCACGCAGCACCTCCACCTCATCCGGTGGGATGATGTGTTCCACCAGAACCACTCCGCTGCGGTGGAACTCCTCCGCCTGCGCTGGTGAGATTGTGAACATGGATGGGCGAAATTCCCGCATTCGGTTGGTGATCGGCAAGGGGGGACACTATCATTGATGACCATGATGTTGAATCCCCATATTTTCCGATATTGGTTCCGGTGGCGTGGACGACCTGATTGAACAGGGGTACCTCCTCACCCGCGCCAGCCGTGACCGCCGCGGAGGCACCGAGATCGAGTACTGGGTGGCCACCGACGGCGGACCCGTGCGCCTCCTGGTCGAGGGAGAGCGGACGGTCTGTTTCGTGGCCGCGGATGACGCCAAGCGGGCCGGGGCGGCACTGGGTCCCCTTGGGGAGGCGGTCTCCGTGGAGCCGCTGGCGCTAAGGACCTTTGCGGGCAGCCGGGTAGCGGCGGTATATACGCGGACCATCGGCGACCGGCACGTGGCCGAGGATCTCCTGGGCGACCGGGGGATCGAGGTGCTGGAGGGCGATATCCGCCTCCACGACCGGTATCTCATGGAACGGTTCGTCCGCGGCGGCCTGGCCTTCACCGGGCGGATGGTCCGCCGGGATGGGTACCGGGAATTCCGCGACTGCAGGCTGAGGGCGGCGGACTGCCGGCCGAGGCTGCGCCTGCTGTCCCTGGATATCGAGTGCGACCTGGACGGCACGCTCTGGTCGGTGGGCCTGGCTGGCGACGGGACGGCGGACGGGGAGGTGCTGGTCATCGGCGAGGAGGAACCCTGCGCCCATACCGCCATCGCCTGGTGCCGGGACGAGGCCGGGCTGCTGGGATTGCTCCGGGACCGGATCAACGACCTGGACCCGGACCTGATTGTCGGCTGGAACTTGGTGAACTTCGATCTTCGGATCATTCTCGAGCGGGCCGCGCGCCACCGGATTCCCATGCGGATCGGCCGCGGCGGAGAACTCGCCCAGTGGCGGGAGACACGCGCCGACCGGGCCAAGGGCTTTGTATCCATGCCGGGCAGGGTGGCCATCGACGGCATCGACGCGCTGCGGGCGGCCACCTGGAGCTTCGCCAGCTTCTCCCTGGAGCACGTGTCGCGGGAACTGCTTGGCCGGGGCAAGAAGCTGGACGAGGACGCCGACGACCGCTTCGCGGAAATCCGCCACAACTTTCTCCACGACAAGCCTGCCCTGGCGGCCTACAACCTGGAGGACTGCCGCCTGGTGCTGGAAATCCTGGAGGCCACCAATCTCATCGATTACCTGGTACTGCGAGGCCAGCTGACCGGGCTCGAACTGGACCGGGCCGGGGGTTCGGTGGCCGCATTCACCAACCTGTACCTGCCGAAGTTGCATCGCGGCGGCTACGTGGCGCCCAACCTGCCGCCGGATGGCGGCCTCGCCAGTCCCGGTGGATATGTCATGGACTCGAAGCCGGGTCTTTACCGCAATGTCCTGGTGCTGGATTTCAAGAGCCTCTACCCGTCCATCATCCGGACCTTCAGGATCGACCCGATGGGATTGGTGGAGGGCCTGGAAGCGTCTGATGACGCAGTCGAGGGGTTTCTCGGGGCGTGGTTCCACCGTTCGCGCCATTACCTGCCGGGCATCATCGCCGACCTGTGGCAGCAGCGCGACCAGGCCAAGCGGGACGATGACCAGCCCCGCTCCAGGGCAATCAAGATCCTGATGAACTCCTTCTACGGCGTGCTCGGATCAGGCGGCTGCAGGTTCTACGACGCCAGGCTCGCCAGCTCCATCACCATGCGCGGCCACGAAATCATGCAGACCACCGGACGGTGGATCGAGGAGCAGGGCTACGGCGTGATCTACGGGGACACGGATTCCATCTTCGTGTCCCTTGATGAAGGCCTGCCGCCGGAGGAATGCCGCGCCATCGGCCGTGATCTGGCCGGGAAAATCAATGCGCGGTGGCGGGAGAACATCCGGGAGCGGTTCGACCTCGACAGCCTGCTTGAGCTCGAGTTCGAGACCCATTTCATCCGCTTTCTCATGCCCACCATCCGCGGTTCCGACGCCGGCAGCAAGAAACGCTACGCCGGGCTCGCCACGGGGGAGGGGGACGCGCCGGACCGGATCGTATTCAAGGGACTTGAGAGCGTCCGCACGGACTGGACTCCGCTCGCAAGGGATTTCCAGCAGTCGCTCTATGACCATGTCTTCCACGAACGGGACCCGTCCGAACTGATCCGGCGCACCGTGGACGGGCTCCTTGCCGGGGAGCACGACGACGACCTGGTGTACCGCAAGCAGCTGCGCCGCAAACTTGCGGCCTACGAGCGCAACGTGCCGCCCCATGTCCGTGCGGCGCGCCTGGCCGACGAACGCAACCGGACTGCGGGCAAGCGCCTGCGCTACCAGGACAGGGGCTGGATCCGCTACGTCATCACCGTGGCCGGACCGGAACCCCTGGAGTACCGCGACCACCCGCTCGACTACGACCACTACATCGAACGCCAGCTGAAACCCATCGCGGACGCCGTCCTGCCGTTCATCGGGCTTGAATTTGACGCGGTGGTGAGCCGCCAGGCGGCGCTCTTCTGACGGATTCCGGGGACAGGCGGGTATCCGCCTCCTGCCTGGACGGGGAGTTCCGGTGACGCTGGCCATCGGCGCGGAAAATGTGCGATAAATGCATGTTCGCCAAGCCAGGGGAGTGATGTCAGATGCCCGAGACCGCCAACCGGACCTTTTTCCATGAACACGGCTACCTGGTGGTGGAGAACTGCGTGCCGCCGGACAGTCTCGGGGCGATGCAGGTCCGGTTCCGTGAATGGGTGGAGGTGAGCCGGGGGCATGAGGCCCCCTGGGGGACCACGGTCAACGGCAAGCCGAGATTCGACCTCGAGAACGGCCACTGCCCGGCCGCGCCGGCGCTCCGCAGGGTGAATGCGCCGGTGGAAATCTCGGACTGCTATTTCCGGGTGATGTCTGACGGGCGGATCCCGGAGATCCTGGCGGATCTCATCGGGCCCGATGTCCGCTTCCATCACAGCAAGATCAATTCCAAGCTGCCCGGGAGCGCCACCCACGTCAAGTGGCACCAGGACTTCAGCTTCACCCCGCACAGTAACGACGACGTGGTCACGGCCCTGGTATTTCTGGACGACGTGACCTCCGACAACGGGCCGCTCAAGGTCCTGCCAGGATCGCACCGGGGACCCATCCATCCGTTGTGGCATGCCGGCACCTTCACCGGCGCGGTGACGGACCGGGTCGCCGGGGACTGCGAGCGCCGGGCGGTGACTTGCACCGGTCCGGCCGGATCGGTCTGCTTCATGCATACCCGCCTCCTTCACGGGTCCGGCCCCAACCTGTCGCCCGCACCGCGCACCCTGTTCATCTGCGTCTATTCCGCGGACGATGCCGTACCCCTTTCCCCGAACCCGATGCCAAGCCGGTTCGAGGGACTGACGGTGCGGGGCCGTCCCAGGGGCAGGGTGCGCTCGGTACCGTTCGACATGGACCTTCCCGAACTTCCGGGGACCGCCTCCTTTTTCGACCAGCAGGCCGGACACGGCTGACGGCTCCTGGACCGGTAGCCCCGGGTCCCGGCTCCGGCATGCTGCATGGATGAATGGGCAATCCGCCTCCCGGCTGCGATAATCCTTCCTTCCGGCAGCCCAAGTCCATGAACAACGTGAGCGAACACCCCACCGAACCCGGACCTTTCCAGAAATACCTGTTCTCCGGCGCCTGCTATGTGAGCATCGGGCAGTGCTACGCCCGTTTCGTGGAACTCCTGGAACGGGATGCCGCCCCTGCCGCCATGGCCGAACTGCACCCCCGCCTGGTGGAAATCTGGCAGGAGGCCTTCGGGCAGCAGATGGCCCTGGCAGGCGGACTTCTGGAAAATCCCTTGGTCAACCGGCAGCCCGGGCTGGACCGGGTCATGCGGGGATTCCAGGAGGAGGTGCTGGCCCAGGGCAGGGAGGCCATGGAATCGTTCCTGGAGACGCTGGCCGGTCACCGGGATCATATCCCGGACTTCCCGGAATTCTTCCAGGCCTGGGCCGAGGCCTGCGACCTTGCCTACGGCAACCTGGTGCGTTCAGACCCGTTCACGGAAATGATCGGCCTGGTCGTCAACGGCTGCATCGACCTGGCAGCGGCGGGGCAGGATCCGTGAACGGGCGACCAGCCGCGGACATCAGGCAGGAGCTCGACCGGTTCCGGGAGAGGTACCGGTCGTTCAACCGGGACATCGAAAGCAATGCTGTCGCCAGAGGCTGGTGCACCCCCAACCGGGTGGTGCTCGAGAAGGGTCCCGTGCGGCTGCGTGAGTTCATCGTGGGCCCGGAGGAGGGCGCCGTCCCGGTCCTGATCGTCTATTCCCACGTCAACCGGGCGGACGTGATCGATATTGACCCGGACCATTCCATGGTGCGCAGGCTGGCCGAAGCCGGCAACCGGGTGTTTCTCATGGACTGGGCGCGCACCTCGGACGCCGATCGGGAAAAAGACCTTTCGGTCTACGTCCTCGACGCCATCGGGGATGCCCTGGACTTTGTTTCCGGTGCGACGGGATTCGAACGAATCAACCTGGTGGGTATCTGCCAGGGCGGCACCTTCGCCCTCAGCCATGCCTGCCTGCGGCCCGGGCGGGTCAGGCGGCTCGGCCTGGTGGTCACGCCAGTGGATTTCCATGCCGGCGACAGCCTGATCAGGCTCTGGTCCCGGCATATCCGGTTCACCAGGCTGGCGGCGCATCCGGTCAACGTGCCCGGGGAACTGATCACGCTGATGTTCCGTTCCGCCCGCCCCTTCGATGACCTTCGCAGGCACGTGCGCCGGATCGACGGTCACGAGGAGGACTCCGACTTCGAATTCTCCCTGCGCATGGACCGGTGGGTGCATGACTGCCCGGACCAGCCGGGCAGGGCGTTCGCCCAGTTCATGGGGGATCTCTACGGGGAGAACCGCCTCGTCAGGGGAACGTTCGAGGTCCGGGGCGAGGCCGTGGACCTGAAACGGCTGGAGACGCCGGTGCTGAACGTATTCGCGGAAAGTGACCACCTGGTGCCGCCGGGCTCGTCCACGGCGCTCGGCGCACATGTCGACCCCGGCCTGTACGGGGAACTGCCGTTTGGCGGTGGCCACATCGGGCTGATCGTCAGCGCAAGGGCCCAGCGGGAAGTGCACCCGGAACTGGGCCGCTGGCTGTCGGCAGGGCGGTAGCCCCGGAACGTCGCCGGCTCCGGGACCCGGGGAGACGGCCGCCCCGTTCAGTACATGTGCTGGCCGCCGTTGATGCTGAGGGTCGAACCGGTGATGAAGCCGGCGTCGTCGGCCACCAGGAACAGCACCGAGCGGGCGATGTCATTGGGGTCGCCCAGGCGCCCCACCGGAATGGTGGCGATGATCTTCTCCAGCACCTTCTCCGGGACCGCGCGCACCATGTCGGTGAGCACATAGCCCGGGGCGATCGCGTTCACGGTGATGCCCTTGGCGGCGCCTTCCTGGGCCAGGGCCTTGGTGAATCCATGGATGCCAGACTTGGCCGCGGCGTAGTTCACCTGGCCGTACTGCCCGGCCTGACCGTTCACGGAACCGATATTGACGATGCGGCCGAAGCCGCGTTCCCGCATGCCCTCGATCACCGACCGGCTCATGTTGAAGCAGGAGGACAGGTTGGTCTGGATCACCGCGTTCCACTGGTCAAAGCTCATGCGGTGCATGGTTCCGTCCTTGGTGATGCCGGCGTTGTTCACCAGGACATCGACGGGGCCGAGATCGGCCTCGATCCGTTCCACCGCGGCCTTGCAGGCATCGAAATCGGAAACGTCGAACTTGTAGGTCGGGATGCCGGTCTTCTCGGTGAATTTCTGCGCGGCCTCGTCGTTGCCCGCATAGCTGGCGGCCACGTTGTAGCCAGCCTCTTTCAGGCTGACGCTGACGGCCTCACCGATACCCCGGGTGCCGCCGGTAACCACTGCGACTCTGCTCATGGTATGTACTCCTCAAGTGTTTGGTTCGTTGATCGGGAAATGCTTCAGTCGTCCTTCAGCACGCGCACCTTGACATAGCTGCCGGGCGCGTCCTCGATGATCTCGAGGCCGCCGTCCCCGGGCTGTCGGGCGGGAATCCGCTTGCCGGCCCTGCGGCTGATCCAGCGCTGCCATTCCGGCCACCAGGAGCCCTCGTGGACCGTGGCGCCGGCGAACCACCTGTCCGGATCCGCGGGGGGGCGGCTGGTGGTCCGGTAGCAGTACTTGGTTGCCGCGGGCGGGTTGACGATTCCGGCGATATGGCCCGACCCCCCCAGGATGAACTTGACCTGGCCGGACAACAGCCGGGTGCCCGTGTAGGTGGATTTCCAGGGCGCGATGTGGTCCTCCACTGCGGAGACGAAGCAGACCGGGACGTCCACGCCGCCGAGGTCGATGGGAACGCCGTCGATCTCGATGCCGCCGGGTTCCCGTAGCCTGTTGTCGATGTAGAAGTTCTGCAGGTACCAGCGGTGCATGCTGGCGGGCAGCCGGGTGGAATCGGAATTCCAGTAAAGCAGGTCGAAAGGCCGCGGGTCGTTTCCGAGCAGGTAGTTGTTGATGTAGAACGACCAGATCAGGTCATTGGCCCGCAGGAGATTGAAGGTGCCCGCCATGGAACTGCCCTTCAGGTAGCCCTTTTCCTGCATGGTTTCATCCAGCTTGTCCAGCTGTTGCTGGTCGACGAACACGCCCAGTTCGCCGGGCTCCGAGTAATCCAGCAAGGTGGTCAGGAGCGTGGCGCTGCGGATCCGTTCGTCGCCGGTGGCCTTGAGATAGGCAAGGGCGGTTGCCAGCAGCGCGCCGCCGATGCAGTAGCCGATGGCGTTCACCCGGCTCTCGCCGGTGGCCGCCTCCACCGCATCCAGGGCGGCGCCCACGCCCTCGATCACGTACGCATCGAAGCCGGTGTCGCGGTAGGAGGCGTCGGGGTTGATCCAGGAGACCACGAACACGGTGTGGCCCTGTTCCACCAGCCAGCGGATGAAGGAATTCTTCGGCTGCAGGTCGAGAACGTAATACTTGTTGATCCAGGGCGGGATGATCAGGAGGGGGCGGGTGAATACCATTTCCGTCGACGGGCTGTACTGCAACAGCTCGAACATGCGGTTGCGGAAGACCACCTTGCCGGGTGTCGTGGCAACATTGCGGCCGAGTTCGAACGCCTCCGTGTCGGTCATGGAAATCTGCAGCTGGCCGTTGCCCTCCTTGAGATCCGCCAGCATGTTCTTCAGGCCCTTGACCAGGTTCTCCCCGTTGGATTCGATGGTCTTTTCGATGACCGCCGGGTTGGTGGCGGCGAAATTGGTGGGTGACAGGGACTCGATGTAGCGTTCGGTAAAGAAGGCCACCTTTTCCGCGTCGTGTTCATCCAGCCCCTCGACGTCGGAAACCATGTCCCGGGCCCAGCGTGAGGTCAGCAGGTAGGACTGCTTGATCAGGTTGAACACCGGCTGGTCCTGCCACGCCTCGTGGCGGAAGCGCCGGTCGCCCCTTGACTCGCTGATCACGGGTTCCTGGTCCACCCCCATGAGCGTGAGGGCGCTCTGCTGGTAAAGGCGCATGGCGTCCTGCCAGTACTGCAGGCCGGCCTCGAACACCTTCTGGGGGTCGGCGGAAATGGCCTTGAGCCAGGCGGTACAGGCCTCGGTGAGATGGAACGGGTCCACGTCCGTGGCACGGGTATTCTTCGAAATCTCCCCAAGAATAGCCTCCATTTCCTTGATATTGTTCATCAATATCTGTCCGGGATCGTCACTTCTGGCGGTATGCTGGGTCTGGTCTTCGGGCATGGGGCAGTCCGCGGAATGGGGGGAACAGGGATTTGTGCAGCGCACAATTTATGCTATTGTATTGTTTTTCCTAGTCAAGTCAAGTGAAGCGAGGAGCGTTCTGGCGGGCCGACATGTCACCCGCCGGGCCGTGACAGTGTATGATCCGGCAGTGAGACCACCGTTTCTATTGTCCCCTGAGTCCCATCATGAGCAAAGACGACGTTCGTATCATAAAGAAGTACCCCAACCGCAGGATCTACGACACGGCGGAAAGCAAGTACATCACGCTCGGCGATGTGCGCAGCATGGTGGTGCAGGGCGTGGAATTCCAGGTGATCGACACCCAGTCGAAGAAGGACATCACCCGAAGCATCCTGCTGCAGATCATCATCGAGCAGGAGTCGGAAAGCGATCCGCTGTTCTCCACCGACAATCTCCAGAACTTCATCCGCTACTACGCCGAGAGGCAGCACCAGGGTTTTTCGGAGTTCCTCAACCATAACCTGACCTTCTTCCAGCAGCAGCAGGAACAGCTCCAGCAAAGCATGAGCGGGCTCATGGGACAGGATCCGGTGACCATGTGGAACGATCTCAGCAAGAAGAGAATGGAGATGTGGCAGGAAATGATGGGCGCCTGGCTTGGCAGCACCGGGGACGGACGCCCCGAGCCTTCTGGAGATATGCAGGGGACCGACAAGAAGGAATAGGGATTTGTATGGATTGATCGACAAGGCGATATGCCGGCCTTCGTGAGCGCACGGACCGCATGCCGAAGCGTCACATGCCGCCCATACCCCCGCAGTCAACGGAATCACGATATGCTTTCAGGGCGGCCCGGGGCGGATTCCCGGTACCGCGGCGAATGTCCGCTCCGAACGGACTGAAGCGATGAAACTGGAATATCTGGGAGAGCATCTTTCCGGGACGTCCTACCGGATTCCCTACTTCTCCGGCGCCGTGCCGGCGGGGTTTCCCAGCCCCGCGGACGACTACATGGACAGGAAGCTCGATCTGAATGAACACCTGATCAAGCACCCTGCCGCGACCTTCTACTGCCGCGTCTCGGGTTCGTCGATGCAGGATCTGGGTATCTTCGACGGCGACCTCCTGATCGTGGACCGGGCCGTGGAACCGGAACACGGGAGCGTCGTCGTGGCGGTCATCGACGGGGAGATGACCTGCAAGATCCTCGATCGGAAACGGTGCTGCCTGTTGTCCGCGAATGACGACTATCCGCCGATCCCCGTGGGCGAGGACGCGGACATGATCATCGAAGGGGTCGTGATCCACTCGATCCGTTCCCACCGCCATGTTCGCCCTCGTTGACTGCAACAGCTTCTACGCGAGCTGCCAGCAGATTTTCCGTCCCGACCTGCGGGGAAAGCCCGTGGTGGTCCTGTCCAACAACGACGGCTTCGTCGTGGCCCGCTCCCGGGAGGCCAAGACGCTCGGCATCGAGGACCTGCAGCCGTTTTTCAAGATCGAGTCCCGGCTGCGCCGGCACGGCGTGGCGATCTTTTCCTCCAACTACCCGCTGTACGGGGACATATCCGACCGGCTGATGATGACGCTCAGGCAGTTCAGCCCGCGGATCGAGGTGTACTCGATCGACGAGATGTTCCTGTCCTTTGCCGGGATGCGCATCGACACCAGGGAATACGGCAGGAAGATCAGGGACATCCTGTGGCAGGAGGTCCGCGTGCCGGTCAGCGTCGGGGTCGCCCCTACCAAGACGCTGGCCAAGCTCGCCGGGCGCGTCGCCAAGAAGAATCCGGCGCTGGGGGGCAGCTGCACGCTGGACGCCCCGGGGAAATGGGACCCGGTCCTGGAACAGACCCCGGCGACCGGCGTGTGGGGCATCAACAGGAGGCTGGCGAAACGCCTGGAGGGATTCGGCGTGGCAACCGCCCATGACCTGGCCAGGGCCGATCCCAAGGCCGTCCGGCGACGCACCAGCGTATGCGTGGAGCGGACCATCGAGGAACTGAACGGCCGCTCCTGCATCGACCTCGAGGAAATCCCGCCGGCGAAGAAACGGATCTATTGCACCCGGTCGTTCGGGAAGAAGGCCACGAGCCCCGAACCGGTGCTGCAGGGCGTGGCATTGTACGCAAGCCGCGCCGCCGAGAAACTGCGCAAGCAGAACCACCTCGCGGTCGCGATGCACGTCTTCATCCATACCTCGCCGTTCATGCCCGACTTCCATTCCGCCAGCGAGGTCATATGCCTGGCGTGTCCAACCGACGACACGAGAGTGATCACCCGGGAGGCCCGCCTGGCCGCAGCAAGACTGTACCGCCCGGGCCATAAATACCTGAAAGCCGGCGTCGGCCTGATCGAACTGGTGGACAGGAACCACTACCAGGATGACCTGTTTTACCCGGAACAGCCCGAAAAGACCGACCGGCTGATGCGGGCGATTGACGCGATCAACCAGGAGAAAGGGAAGGGCAGCGTGTTCCTTGCTGCCCAGGGCGTCTCCCGGCCCTGGTACATGCGCCAGCAGTACACTTCGCCGGAATACACCACGCGCTGGTCGGATATCCCGGTCGTGCACGCCTGACCGGGAGGGTTTCCCGGCTTCCTAGGGAGCCTCAAGCGCGACGATGCACTCCGGACCGTCGTGGCGCGGGTTGTTCATGTGGCGGCTGACCCGGTGCATCATGAGCAGGTCCTCTGCCGCGGATCCCAGTTCGACCTCCTCTCCCGCAAGCCAGGGCCGGATCGCCTCCGGGGAGAGGATCACCGGCATCCGATGATGAATGGACTGCATGGCCCCATTCGCCCCGGTGGTGAGGATCGTGAAGGTCTCGACGATGTCGTTCGGCTGGCAATCGGCAAGGGAGCCCTGAAGACCCGCGACTTCGGGTACCCGCCAGTGCTCCCACAACCCGGCGAATGCCATCGGCTCCCCGCCCCTGGTGGTGACGTACCAGGGCTGGCGGACCGCGCACTCGCGCCGCCATTCGTAGAACCCGTCGGCCGGAACGATGCACCGGCGCTGCGAGAACGCAGCCCGAAACGAAGGCTTCTCGGCGGCGGTTTCGGCGCGCGCGTTGATGAGCCTGTTACCGATGTCAGGTTTCTTCGCCCAGGTCGGAATGAGTCCCCAGCGCAGCATGGAGAGCTGGCGCCCGCCGGCATCGTTCCGCACCACCGCGGCGTTCTGGCTCGGGGCAATGTTGTAGCGCGGACGAAGGTCTACCTCCGGGCCGTCCAGACCCATGACGGCATGCACCTCGCGTCCTGAGGAGATTTGGGTGAACCGTCCGCACATGAATTGAATTGTGGGCAACGAAGAAAAAATTTCCCGTATTTTTCCTATGCTGTCCAGGAATTGACGATCTTCAGTCCCGCCGGATCGAACGCCAGCACATGGCCGGCAAACATCGGCAATACCTGCTGCTCCAGGTCCTCGTTCAATCGATTGCGGCGCTTCCCTTCCGGCAGGACCGTTTCCTCAAGGATGGCGCGTACCTCCGCCTCGGTGCTGCGGCCCCGGAGTGTGGCCCGGGCACGCAGGGCGCGGTGGACCTCATCGGGTACGTTGCGCACGGTCAGTACAGCCATAGTCGATAACCTGTCATGCTTTCAATGCTGTCTTTATTACCTGATTGACAGCTATCCGGCAAGTGCCGGTATTTTCCACGATACCCCCAATTCATCGAAGAACGATGCGGTAACCGAACGGCGATCTGATCCCGTTAAGTTCCTCGAGTGCTGCATGCACTTCGAATGTCCCTTGTGATGATACGAACAATCCCCTGAATTCATATGGATAACGAGTAGTGTGCCGAGATGTGTGTATTCCGGTGGTGATCATGGCGCACTTCATCAGGCTTGCAAGCCATCAGAGGTATACGGACCATGATCGTTCAGGCCCTCATCATTCCTGGATTTTCTTTGCCTGCGCATCAATACCAGCCGGATTCAGAGGCTTGACAGGGCTTCTCGGATGGGATTATCGTGCGGCGCACAATGCTGCATTGCAGCAAGCATTTTGACCCAATAACCGGAACAACAACATGTCAACTCGCATCGCACTCGTCACCGGCGGCATCGGCGGCATCGGCACCGCGGTCTGCCGGGAACTCGCGGACCGGGACTGCACCGTGATCGCCTGCTACTACCCCCTGGATGAGGACGGCGCCGAGGCCTGGCAGCAGCGGCACCGGGCGGAAGGATACGACTTCGCCATCCTGCCCGTGGACGTGACGGACTACCGGAGCGCGCGGGTCATGGCCGAGACGGTGGAGCAGCTCTACGGCAGCATCGACATCCTGGTGAACGCGGCGGGGATCACCCGGGACCGGACCCTGAGGAACATGACCGAGGAGCAGTGGGGTGCGGTGATCGACACCAACCTGAGCAGCGCCTTCAACATCACCCAGCCGGTGGTCCGGGGGATGATCGAGCGGGGATTCGGTCGGATCATCAACATCGCCTCGGTGAACGGGCAGAAGGGCCAGTTCGGCCAGGCCAACTATTCCGCGGCCAAGGCGGGGCTGCACGGGTTCACCATGGCGGTGGCCCAGGAAACGGCCGCCCGTGGGGTGACGGTGAACACGATCTCGCCGGGGTACGTGCAGACGGCCATGACGATGTCGATGCCGGCGGAGATCCGGGACCGGATCGTGCAGCAGGTGCCTGTGGGCCGGATGGGGACGCCGGAGGAGATCGCGTTCACCGTGTCCTGGCTGGCGGACGAGCGGAACGGCTACACCACCGGGGCCAACATCCCGGTCAACGGCGGGATGTTCATGAGTGCGTGAGTGGTCAGGGCGCCCATAAAAAAGCCGCTGCTTCTAGGCAGCGGCAACAAATCCGGAGTCGATTCTAGAGGATACCGATCCGGTAAGACCGGCCCGGGAGGGCCGGTTGTGGAGGCACCCGGTCAGGCGGCTTTTGCGGTTTCCGCGGCAGCCTTGATGTTGGATTCGGTCAGGGTGCGGGTGTCTTCGAGGAACTTGGCGTTCAGTTCACCGAAGGCCTTGACGTCGGCGCTGATCTGCGCGGTGATTTCCTTGGCCACGTCCTTTTGCTTTTCGGCGTAAACCTTGAAATCATCCACGTTGCGTACTTCGAGGCCGGCGTTGATGTTGTCCAGGTTCACCTTTGCATAGGCCTGGAGGCTGGTGATCTGCATGTTGAAAGCCTTCTCGGCATTTCTGAGCACCAGCTTGTTGAAGGCGACAACTGGAGCAAGTGCTGCTTCCAACTGCCTGTTTTCGATAGCTTTAGCCATGATTGAATCTCCTGAAAAAGGTAATAGACTGAAATTTTTGGGGTAAAAGTGAATACCCGAGCAAACATTGTGCGGCGCAGCATATCGCATTTGATTGTGCAATGCAACAATTATTTTGCATTGCAGCAAAAAAAACCGGAAAAATGCCATGAAAACCGCTCCTGACCCGGAACCGGTGGTCGGATCGGTGCTGTCGGGCACGCCGGACGGTGCCCGCCATGTCCTGCGGTGGACGGAATGGGGAGATCCCGAGAACCCCCGGGTGCTGATCTGTGCCCACGGCCTTTCCCGCAACGCCCGGGATTTCGATTTCCTGGCAAGGGGCCTCATGGACCGCTACCGGGTGATCTGCCCGGATTTTCCGGGCCGGGGGCTGAGCGACTGGCTGTCCAATTCCCTCCACTACCACAACCTCCAGTACGTCCAGGACAGCCGGTACCTGATCGAATCCCTTGACTTCGAACGGCTGGACTGGGTGGGGACCTCCATGGGCGGACTGATCGGGATGCTGGTGGCATCGGGACCGGACAACCCGCTTCGGCGGCTTGTAATCAACGATGTCGGCCCGGTCATATCCGGGGAGGCGCTGGCGGGTCTCGGGGAATACCTCAGCAAGCATCCCAGGTTCCCCACGCTGGCGGATGCGGAAGAGTACTTCCGTACGGTCTACACGGGCTTTGGCCCCCTGGAGGACCACCATTACCGCCACTTCGTCAGCCATGGTCTGCGCCCGGCACCGGATGGCGACGGGTATGTCCTTGAAGTCGACCCCGAAGTCATCGACCAGTTTGTCTCCCTGCCATTCAGGGATGTGGCCGTGTGGCAGTTCTGGAATCCCATACGGATCCCCACGCTGATACTCAGGGGAGAGGAGTCCGTCGTCCTCGACCGGGACACCCTGGCGGAAATGAAGGCGCGTCATCCGGCTGCCGAATCCGTGGAAATTCCCGGCTGCGGCCACGCCCCCTCCCTCATGGTGGAAGACCAGATCCGGCTGGTCGGGGATTGGCTCGAACGGGACGGGTAGGGCCGTCCCTCGCCGTCCCTCGTCGTCCCACGCCGGGACGCTCCGGTTGTGCGGGCCGGTCCCGCTTGCTACGCTTGGGCCGCCCGTCTGAAACGTCGCCCCGACACGTGGAGCTGAACCTCAATCCGAGCTATTACGTCGATCCCGGAATCTTCCGGCGGGAGCGCACGGGTCTCCTGTCTCGCAGCTGGCAGCTTCTCGGGCCGGCCGGGAGGGTCTCCGGTCCGGGGCAGTACCTGAGCGAGGACATCGCCGGCATCAAGGTCCTGGCGGTGCGGGGTTCCGACGGCGAGCTGCGTGCCTTCCGCAACGTGTGCCGTCACCGGGGCGCCCAGCTGCTGGAGCGGGGCGGGGGCCGCCTCAAGACCATCCGCTGTCCCTACCATTGCTGGACCTACTCGGATGCCGGCCAGCTCATGCACGCGCCCTGGTTCGGCGAGGACCCGGATTTCAATGCCGCGGACTGGCCCCTGGAGCGGATCCCGGTGGATACCTGGCGGGGCCTTCTCTTCGTCGCCGTCGATCCCGCCGAGTCCCTCGGGGAGCAGCTCGGCGCCGCCCGGGAGGCGCTCGACGACGTGGGGATCGAATCCTACGGGCACGGCGAGACGGTGCGGGTCGAGTTCGAGGCCAACTGGAAGGTCTACACCGACAATTTTGTCGAGGGATACCATATTCCCGGCATCCATCCGGAATTCCATGCCAGCGTCGATTTCGAGCAGTTTCGGACCACCGCGTCCGACAACCTGGTCACCATGACCGCGCCGCCCAGGGACGGTCTTTTCTACCTTGGCCGCTGGTACTGGATGTGGCCCAACTGGACCCTGTCGCTGTTTTCCGGGGGGATGAACACCTCCCGCATCAACCCGCTTGGCCCGGACCGCACCGAGCTCATCTACGATTTCTATTTCGAAGATCTGGGCGCCGGGACGGCCAAGAGCCGCGCGCGGACGGTCGCGCAGAACCTGGACGTGGTGCGGGAGGATTTCGGGATCTGTGCCAGCACCCATCGCAACTATGCCAGTGGCGGATACCGTCCGGGTCCGCTGTCGCCGAGGCACGAACAGGGCGTACACTGGTTCCAGTCCCGCTACCTGGCGTGCCTTGACGCCTGAGATGGCCGGTCCGGGGACGTTTTGGGCCAAATTTACGACGACAGACGACTAGGGATGCGCGGAGGTATGGGATATGATCGCCCCCGAAATTCCGGCCCCACATGACCACTTGAGCCCGAACCTGCCATCATGACCAGATACTCGGCCTGGAGCGTATTCCTGCACGGTCTCATGGGACAGCGCGGCTGGGACCGGGCCTGGCGGGACCCGGAGCCCCGTCCGCATTACGACGTCGTCATCGTCGGCGCCGGACTGCACGGACTGGCCACGGCGTTCTACCTGGCCGAGAACCACGGGATCCGGAACGTGGCCGTGCTGGAGAAGGGATGGCTCGGCGGCGGCAACGCCGGGCGCAACACCACCATCGTGCGCTCGAACTACATGATGGATGGCAACCGGTTTTTCTACGAACACTCCCTGAAGCTGTGGGAGAACCTCAGCCATACCCTGAATTACAACGTCATGTTCAGCCAGCGGGCCCACGTCACCCTGCTGCACAGCCCCCCGGCCATGGACGCCGCGGCGCGGCGTTACAACACCCTGCTGCTGACCGGCAGCGACGGTGAGATCTGGCAGCTCGATACGCTGAAACGGGAGATTCCGCACCTCAACTACGACAACGCCAGGTTCCCAATCGTCGGCGCCACGGTCCAGCGCCGCGCCGGCACCGCCCGCCACGATGCCGTGGCCTGGGGTTACGCCCGGGGAGCGGACAGCCGCGGCGTGGACATCATCCAGAACTGCGAGGTGACCGGGATACGACGGGAAGGCGGCCGCGTCACCGGGGTCAGGACCACCCGGGGGGACATCGGGGCAGGCAAGATCGGGCTCGCCGTGGCGGGGAACACCTCCCGCCTGTGGCGGATGGCGGACCTCGGCAGGCTGCCCATCGAGACCCACAAGCTCCAGGCCTTCGTATCCGAGCCGCTGAAGCCACTGCTGGACCATGTGGTGGTGTTCGGGGTGGGCGGCGCCCATTTCTATATTTCCCAGTCCGACAAGGGCGGCATGGTGTTCGGCGGAGATCTCGACTGGTACAAGTCCTACGCCCAGCGGGGCAACCTGCCCATCGTCCAGGACGTGTCGGAATGCGCCACCTCGATCCTGCCCTGTCTTGGCCGGGTGCGGCTGCTGCGCCACTGGGCCGGCGTCATGGACATGTCCATGGACGGATCGCCGTTCATCTGCAGGACCCCTCTCGAAAACCTGTATCTCAACGCGGGATGGAACTACGGCGGCTTCAAGGCCAGCCCCGCCTCGGGCTGGTTCTTCGCCGACCTCATTGCCAACGGCAGGCCGGACCCGGTGATCCGGAATTTCGACCTGCAGCGTTTCGAGCGCGGGGTCAACATCGATGAACGGGGGGCAGGCCCCGACCCCAAACTCCACGGCTAGGAAGTTGACGGCATGATCCGGATCCCCTGTCCATACTGCGGCATACGCGATCACAGCGAATTCACCTACGGGGGCGATGCGTCGGTGGAGTATCCGACGCTGGACGCGACCGCCGAGGAATGGCACGAAGCGGTATACCTCCGGGAAAACATCCGGGGCATGCAGTCCGAGACCTGGCACCACGTCAACGGCTGCCGCATGTGGCTGGTGGTGGAGCGCGACACGACGACCCATGAAATCCGCTCGGTGCGCCCGGCGCATGCCGGCATGGCAAAGGCCCTTGGCATGCCGGAGGAGGAATCCGGATGAGCGCCAAACGCCTGATCCAGGGTGGGCGCATCAACCGCGACCGGGTATTGCGGTTCAGCTGGGACAACCGAACCCTGTCCGGTCACCCCGGCGACAGCCTGGCTTCCGCACTCCTGGCCAACAACGAATGGGTGCTCGGCCGCAGCTTCAAGTACCACCGCCCGCGGGGCATCATGTCGGCCGGTGTCGAGGAGTCCGGCGCCATCGTCACCGTGGGCGCGGGAGACCGCCGCGACCCCAATGTCAAGGCGACCATGCAGGAACTGTACGATGGCCTGGTGGCGGGCGGACAGAACGCCTGGCCGGATGTGCGCCATGATCTCGCTGCGGTGAACGGGCTTTTCAGCCGGTTCTTCGCGGCCGGATTCTACTACAAGACATTCATGGGCATCCCCCCCTTCGAGTGGGGGCGTGGCACCGGGATCTGGATGTGGTACGAGAAGTTCATCCGCCGCGCCGCGGGCATGGGCGCGGCGTCCCGGGAGCCGGACCCGGACCACTACGAGCACGTGCACGGGTTCTGCGACGTGCTGGTGGTGGGTGCCGGCATCTCCGGCATGTCCGCGGCCCTGGCCGCGGCGGAATCCGGCCTGGAAGTGGTCCTGGTGGAACAGGACTGGGAGCCCGGCGGCGATCTTCTGGGGCAGTACGGCGGCGAGGCGGAACACCGGCGCGAGGACATGGTGCGGGACCTTGCCGGCGCCGGGGTGCGTATGCTGCTGCGCACCACCGCGTTCGGCCTTTATGACTACGGGGTCGCGGGCCTCCTGGAGCAGGTCACCGACCACCTGTCGGATGCCCATCCGGACCTGCCGCGCCAGAGGCTCCATCTGCTGCGCACGCGGCAGATCATTCTCGCCACCGGAGCGATCGAGCGCGGCTTCGCCTTCGGCAACAACGACTACCCGGGCGTGATGACCGCGGATTCCGCCGGCGTCTACCTCAACCGGTTCGGCATCCTGGCGGGTGAACAGGTGGTGGTGGCCACCAACAACGACTCCGCCTACAACGTCGCCATGGACATGGCAGGCGCGGGGGCCGAGGTCACCCTGCTGGACGCCCGCTCCAAGGTGTCCGGGAAGCTGTTCGAACTCGCAGCCGATGCGGGTGTCAGTCTGCGGAACAACTGTACCGTCATGCGTGCCAATGGCCGCCACGGCGTCAAGTCCGTGACCACCGCCACCGCCTCGCGCGGCCGCTGGAAGGCCGGGTCCAGGCAGGCCTGTGACCTGCTGCTGGTATCCGGCGGCTGGTCGCCGGTGGTCAACCTGATGTCCCACCGTGGTGTGAAACCCGTCTGGGATGCGGAAAACGCCTGTTTCCTGGTCCCGGGCCCCCACGAGGACATCCGCATGGCGGGCTCTGCCGCCGGCTGCTGGAAGGTACCCGACTGCGAACAGTCCGGGCTGGCCGCGGGCCGTGCCGCCGCTCGGGCGCTCGGGCGGGATGTCGCCGTCGTGGATGCACCGCCGGCGGGCGGATGGAGCACGCCGATCAGACCCCTTTACGAGGTACGCGTCCCCCGGAGAAAGCTCAAGGCCATGGTGGACCCGCAGCATGACGTGACCACCGGGGACGTGCGCCTGGCCCACCGCGAGGGTTATGTCTCGGTGGAACACCTGAAGCGCTATACCACGCTCGGCATGGCCACGGACGGCGGCAAGATGGGCAACGTCATCGGCCTGGCGCTGATGGCCGAGGCGCTGGGAAAGGAAATTCCGGAAGTGGGCACCACCACGTTCCGTCCGCCCTATACGCCGGTATCCATCGGCGCCCTGCGCGGCCGCAGCGTGGATGAGCACTTCCGACCGCTCCGGCGGACCCCGATGCATGACTGGAACCTGGGCCACGGTGCGACCATGACCATGGCGGGACTGTGGCATCGGCCGTGGTATTTCGCCCGCCCGGGCGAGGGCGTCAGCCAGGCCTATGTCCGGGAAATGGAAACCACCCGGCGCAGCGCGGGGCTGTGCGACGTCACGTCGCTCGGTAAGATCGCTGTGCAGGGCCCTGACGCCACCGAGTTGCTCAACCGCGTCTACACCAACCCGTTCGCCAAGCTGCCGATCGGCAAGGCGCGCTATGGCATCATGCTCCGGGACGACGGGTTCGTGATGGACGATGGCACCACCTGGCGTCTGGCGGACACCGAATACTTCATGACCACCACCACGGCCCACGCAGCCAAGGTCATGGCCTGGCTGGAGGAACTGCTGCAGACCCGGTGGCAGGAACTCAGGGTCCACGTGACCTCGATATCGGAGCAGTGGGCGGGCTGTGCCGTGGCGGGCCCGAAGTCCCGGCAGGTGCTTGCCGACTGCGTGGAGGATGCGGTCTGCATGGAGAACGAGACCCTGCCTTTCATGGGCGTGGTCGAGACCCGGCTGAAAGGGGAGATACCCTGCCGCATCGCCCGGATCAGTTTTTCCGGAGAACTGGCCTATGAGGCCTACGTGCCCTCGGACCATGGTCCGGCGATGATGGAACTGCTGTGGGCGGAGACCCAGCGGGTGGATGGCTGCCTCTACGGTCTCGAGGCACTGGGGGGCATGCGCATCGAGAAGGGTCATGTCACCGGCGCCGAGCTGGATGGCCGGGTGACGATCGAGGATGCCGGCCTCGGACGCATGGCCTCGGACAGGAAGTCCTATATCGGCAGTGCCCTCAGGAAGCGGCCAGAGATGCAGCGGCCGGACCGGCCCCGCCTGGTGGGCATCCTGCCGAAGGAACGCAGCCAGACCTTCAAGGCCGGGGCCATCCTCTGCGAACCCGGCAAGGTATCCGGCCTCGGAGAAGGCTGGGTGACCGGGGTGACCCACTCGCCTGCCAACGGCCACTGGATCGGGATCGGGTTCATTGCCGGCGGTCACGAGGCCTGGACGGGAAAAACCGCCATTGCTGCGGACCCGTTGCGGCAGGACGACGTCGAGGTGGAGATCGTCTCCCCGCACATGTACGACCCGGAAGGGGAGAGAATGCATGGCTGATCGCGCATCCGCATTGGACGGTCACCTTGTCGCCGGGGTCAGCGGCAACGTCACCGAGGACGGCCCCGGGGTCGTCCTGGAACTCCTCAGGGACCTGGTCCTGCACCAGGTGGCTGCCTGGCCGGACACCCTGGAATCGTGCGGCGTCGCCCTCGCGGAGGTCACGGGGGCCGATGCCCTGCCGGGTCCCGGTATGGCGATCGAATCCGGCGACGTCGCGGTTTTGAGGACAGAGCCCCTCAAATGGTGGATCGTCGGGACCGCGGCGCTTCCTTTGGATCCTTCCGCCGGCGCCGTCCTGGACCTGTCCCATTCCCGGACCCGGATCCGGATCACCGGTCCCGATGCCGCGGCGCTCCTGAACCGGTTTCTGCCGCTGGACCTTAGAGAGAACGCCTTTCCCCGGGGTTCGGTGGCTTCCTCGGCGCTGCATCATGTCGGCGTCACCTTGTGGCGCAGCGCCGCGGGTTATGAACTCTTCATGCCTCGGGGGTTCGCCCTTTCCTGCTGGGAAGTGCTGATGGAAACCGCGCGCCAGTTCGGGGTCGAGGTGCGCCAGTCGGTGCTGCCGGGCGCCGGCACCTGAGACGGCGGGGCATTCACCCGGCAAGGGTTGGCCCGGGCGCCGTGTCATGGCAGGATTGCAGGCTGTCATGCGGTGCGCCCGGCAAGATGATCTGCCAAAATCCGGCCGGAGCCGTCGGGCGGCCGGACGGGACGCCCAATTTTCAGGTCCAGCAGTGATCATGCCATGAATTCAGAAAACAGCATTCGAATTGACGCCGACCGCCTGTGGCGGTCCCTCATGGAGATGGCCCGTATCGGTGCCACCGACAAGGGCGGCGTGTGCCGGCTGGCCATGACCGACCTCGACCAGGTGGGGCGCAACGTGCTGGAACGGTGGTGCCGGGAGATCGGCTGCAGCCACTCCCTGGACCTGGCCGGCAACCTGTTCATCCGGCGGGCGGGAGCCGATGACGGACTGCCCGCGGTCATGACCGGCAGCCATCTCGACAGCCAGCCCACCGGGGGACGGTTCGACGGGGTGTACGGCGTGCTCGCCGGGCTAGAGGTGCTGCGGACCCTGGTGGAACACGGGGTGACCACCCGAGCCCCCCTTGAGCTTGCGGTCTGGAACAACGAGGAGGGCAGCCGCTTTTCGCCGCCCATGATGGGTTCTGGCGCCTATGCCGGAGTCTTCGAACTGGATTGGGTGTATGCCCTCGAGGACGCCGACGGCGTGACCGTGCGGGAGGAACTCAAGCGTCTCGAGTGGATCGGGGAGGGCCTGGGCGACCGGGAAGTGGACGCCTACTTCGAGGCCCATATAGAGCAGGGCCCCATCCTGGAAAACGAGCAGACGACCATCGGCGTGGTTACCGGCGCCCAGGGACAGCGATGGTACGAACTGGACGTCTACGGCCAGGAAGCCCATGCGGGCCCCACGCCGATGCCGCTCAGGAAGGACGCGCTGGTGTGCACCGCCGGGATGATCCAGGCGGTGAACCGCATCGGCCTTGACAATGCGCCCGATGCCTGTGCCACCTGCGGTCTCATCAGGGTCGTCCCCGGCAGCCGCAACGTGATCCCGGGGCATGTATGGACGAGCATCGACACCCGCCATCCGGACGACCGCGTGCTGGAGGACATGGAGGGTGCCATGCGGCGGGAATTCGATGCCATCGCCGACCGCTACGGCTGCCGTTACGACCTGTCCGTGTTCTGGGTATCTCCCGCCACCCCCTTCGACCGCGAATGCGTGGACCTGGTGCGGAAAGGCGCCGCGCAGGGAGGCTACAGCCACCGGGACATGATCAGCGGCGCCGGGCATGACGCCGTCTATATGGCAAGAAAAGTCCCGACCGCGATGATCTTCGTTCCCTGCGAGGGCGGGATCAGCCACAACGAGAGCGAGAACGCGGACCCCGAAGATCTGGCGGCGGGTTGCCAGGTCCTGCTGGACTCGATGCTTGCCCGGGCAGGGGTGGCCTGACGGCGCGGCAGGGCGCCGCGGGTTTTTGCCGGGGGATCAGGGCAAGTTGAGCCAGGTCAGGGGATCCGGGATCTCGGGCCGGAAATAGCAGACCATACGTCCATCCGGACCGGCCTTCGCATGGGCCTGCCAGGGTGCCATTCCATGGAGCGCCATGCGGTGCACCAGGTAGCACTGCCCCGGAAGGGCATGAATCTCCCTTCTCGGGCAGCGCCGGAAAATGTCGCGCCGCAGCTCGTGGTAGCTGTCCGTCAGGTCCAGGGCCTGCCATGCGCCGGATTCCCGGTCGGCAAGCAGGCGATGAAAGAATTCCCGCGCGATCCGGTGGGATCCCTCCCATACCACGAACGGCGCGGCCCCGGCCGGGAACGCAACCATTGGGATGCCGAGTATGTAGGCGTGGTGTTCACCGAGATACCGGCGCCGGTCGGGTCCATGGCGCAGCATGCCGTCGATATGCGCCGCGTCGTGCTGGCGGCGATATCGGTGGCTCGCGTCGGATTCCGCCGCGGACCTGGCCGGGTACCCGGGGAAGCACACGGAGACCTGCGCCCGGTCAAGGGGCAGGTCGCGAAAGGCATTCGTGCGGGCCAGGTAGGACAGTGCCTGCCCGGTAAACGGGAGGCCCCCGGGAACCGCACCGTCGGGGCCGTTTCCCAGCGCGTTCACGCCGACGAACCAGGTGTCGTCGTGCCGCCACCACTGCCGGTATGCGGGATTGTCCAGGGTGCGGCGCGCCGCGGGCAGCGTGCCCCGGATCCAGCGGTGCAGGGCCGGGTCGTCTTCGAACAGGATCCAGCCACGCTCCTGCATGGCCAGGTCAAGTGCCGAGTGGGATGTCCGGGTGGATGCCAATGGAAGAAGATCGCAAAGAATCGTGAAAGGGACGGCAATCCTCTCTGGGTTCGCTATAATTCCGGCCACCCATCAGAAATGCCATGGCCGTCGTCAATTTTACCGCCAACCTGAGACGTCACGTCCAGTGCCCCCGCACCGAGGCGGAGGGCACCACCGTGCACGAGGTGCTTGAGGACGTGTTCTCCAGGTTCCCGTTCCTTCGGGGATACGTGGTGGACGAGCACGGCGCGCTGCGCAAGCACATGGCGGTCTTTCTCGATGGGATCGCGGTGCGGGATCGCAGGCGGCTGAGCGATCCGGTGCCAGGCCCCGGTTCGGAAATCCACGTGATACAGGCGCTTTCCGGCGGCTGATGGCAGGAGGTTACCGATGAAGCAGCCGGTGCTGTGCGTGGCGACACGCAAGGGGCTTTTCCGCGTCACCCGGGACAACGGTTCCTGGCAGGTGCAGGAACCGTCCTTTCTCGGGGACAATGTCAGCGCCGTACTGCACCACCCCGTTTCCGGGCTGCTGTACGCCGCCCTGGACCACGGCCATTTCGGCGTCAAACTGCATCGGTCCGCCGACGGCGGCGGCCGGTGGGAGGAAATCCCGGTGCCGGAAAACCCGCCCAGGCCGGAAGGAGAGGGGCCCCTGGTGGATTTCCTCGGCAGGACAATTCCCGACTCGCTACAACTGATCTGGTGCCTGGAAGCGGGCCACCCCTCCCAGGGAAGAAGGCTCTGGGCCGGAACGGCGCCGGGCGGTCTCTTTCACAGCGACGACGACGGCGACAGCTGGCAGCTGACCGAAAGCCTGTGGAACCATCCGGGGCGGCGCCGCTGGATGGGCGGGGGCCTCGATTCCCCGGGAATCCACACCATTCTGGTTCACCCCGAAGAACCCGGGGACATCACCGTCGCGGTGTCCTGCGGCGGCATCTGGCACAGCCCGGACGACGGCGCCACCTGGGAAAACATCGGCCAAGGGATGACCGCTCCCTACACGCCGCCGGAGTATGCCGGGGATCCCGGATCCCAGGACGTGCATCGCCTGGCTCGTTGCCGGGGCGCCCCGGACCGGATGTGGCTGCAGCATCACGACGGCATCTACCGCTCGGACGATGCCGGCCGAAACTGGCGCCGGATCCGGCCAGTCTTGCCGGGGGATTTCGGCTTTCCCGTGGTGGTGGACGAAGCCGATCCGGACCGGGCGTGGTTCGTTCCAGAGATCAAGGACGAGCACCGCGTGCCCCCGGGCGGCCGCGTGGTCGTCAACCGCACCGAGGACGGCGGCCAGACCTTCACCACCTTCCACGAGGGGTTGCCAGGGCCACTGGCCTATGACCTGGTGTACCGCCATTCCCTCGACCGGGATGCCGGGGAGGGGGTACTGGCCATGGGCAGCACCACCGGGTCGCTGTGGATCAGCGGTGACGACGGCGTCTCATGGGAGAGCATCTCCCGGCACCTGCCGCCAATCTACGCGCTCAGATTCGACTGATTGCCTGGCGCCGACGGAATATCATGGAACCCATGCCCGAATACGTGATTCCCGCTCCCGCAGTCCCCTGCCTGCCGATACGGGGAAGCGACGCCCGCTTCCCGGTCCACCGGATCTACTGCGTCGGACGGAACTATGCTGCCCATGCCATCGAAATGGGCCACGATCCGGACAGGGAACTGCCGTTCTTCTTTCTCAAGAACCCCGATAACCTGGTGTTGGATAATGGGGATTTTCCCTATCCGCCGAAGACCGGGAATGTGCACCATGAAGTCGAGCTGGTGGCCGCCATCGGCAGGGGCGGCAGCGAAATCGGCGTTGATGCCGCGCTGGATCACATCTGGGGCTATGCGGTGGGTCTGGACATGACCCGGCGGGACCTCCAGGCGGAGATGAAGAATGCCGGCCGTCCCTGGGAAATCGGAAAGGCCTTCGAGCACTCGGCGCCCATGAGCGCCGTGGCGCCGGCCGCGGAGATCGGTCATCCCGCGGAAGGGCGGGTGGAACTCAGGGTCAACGGCGAAATCCGCCAGGAGGGCGACCTCAACCAGCTGATCTGGAAAGTGCCAGAAATCGTCGCTTACCTGTCCGGCCTCTTTGAACTCAGGCCCGGTGACCTGATCATGACCGGAACCCCCGCGGGTGTCGGACCGGTGGTGCGGGGAGATCTGGTGGAATGCTCCGTCGCCGGGGTGGGCGCACTGGCCACCAGGATTGTCTGATCACCCACCTGGTGTTTCCGTTATGACTCTTCGCTACCTTGACTGCACCGCCGAGACGAGTCCCGTCCGGCAAGTTCCGCAGGGCTCGCGTGCCTGGCTGGCCCGCGAGGTCGCGGAATCGGACTGGCTGATTCCCCTGGATGACGGAATGCGCCGGGAGATCGACCGCCTGGCGGACTTCATCGCCGCCAATCCGCTGCAGAACCTCCAAAGGCGCGTTGCGGACTTTTCCCTTCCCCATTGCGAGGATGCCATGGGGAGAATGAAGGATACGGTGGACAACGGTGTCGGTTTCGCAGTGCTGGACCGGATACCGATGGACGACCATCCCCTGGAGGTGATGGTGGAGGTCTACTGGCTTCTCGGCCAGTTCATCGGCCGGCCGGTGGCGCAGAAATGGAACGGGGAGATGATCTACAACGTGCGCGACACCGGGCAGGCCTACGAGTACGGCGTCCGCGGGTCGCACACTTCGGTGGAACTGGTTTTCCATACCGATAACGCCTTCGCGAGAATGGTGCCGGACTATGTCGGACTGCTGTGCCGCTACCCGGCGGCGGAAGGTGGTGTCAGCCGGTTCTGCAGCCTGTACACCGTGCACCGGCGCATGCAGGACAGGTTTTCCGGGCAGCTGGAGCGCCTGTACCGGCCGATGTATTTCGACCGCCAGAAGGAACACGCCGACGGCGCGCCGCCGGTATGCCTTGCGCCGTATTTCAGCTGGAGCGGTGACCGGCTCAATGCCCGGGCCAACTCCTCCCTGGTGCGGAAGGGCTACGAGGTGGCGGGACAGGACATGGACGGCGAGCTCGTGGCGGCCCTGGATGCCATCGACGAAGTGTGTTCCAGCGAGGAAATCTGGTACGAGGCGCCGCTTTACCGGGGGCAGATCCAGTATCTCAACAACCACGAGGTGGGGCATTACCGCTCGGAATTCCAGGATCACGAGAACCCGGATAAAAGACGCCACCTGTACCGGCTGTGGCACCGGGAACGGGGATCGGCATGCTATGACGGCGGGTACCTCTAGCGGCGGTATTGCGGGAGAGGCGGGCTGACCCGCGTCGATTGCGCTGGAGGGGTGTCGCCGCCGCCGCCGCCATGGGCCGTGGCTCCCGCCCGGTTCCGGGCGAGGATGACCGGACAGTACGGCAGAAAGGACCCGGCGGGGCTGGTGAATGGCGACGACGCCAAACCGCTGAGGGGGGCCTCCAACGGGCCGGAGGTGACGGTCATCTGGGGCTTCCTCTGTACGACGGTGTTCGACAGGATCCTGCCGAGTCTGTCGTCGGCCGACCTTATGGGAACCAAGCTTATGCTCTACTGCGAAGAGCCGCTGGACACCACCTCGAATCCGGCGTCGAGCGACTTAACGGCGACCCCGGAACTGGACGTAGCGTTCTCCGACGCCGGACGCGAGTACCGCCTCGGCTGGAAGCCCGGTCTGGTCTCGGGGAGGCCCCTGTCGTTGGAGTACCGCGTCGAGGCGACGCGGACCGAGTCTGCCAACGATTTTGGACCGGGATCCGGGCACGGGATCCGGTTGAACCTCGACGTCAGGTTCTGATGGGCGGTATGGCCATGGAATCACCCTGGTTGCTGGAAGAATACGCCGGACGTGTGCACAATCCACGGGGATGTGTACTCCAGCTGGTACCGGTGCGAAGGTGCTGCTATCTGCATCTTCAAATTGTTCGCTGGGAAATATTGCAAAATCGCCTAATCGTTGAGATGAGGAAAAAGAAATGAAACATCCGATCAACAAGCTCCTCGCCGCCTGCTTGGCGATCACGTTCGCGGTCACGGCGCAGGCCCAGGACCCGGACGGACTGAACAGGGAGTTGGAACTCGCAATCAACTCGGGGGACGTCACGCGGGTTCAGGGATTGCTCGCACGCGGTGCGGCCCCCAACTTTATTGACAGCAGTTGGTACTCGATGCTCTACAGGGCGTTAAGGGAAGGTGGCCGTACACCCATCGTAACCGCCCTGCTTGAGGCCGGTGCGGACCCGAACCTGAGCAGCCGGGGCGTACCGCCGCTTCATCAGGCGATGTCCGGAATAGCGTTTTATGGGGCAGCCACGCTGGAACCGGTCATCGCGCTGCTGGCTGCTGGCGCGGACCCGAACCTGGTGGACGTTTACGGCCGGACACCGCTTTACATTGCGCTTGAGGATCGTGCCAATCCGCAGGTCAGGGGCATCATCGTGTCCCGCCTGCTGGCCGCCGGCGCGGACCCGAGCCGCGGGGCGCCGCTTGGCCTGGCGGCACAAGGAAAACTCGTCGATGCCGTGTCTCACCTGCTGGCTGCCGGCGCCGACCCGAACGCATTTACGACCAAGCGTTGGTCCGGCAAGAAGGTGCGGCCGCTTCAATTGGCAAAGCTGTATGACGATCTGGAAGGACAGGCTATCGTCTACTTGCTGCTGGCCGCCGGTGCGGACCCGAACGTATTTTTCAAACAAAACGAATGGAGCAGCCACGAACGGACCCCGCTTCATTGGATGGTGGCGGAAAGTCACGCCTCGATGGTGGCCGCCCTGCTGGCCGCCGGTGCGAACCCGGACATGGTAAACGAAGATGGCGGTTTACCACCAATTCACCATGCGGTGACGCATGGTCATTCTGTCATCATGTCCGCGCTGGTGGATGCTGGCGTAAATCTGGACGTGGCATACAGTGATGGCGCGACACTGCTCCACCATGCGGTGGAGAGGGGCCGTGCCTCCACCGTGACCGTCCTGCTGGAAGCCGGCGCTGACCCGAACGTAGGAGACAGGGATGGCAAGACACCGCTTTACTGGGCGGCGTGGGAAGGGTCTCCCGGCCCCATTGTTGCGCTTCTGAAGGGTGGCGCCGATCACGGTGCAGCGGACAGTGAGGGCGTGACGCCGCTACTCGTCGCTCTGGAGAGGAACAACCTCGCCGCAGTGGAATTACTTCGCGGAGAGTGATGTTCTGGTTAGCTTGTCTGACTATGGACGGAAGAACGTCGCCGAACAATCGCTTATTGCGCCAGGCAAGTCCTGGAATGGATGTTATGACATAGCTGAAACCATTCACCGCGGTCCAGCAGGATCAACTCCTGCCCGGCAAAGGTCCAGCCCACCAGCCGGAAGCGCGTGTTGCAATATGCCAGGAGAACCGGTGGAAGGTAGGGGGTGAAGGTCCCCCGTGTTGAAGGTAAAACCAGCCACGACACTCCGCGAGACGTGCGCAGGTCCTCATGAGGGGGCAGGCGAAGTATCGGTAACGGTACGAGTGAACAGGATCTTGCCAGCACCATTGAAGAACTCAATCCGCTGCTTGGGGGTTGGGCTACCTACTTCAGGCCGGATGGAGCCTGGACGGGCCTTTTGGCACTGGACGGATGATTTCGGCGCAGGCTGACGGCATCCGCGTCACCTGCGTCATCCGCTCCCATCAGTGTAGGTGATGATTCCGATGCAGCCGCCCGTCGGATCCTGGATGACCGCCATGCGCCCGACGGTCGGAATGTCCACCGGATCGACGATCACCACGCCACCCGCAATAGCGGTCCTGGTGGCGCACGCGTCCACATCGTCAACCGTAACGTAGCTCGTCCACGCCGTCGGCGCCTCGGGCGCCGTTGGCGACTTGTCCATCAGGCCGGCGACGGGGCGGTCGCCGATCTTGAAGACGGTGTACGGCCCCTTGCCGACATCCATCACTTCGGTGCTCCAACCGATGACATCCGTATAGAACTGGCGTGCCCTGTCGACATCGTCAGTCATCAGATCGCGCCACCCGAAGTCACCGTGCGTCTTCATGCTCTCATTCATTGATCTTCCCCATGGTTCTGACCGCATTTCGCGGTTTGACAATCCGGAATTCACCGACCTCGTGTGAGGCTCTGCGTTGCGTCAGTCCCGACTCCGGCATCACACGAAAATCTCTATCACTCTACCATATCTCCACCAATTCCCGGATTTCCGACACTCAGTGTCCACCGAACCGTATGGCAATTCCGATCACGCCTGACAGTATCGCAGACAGTGCCTGCCCCCATGTTTATTTTGACCAGTTGCCGAATTACTACGGAGTTGCCGGGCGATCAACAACATGACGGCGCAGGAGTAACCATGGCCGCACCAGTGTCCCGGGACAGCATGTTGCACATGCAGGTGCCGCCAATGATCGGCAATCGGGCCGCCATCAAACCGGTGCAGCCGGATCAGGTCCAGCATCCGGAATCCACCCTCCGAACCAGTTCGATTCTTCACTGTCCCGGGTGATTTACATCACTGTGGCGTGCCTTTCGTTCTTCATGGCGCGACAGGTCGAATGGGCGTCAATGGCATTGCACGAAATTCCCTTGATCTAGAACCGGCCGTCCGCGTACGTCTTCTGGGCCCCGCTCCCGATTCTCCAATCGCTACTTGGACCCTCAAGCAACTGCGGTCTGGAGGTCCTTGACCATTGGAAATTCCGTGAGCCCGTGCCAACTCTGCGGTTTACCCGCATCGACGTATCCTGCTGCAAGATAGAACCAATGTGCGGTGCTGGTACTGGTAAGTGAACTGCACCCGCATCCCTCGGTTCGGAGATACGCCTCCAGGGTGCTCAACACTGCCTTGCTCACGCCATGAAAGCGCACATCAGGCAGTACATAGTTGACGGTGAACACGGTGACCAGTACCTGAATGTTGCGAAGGAGAAGCTGGGGTGTCGGACGAAGTTCGAGGCGGCGGTGCGTGCGTTCCGGTACGGTCTGCTGCACGGGTGTTTCGATCGCAGGCGGCAGGATCTCCGTCGGGAGGTGTACCCGATGAAGCCGACCGGTGACCGTTGGATCGAGGGGACGGTGATGGTGAACCGGGAGGGGGAG
>VYFG01000027.1 GCA_009842505.1 Gammaproteobacteria bacterium
CCCGGGTACGCCTGCGCCATCCCGGTGATCCCGCCCCGCCCGCTGACAGGGCCCTCCCCGTACCGAATCAGGGTCTGAATCCCGTGGCGAGTTTCTTCTTCACCGGCACGTTCCTGAGCGAAACGTAGTCCGGCAGGCCGTCCCGGTACGGCGGATAGTCCTCTCCCATGATGAGGGGCTGAAGGTAGTTTCGGCATCTCTTGGTTATGCCGAATCCATCCTTGCTGATGAAGCTGGCGGGCATCATCTTCTCCACGTTGGCCACCCGGCCGAGGGGGGCCGATCCGATTTTCCAGCGATAGGGACGGTTGCTGATCCGTTTCACCGTGGGCATGACCGAATTCCTGCCGGCGAGTGCCAGTTCCACCGCCGCCCTGCCAAGCGCAAAGGCCTGTTCCACGTCGGTCCTGGAGGCGATATGCCTTGCGGAACGCTGCATGTAGTCCGCCACGCCCCAGTGGTACTTGAACCCGGTGTCCTGCTTGATCATGTTGGCGATGACAGGCGCCACGCCGCCGAGTTGGGCATGACCGAACGCGTCCACCAGACCCTGGTCGGAAAGGAATTTGCCACCCCGGCCGCGTACGCCCTCGGACACGACCACCGAAACATAGCCGTAATTCCGGACCATGCGTTTGACCTCGGCCATGAACCTGCGGCGGTTGAATGTCACTTCCGGGAACAGGATCAGCACCGGCAGATCGGTGTTTTCGTCCGCCGCGAGGCCGCCTGCGGCGGCAATCCAGCCGGCATGGCGCCCCATCACCTCGAGGACAAACACCTTGGTGGAGGTCTTGCACATGGAGGCCACGTCGAAGCTCGCCTCCCTGGTGGATACGGCGACGTATTTCGCCACCGAACCGAAGCCGGGGCAGTTGTCGGTGATGGGGAGGTCGTTGTCCACGGTCTTGGGTACGTGGATTGCCTGTATCGGGTATCCGAGCCGCTTCGACAGCTGGGAAATCTTGAGACAGGTGTCCGCGGAATCGCCGCCCCCGTTGTAAAAGAAATAACCGATGTCGTGGGCGCTGAACACCTCGATCAGCCGTTCATATTCGCGCCGGTTCTCCTCCAGGCTCTTCAGCTTGTAGCGGCAGGAACCGAAGGCCCCGGAAGGCGTGTGGCGCAATTTGCGGATATTGGCAATGGGTTCCCTGGAGGTGTCGATGAGGTCCTCCGTCAACGCCCCGATGATGCCGCTGCGGCCTGCATAGACCTTCCGGATCCGGTCCCGGTGCCGGCGCGCGGTTTCTATGACACCCGCAGCGGAGGCGTTGATGACCGCGGTGACGCCGCCTGACTGGGCGTAAAAGGCGTTCATGGGTTTGTCGTTCCTGTTCATTGTCTCGGGTTCGATGTCGGGTTTGTGTGCGGGAGCCCCGCGTCTCCAGCGGCGGCCCGGGGGCTCCCGGGAATGGGTGGCCCGGACGCGGCGGGCAGATGGAGGATTCTAACCGCCCCCCCGCGGTCATTCGAATCCCCAAACCGGGATAGGGAGGCGGTCCCGTGGCAGCCGGTTCTCCTTGAAATTTGGCGATAAACAAGGTAGATTGCGCACCCCCTCGAACGTCCCTGATTGGTCGTCATGAAGCGCACTTTTCAACCGAGCGTCATCAAACGCAAGCGGAATCACGGTTTCCGCGCCCGCATGAAAACCCGCGGCGGACGGGCGATCATCAATGCACGCCGTGCCCGGGGCCGGGCAAGGTTGAGCGCCTAGGGAACCGGACGCGGAGGTCGATCGATTACTCCGCCGGTCGATCAGGGCCGCGCGACAGGTCCCGCGCCGTTTGCGATGACGGATTTCGGGCGCCGTCACCGCCTCGTCGCCCCCCGGCGTTTCCGGGAGGTTTTCGGTCAGAGGAACCTTCGGGGGGGCCGGTACTTCACGTTATACCAGTTGCCCAATGATGTCGGTGTCCATCGTCTCGGCCTGGCGGTTTCGCGCAAGGTCAGCAGGTCGGCAGTGGGGCGCAACCGGATCAAGCGCCAGGTGCGCGAATCATTCCGACGATATCGGGAAGGCTTGGCTGCGGACCCTGAAAGTGCCGGGGGGATTGATTTCGTGGTGGTGGCGCGGCCTCTGGCTTCCGGCACCGAAAACTCGGAGCTCCGCCGGGACCTGGACAGGTTATGGAGATTGGTGAACTGACATGCGGCATGTGCTGATACTGCTGATCAGGGGATACCGGCTGCTGCTGAGCCCGCTCCTCGGCCAGAATTGCCGTTTCTATCCCGTTTGTTCCAGTTATGCCCTGGAAGCGATCCGGATTCACGGGTCGCTGCGGGGCAGCTGGTACACGCTTTGCCGGATTCTGAAGTGCCACCAGCTACATCCGGGAGGATTCGATCCGGTTCCCGGGTCCGCGGATGCCGACGCCTGCGCCTGCGCTTCCGGGGTTGCCGAACCGGAAACCTGAACAACAACTGCAACGACGTGATCGATCCCCGATGGATTTCCGACGACTGATTCTTTTCGGCGCACTCGGCCTGGTTCTCATGATGATCTGGCAATCCTGGATCCAGTACCAGTTGGAACATGATCCCAGCCGCGGTACGGGACAGGGCACGGAGTCTGTCGGGGAGAGGGGTACGTCCGACGCACCGGCTCCGGGCAGGGACGATGTCCCGGACGCCCCGGAAGTGGAGAGCATTGCCGCCCCCCCCGCACCGGAGATCGAGGAGGACATCGCTCCCCCTGGCCGTATGGTCAACGTCGAAACGGACACCGTGCGGGCCAGGATCGACACCCTGGGCGGCGACCTGGTCAGGGTGGAGCTGCTGAAGCACCCGGTCAGCGTGGAGACTCCGGACGATCCGTTCGTACTCATGCACCGCGACCGTCCCGCCCTCTACATCGCCCAGAGCGGGCTGATCGGCACCGGCCGGGAGTACCCCAACCACAACGTCGAGTTCACCCCGGAACGGGACAATGTGACACTCGGCGGAGAGGATTCGGTCAGGGTGGTCCTGAACTGGACCGCGCCGGACGATGTCCGGTATCGCAAGATCTACACGTTCCACCGCAACAGCTACCACATCGACGTCGATTTCGAGGTCGACAACCGGAGCCAGGAAGAGTGGGCGGGTTTCCTCTACGGACAGCTGAAGCAGACCGAGGTGGCCCAGCCCGGATCCATGGGATTTCTGGGCCGGCTGCCCAGCTACAACGGAGCGGTCATCTATACCGCCGAAGACAAGTACGACAAGGTGGATTACGGCGAGATCGAGGACGGGCCGCTGAATGTGGCCACCGCCGGCGGATGGGTGGCCATGCTGCAGCACTATTTTGTCGGCGCCCTGCTGCCCGAGGGTTCACAGGGCTACCAGTTCTATTCGGGGGTCAGCCGGGACACCGCGATGCCGCAGTATCGGATCGGCTTCAAGCATACCGAGCCGGTGCGAATCCCCGCGGAAGGCCGCGGCGTCCTCAGCAGTTCCCTGTTCGTCGGCCCCAAGGAGCAGACCCGGCTCCAGGCACTGGACGTGGACGGCATCATTCTGACGGTGGATTATGGCTGGCTGACACCGGTTGCGGAGCCCCTGTTCTGGCTGTTGCAGAAAATACACAATTTCGTGGGCAACTGGGGATGGGCGATCATACTGCTGACGCTGCTGGTCAAGCTGATCTTCTATCCGCTGTCCGCCGCCAGCTACAAGTCCATGGCGAAAATGAAGAAGCTGCAGCCCCGGCTGCAGACCCTGAAGGAGCGCTACGGGGACGACAAGCAGAAGTTCCAGCAGGAAATGATGAAGCTCTACAAGACCGAGAAGGTCAACCCCGCCGGCGGCTGCCTGCCGATCCTGGTGCAGATCCCGGTGTTCATCGCCCTGTACTGGGTACTGCTGGAGAGCGTGGAACTCCGTCAGGCCAGCTTCGCTCTCTGGCTCAGGGACCTTTCGCTGCCGGATCCCTACTACGTGCTGCCCGTCGTCATGGGAGCCTCCATGCTGGCCCAGCAATACCTCAATCCCGCGCCGCTGGACCCGTTACAGAAAAAGATCATGACCGCCCTGCCCATCGTGTTCACCGTTTTCTTCCTCTGGTTCCCCGCCGGCCTGGTTCTTTACTGGGTGGTGAATAACCTGCTGTCCATTGCCCAGCAATACGTCATCACGCGGAAGTACCAGAGTTCCTGAGCGGGAAACCGGCCGAGAGGGAGATACTATTGTCGCCCTGTCCACGCCGCCGGGACGCGGGGGAATCGGCATCGTCCGGCTTTCCGGGCCCCTGGTGCCCGGCATCGCGCGCAGTCTGACCGGTCACCTGCCCCCGCCGAGACGGGCCTGCCTGGAGGAATTCCGGGATGGATCCGGCGGGGTGATCGACCAGGGCATCGCGATCCGCTTTCCCGCCCCTGGCAGCTATACCGGGGAGGATGTTCTGGAACTGCAGGGTCACGGCAGCCCGGTCGCCATGCAGATGCTCATCCGTCAGTGCCTGGACCTGGGCGCTAGGCTGGCCAGGCCGGGGGAGTTCAGCGAACGCGCCTTTCTCGCAGGTCGGCTGGACCTTGCCCAGGCGGAAGCGGTGGCCGACCTGATCGAGAGCAGCACCGCGGCCGCCGCGCGCTCGGCCATGAACGCGCTGCGTGGGGTCCTGTCGCAGCAGGTCCACGCGCTGGCGGACGGTCTCACCGACCTCAGGGTCTACGTGGAGGCAGCCATCGACTTTCCCGACGAGGAGATCGATTTCCTGGCGGACGGGGAGGTGATGCGGCGCCTTGAGTCCCTCGAGCAGGCCTTCACGGACCTGCGCCGCGGCATGCGCCAGGGCAGGTTGCTGCGCGACGGTCTGCGGGTGGTGATCAGCGGTGCGCCCAATACCGGCAAATCGAGCCTGCTCAATCGCCTGCTGCGGGAACAAAGGGCCATCGTGAGCGACATCCCCGGCACCACCCGGGATGTCCTGGAGCAGTACCTGGATCTTGACGGCCTGCCGGTGATGCTGGTGGATACCGCGGGCATCCGCGACAGCGACGACGTGATCGAGGCCGAGGGGGTCCAGAGGGCCCGGCAGGCCAGGCAGGATGCGGACCTGGTGCTGGAGGTCAGGGATCATGCATTGGAAGGACCGGGAGGGAGCCACGGGGATGATGCCGGCGGTCCGGTGATTTTCGTCTGCAACAAGATTGACCTGTCCGGTCATCCGCCGGGAGCCGACGGCGACGCGGTTTATCTCTCGGTGCTGACCGGCGATGGAATGGACGCCCTGGTCGAGCGCATCAAGGAGTTCGCCGGATATCGCGAGGCGGAGTCCGCGGGATACATCGCCCGACAGAGACATCTCGATGCGCTCGAAAGGGCGCACCGGCACCTGTCCCTGGGTATCGAGCGACTGCGTGAAATGCGGGCCGGAGAGTTGCTGGCGGAGGAGCTGAGGCTGGCGCAGAACGACCTGGGGGAGATCACCGGAACGGTCACCAGCGATGACCTGCTGGGCAGGATTTTCGGGTCGTTCTGCATAGGCAAGTAGAAGAATGGCTTACCTATGCGATTTTTGAGGCATTAAGCAGATTTATCCAACAGATTATCCCACAAGTGCGGAATGTGAAACGGCGCTATTCCGTCAATCCCTCAATCCGGGCCAGTTCGCTGATTAGCCATTTTCGGTAAGCCTCCCGCGTCAGTGGTTGGTCCGGGATGCAAATGCCTAGCCCGGGTTCCGTTTTCGGCGGCTGTACATATTCAGCGACTAACTGGTAATACCCCCTCTTGGGGCTTTCGATGAGCCCCTGATCCTTTGTTTCCGTCAAGATATTATTCATGCGCTTTTCAAACGCATTTACTTCCCCGTACTGCCTAGAAAGTGCGGCGGCAGTGATTTTCAGGTCATCGGCAACGCGATCCCGAATGTCCCTGATGTAATGCAATTCCCTGTCATCCAGGACCTTCAGGATAGATCGCTGGATGATCGTTTTGTGAGGGAATTTGATCGGCGGGGGATACTTTGCAATCATGGGACAGGGAAGGGAGTGCCGGAGGGAAGGATTCCGCCTTATATGTCAGGTGAAACTAATCGCTAGCAAAACCTGTCCTGCCGCAGCATTGTCATCCTTCCCCTTTCACGTCTATCCGGCGTCAACGTATAAGGTATTGGGCAGGCGGGGAAAGTCTGGCACAAATCGGCGGCCCGGACAATCCCGCCCAAAACCGAAAACTGAACATTACAGAAAGTTAACATTTCGGCAAAAATATGATATAACCTTGATCGCACCGGGGCAGTGCCCTAGTGCAGTTGTTTGAAAAATTGATCAATCCTTCAACTAACTTGGATTTAATCCCATGAATAGAAAATTGATTGCCGTAGCCGTGGCCGGTGTTGTCGCCGCTCCCGTCGCCTACGCTGACATATCCGCTTACGGGCGGATCAACAATCGCATCGTGATCGCGGACAATGACGATACCAACATGGAAACCTCCGGTTCCCGCTTTGGCTTCAAGGGTTCGAGCGACCTTGGAAACGGAATGTCTGCCTTCGCACGTTACGAGTTCGGAACCACGACTGACAACGCATCCGCCGGAATGACAGCCGAAGCCGATGACCATAAACACGGCGGGGTTAACAAAAGCGGTCTCAATAGACGCCTGGCATTCGTCGGCATGTCCGGTTCGTTTGGTTCTGTCTCCTTGGGGCAGCAGTGGTCCGCCTATTTTCAGCATCTCGGCACCCATGCCAGCCTGAACATTATTAATGGCCCGGGACAAATCGGCCCTTTCCGTACCGGTAACACTGTCAAATACGCCCATAGCTTCGGGCCTGTATCAATGGCACTTGATGCCCGCGTCGATGACGCTGGCGACGGCGGCGGCAACGGGGTTGGTGGCGGTGTGACCGTGACGCCCATGAACAACGTTACTATCGCCGGAGCTTTCGATTCCAACGATGATTCAAACACGGACGTAATGGGCGTCGCAGGCATCTTGGGTTTTGGAGGCGTCACCGTAACGGTGGCTCATGAACAATCTGAAACCGGCGACGAATCGGAAACGAACAATACCCTGCTTTGGCTGGGTACAAGCGTAACCGATCAACTCAGTGTGACTGTGGGTTACGGCACACAGGAAACCGAAGCCGGGGGATCAACCACGGAAAAGGACGAACTGGCATTGATCGGAGTGCTCAACATGGGTGGCGGTCTTAAGCTGTGGGGCCAGTTCCACAATTCGGATACTGGTTCCATGGATGCCGACACAATCGCGCTTGGAGTGCGCATGGACTTCTAAGCCTATTCTGGCACTACAGAAAACCGGGGCACTGCCCCGGTTTTTTTTCATATTCTGAACGACAAAACTACAGAAATGACGCAACAAAACCCTCAACCGAAACCGTCACGGGAACCAGAACACAGGGACCGGCCTGTAGAACGCAGGGACCGGCCTGTAGACACCCCGCAACCTAGGCCGGGGACAGAGCCGGTAAAACGTGACCCGCAATGAAGTCAAGCAAGATGGCAAGTCCTAGGGCACCAATTCCGACATTAAACACGGTCGCCACCCGGTTTGATTTTTTGGCGTTTTCGTCACATACATAGATGCCGGTATCCAATATCCACGCCAGCCCGTTTTCATATCCCTTATCGTCCAAAGCCTCTTTCAAATCCAGCAGCTTTAGCGTCAAGTCCGTTTTGGCATAGATGGCAACCAGCCCGCAGACCATGGATACAAACGTACAAAGGTACGCGATGCCGGAATACCAATTGAGAGGTTGCAATTCACCTGTAACGATGTAGGAACCAATGACAAACATAATTCCGGCTTTCATGGTCAACAGGCGGCGATCGTCCGCCTGTTCCTTCAAGCGGTCTTTTGTCAGTTCCAACATTGCATCCAGCCCCTTTAATTCTTTCTGTGTCGTTTCATTGTTCATGATTGCGCCTATGAAGTGATTGCAGAAAATCGTAGTCTTTCCACCAACCCCCCGCAACCCACTAATCGAACCCGCACAACCGCGCCGCCTTGCCCTTGTCCATACCCCCCTTGGTCAAGGTGCCATAGGCCCGGGCGCGGCCCTGGATATCGGACGCGGCTAGGTCGTCGAACGCCAGCCGGATACCGGTATCCAGCTTGGCATCGAGTTCATCGGCAATCGCAAGGCGGGCCACCGGCTCGATGGTGGCGTACAGAAATTGCCGCCATTGCTCCCGGCTCGCCGTCCCTTCCCCGCGCTCAATTCCCACCAGTCCGGGATGAACGCCGCAGGCGGCCAATAGCTGGACGGCGGAATCGTTCCGCAATACGTTGATTGAATCCGGCGGGTTGCCCCCGATCCGCTCGGCCTTGAACGGCAGTTCGCCGCCGGTGCTCGGATGCTTCTTGTTCATGAATGCGTTGATCCGTCCGCGTATGTTTTGCAGCGCCTCGGAAAATCGCTCAAACTGCAAATCGTTCATGTTTCCGCCTTCCTGCACCAGGTACCCCGCCGGTATCCCGGCTTCATCCCGGGCCAGGGCCTCGATGTTCGCAGCTGCACCGGCGGATACCCTCGCCCACTGCCACGGGGCGACGCCCCGCCATGGCTGGTCCACCCTGTAGGCGTATCGGAAGTGCACCACTTCGGACGCCGCAAGGTACCGGGTTTCCGTTTTCGTCGGCCCCACAACGTCCAGGACATAGCGCCATGACGCCGGGTCCGCCCCGCCGTGGACGTTCACCAGTACCGCCGGTTGCAGGACTTCCCCCGGGCTGACGATGCAGACGCATTCCCCGCCCCGCACCAGGGCGCGGCCAATGTGGGCCAGCACGGACGGGGTAAGGTAAGGCTCTCCCCCGGTTGCCATGGAAAGCGCCCGGGACCACAGACCGGCGGCAACTTCAAGCGCGGCCGTATGGCGCGGGTCCCGGTTGCCGTCGCCGTGGGCCTCGGCCTCGAAACCGGCCAGCACAAGCCCGGAATAGCCGGAACGGGCCTCTACCGCCCCCTTGCGGGATTTCGTCAGGAATCGCATCACAGAAGCCACAGGATGGCGTTATCGGCATCCTCCGATACCTCGGCCCGGGCCTCGGCGGAAGTCTGCCGATAGGCGGGGTTGGGAACCAGTGCAACGCCGGTAAGGATGGCCTCCCGGATTTCCCGCGTGAAGGTATCGGTAAGGAACCGTTCCGCCCGGGATATGAATTCAATCGAGAAATGCCGCAATTCCCCCCGCTGGACGCGGGCGCGGATTTCCGGTTCCGCCGAAAACTCCACCTCCAGCCGGTCATGCTCGAAACGGATTTCCGGCGCCGGCGCCACAACCGGCCCGCCGTGCCCTTCCGTGATCCGTGCCGGCACGTCCCCCGGTTTCAGTGCGCCCGGGGCAAAGACTTCCCGGACGCCCCGGCCCAGGTCCGCGGCGTCGCCGTACAGCATGGCGACGCCGCCCACCTTCCCGGACGCCCGGACCTCGATATCCCCCGAAAGGGATGCCCGATGCTCGACGTCCACCGGATCAGGCCGTCTTGATCCGCACTTCGGCGAAGGCGTCCGGGTGGCGGATGATCACCTTGTCGCCGATCAGGGCATGAAGGGTAACGTGCTCCGTTGCGCTGGCGGAATCGCTGTAGGGATCGCTGATGCCGATATCCCCCCAGGTAGGCAGCACGGCGGGCATGGCCGCGCCGCCGTCCGGGTCCAGCATCAGTCCGGCACGGACGGCGATGCACTGGCTGATGTCGGATGCGGCGGCGGGCATACGCCCGTTGCACCAGAATCCCCCCAGCTTGGCGTCCGCCCAATCCGCGATGGTGTCCGTTCCGGGGAACGAAAACCCCTTGGTCTTGTCGCCTACCCCGTCCATGAGGGTACCGGCCAGCTTGCCCATGACGGTTTGATTCGTAACCATGCGAAGTTCGGACAGCTTGCTGGCCCATTTTCCGTCCAGCAGTCCGGCCATGTCGGAAACGAACGCGGAAAACGTGATGGCCGCCGTAGGGTCTGCGTCATCCGTCAACTGGTGCAGCATCCCGGATATGTTCGGCGCGGTTCCGTCGCCGGTGATGATCTGGGTATCCAGCACGTCGCCCAGAACGAGCATGAGGTTCTGGCGCAATGACGCCTCGAACCCCGGAACGCCCGCCTCGGCCAGGTCCTCGGCCCGGAGGGAAAGGCGGGCGCTGATCCGCCGGGGCTTGGCGGATACGATGGTAAAGGCGGCGGCGGTCGATTCCTGCGCCCCGCCCTTGGCCTTGGCCGCCCCGGTGAGGTTGGTTGTAATCCTCGGCACGGAATACTGGCCGGAGGGGGCGCGGGGCATCTGGATGCCGATCCGGGCGGCAATGGACTTGGTGAAAACCGCCGGTACCAGGCCGGTCATGTTTACCCCGATGGTGCCCGGCGCGGCGGTTGCCGCGTCCGCCCGGACCTCCACGGGCTCCCGCTCGAAATAGTCAATCGGGATTGACCTTTCGGACGCGCCCACGGCTTGCCTGTATTCCTCGTCGGCACCCTCGAACCGGTTTCCCATGACGGCGGCGGCGAACATTCGGCTAAGGCTCGCCTTGCGGCGCAGGTCCAGGCGCTCCCGTTCCTCCGGGTCCATGGCGCGGGTTTCCCGGGTTTCCGGCGCACCGGCCTGCGCCCGCTCGCTGGCGTCCAGCACCAGGGCCGCCCGGTATTCCGGCTCAAGGTCCGCCAGCTTCGCCGTGGCTTCGTCCCGGCGCTTTTCCCGCTCGGCGCGGGCCTCGCTCGATTCCCCTTCCGGGGCCTTCATGTTTTCGGTGATCGCCGTCCGGCATTCACTCATGGCAACGGCGATTTGGATAGCCGTCTTTCGGGTCTTGTCTGTCATGTATTTTTCCTCTCGGTTGACAGTTGGTTGACAAAATCATCCCACGCCGCACGGCCCGGAACGGGGGCGGCGTGGCCAAGCTCTTTCCGGGTCTTTTCCCGATGGCACGGTATGCAAAGGGTCTGGCACCCGGCGGGGTCGTAGGGGTCCTGCTCGGGATCGACGTGCAGGGGGGTAACGTGGTCGATCTCGGCGGGATATGCCGGGTATCCGCATATCTGGCATATGTGGATATCCCGGACCAGGACGGCGGCGCGGGTATCCTGCCAGCGCCGGGTATTCAGTTGCAGGTGATACCGGCTCATCCCACCTGCACCATGCGGAACCCGGGATCTTCGTCCCGGTCGAAATACGGCTCCGCCATGCCGCATGCGATGACGGCGGCGGATAGCACGTCGATCCGGCCCCGGCTGTTGGCCTTGTCCAGCCCGGGGTTGCCGTTGGAATCGCGCTTGAGGGTCGATTGCGATATGGCGGTTGACAGGGACAGGTTCTTTTCCATAACAAGCTGCCGGTTGTGCACCAGGCGCTGGAACCGCCGCACGTCCTGCCCGCCGTCCCTGCCCGCGCCCACGCGCCGCGCCTCGACGGTCCAGGCCACGTCCGCCCGGTCGAGAAAATCCAGTACCTCGGCGTGCTTGTATCCGTCGCAACCGAACCCGGCGACTTCGCAACCCTCAAGATCGGCGGCCACGTCCTGAAGGAATTCCGCCGCCGGAACCACCCGGCCCGGGTCTCACAACGTCCCACAGTTGACTCACTGGGCCTGAGCGAGTACATTCC
>VYFG01000059.1 GCA_009842505.1 Gammaproteobacteria bacterium
AATCCATGGGAATGATCAAGACTGACTGAGTCGTATGTGGGGTGTTGTGAGGTGCTGTGCAGGTGGTCCATGGAAGGCGCCTGGTCCCCCGTGCTCCACGAGCCGCGCAGTGTCACGATGCCGCTCGGGCGGTACTCGATCCCGAGACGCCGTGCGTGCAGGGCCCCGACGTCATCGTACTCGTCGGCCCGCGCCGCGGCTCTCACGTCCACAGTATCGGCGAGGGGCAGGGACACCTCGGTGAAGGCGCCCGCCGTATCGCGCTCGCCGGCGTAGCTGGTGCCCCCCGACCCGAGCACCCCGTTCACGTCACGGGTCCGGCCGTCGCGGGCCCGGAACGCCAGAAATTGATGGTCCTTCACTTCGGCCAGTTCAATCCCCGCGGTCCACGCCGTGCTGCGCCCGCCGAGGCCCGGCCCGGCGCCCTCGAGCGCGAGGCGCGCGCCCAGATACCTGGAGCCGATGTCCTCCTCCTCGCGCAGGCTGCTTCTTGCGATCGCTTCCAGATGATCCGGATCCATGGACAGCGGATCGGCCAGGTCGTATCTTCCGGCCTCGATCTCCTGCCGGATGATCTCGGCGTCCACGAAGGTGTCGCCCGACACCGAGCTGTCGAACCCGAAGGCTCTGATGCGGGCGTCGTAACCGAGGCCTTCGGAGAGCCGGCCCCGGATGCTGGCCGAAAGGTCATACTCTTCGGTGCTCGTCCTCCAGTCCCGGTTGCCGTGGCCGGTGAAGCGGTGCCCGATCGAGAAGATGTCCTCTCCAGTCGCCTCGAAAGCCGGTTCGGCGTCACTCGCCGAGGCGTTGATTGCGTCGAGCAGGGTCCTGCTCGGGGTGATTGTGAAGACTTCAACCGACGGCGCGTAGCGGAACGCCGAGCGTCCGTGGGTCACGTTTGCGTCCACATGGAGCTCGGCGCGCTCTCCGAGCGGGTGGCTCAGGTTGAGGATCGCGTTCTTCTGGTCGTAGCTCTCGCTGTCCCACCAGATGTTTCCGAAGGCGAACCCGCATCCCTTGTCCCCCGAACTGATCCCCGGCGGGTTGCTGAGCAGGCCGGTGTAGCCGTATGCCGGGTCGCACTGGCCGAGCGGGACGGACCTCGTCTCATCCGCACTGGTGTCGGTGACGTAGACGGTGTTGCCGCTTAGGCTCACGTTTTTCGCATCGGCGAAGCTCCCGCCGTCCACCCACTCCGAGCGGCTGTGCTCGCGGGTGCTGCCGACGATCTCCTGGCGGTCGAGGATGTCGACGCCGACGGTCAGGTGTCCGCCAACGCCGATCCCGCCGCCCCAGAAGGCGCTGGCCTGGCGCGCGTCCCCGCCGTCGCGGTCCGGCAGCCGGGCGACGGTGCGCACGTCGAAGCCGTCCAGGTCCTCCCTCAGCACGAGGTTGAATGCGCCGCGCACCGCGTCACCGTCGCCGAGCGTCCCCAGGCTCTCGGCTCTCAGCACCTCGATGCGCTCGATCGCCGAGAGCGGGAGGGAGTCCAGGTTGTCCCCGGACGTGGCGTAGGGCCGCCCGTTCACCATAACGAGCAGGTCGCGCCCACCGGTGAAGAAGTAGCGGATGATCCCCGTATCGAGCAATTCGCCGAACGTCTGGGCGCCGGAACGCTCGATGAAGCTGCGGTCGTACTCGGCGATGATCTGCGGGGCCGGTGCCAGCGCGCCGCCATGGACCGGATGCAAATAACCCGCCGCGAGCATGGCGGCTGCAGCGAGGGCCGCCAGAGCTTTACCCATAGTGGATTCCCCCATTGTTGTCTCCCAATTTATTTTAAAAAACGATTTCCCCGGATCGTTCTCCATGCCGGTCAGATGTCTGGCGGAGCGTTGTCTGGTCGAGTGTAATTCACCCGGAACGGAAATTGGAGTAATAGTGGATCCACGAAACGACGGGGGGGAACTGGGTTCCACAACCTGGGCCGCAATACTCTCTGAGACATATTGGTTCTCACGCTGACCGCGTCGGATACGGCTGCTGTTGCGCATCACCGATCGCGTTCCAAGGTGATTCCCAGTTGGACCTGACCCGAAGTATCCACATACCGCATTCACGATCGATAAATACTCTGGAGTGCACCTGCGCATCGCTGGTAGGTGATCAGACGATCCGTGTTGGCCGGGGTCTTCCATTCCACCTCCTTATTACCGATGGGGCGAGCGTCATGATAACTTCACCCATGCAGCGCACCGGTACCTTCTTATCTCGGCTCACCGTTTGGCGGGCGATTTTCTTGTAAAGCTCCATGCGCAATTCTTGCGCATAGTCCAAAAATGCGATAAGTTGGGCCCATTGCAAGAATCCTGCGTATGACCATGCCAAATACTACATTGAACCTCTCGATCCCTGAGGAACTGAAGGAAATGGCCATTGAGCAGGCCCGTGCGCAGCACTTCAGTTCCACGAGCGATTACCTGCAGCATCTGGTCCGGACAGATGCCTTCGAGGCTGAACAACGGAAAAAGCTCAGCAAGTTTCTGGAAAAGGGTCTGAATTTCGGTGACGCCAGGGAAATATCCCTGGAAGAGTTGAGCGCCTTTATGAAAAAAGTCATAAAGGAGGCATGAGCCGGTTCCTCTTTCGGCCTCAAGCGCTTGATGACCTGCGGGAGCTGCTAACCTGGATCGCGGGCGACAGTCCGAAAGCGTCAGAGAGTATGCATGATCAGAATATTGGGACATGCGAGGTTTTAGCTGACAACCCGCTGATTGCCGCCGAACTGGAAGGACTTTCGGTGACCGGAATTCGGCGAATTCCCGTGGTGAAATACCCGAGATACAGTATCTTTTATCAAGTCATTGGGGATCGGATCGAAATAGTTCGGCCCGGATTCGGTGGCAGAGATTGGGAAAGTTCCCTCTAATCCGGTGTCCTCGATCTTCCACCTGGAGAATCACTCCGTTGTATTTTCGTCGATCAGTTCATCCTCCTAACGTCATTCTGCCCGAAAGTGAATGCATTGATAGCCCGGTCACACTGGAATATCGTTAACCAGAGGCTCATGGGCGCTACTGCCCTGCCCGATTCCGGACGCACCTCCATGATGGGTCGAGACAATGGGATTGCCCTGGGCATCAATGGCGTCACTACCGGGGCTGTACCATGCGTCAGTCGGCAGTGCCACGACACCTTCACGAACAGGCTCCCGAATTCGATGGTTGCGGCCTATTCCGGATTTTTGAATTCCGCTGATCCGTTGATTTTTCTGTGGGTGGCGAGAGCGAAATGGTGCGCAGGGCGGCGCATCGGGGATTTTCGAAAACCCGGAAAACGAATACACGAGAACCCTGCTGGAAGCGGCCTTCAGACTGGCGTCCTGATCGACCGGTATGTTTCATGACAAGTCCGCTGCTTGCATTGACCGCCGACGAATGGGAGAGTCTGTGCGACGGTTGCGGCCGTTGCTGTCTGGTCAAGCTGGAGGATGAGGACACCGGCGGGATCCACTACACCAATGTCGCCTGCCGGTTTCTCGATACGGCCACCTGCCGGTGCGCGGACTATGAAAACCGCGAAAGGATCCAGCCGGCCTGCATCGTGCTGGGCCCTGAGAGACTGGACACCCTCGAACAGATGCCGTGGACCTGCGCCTACCGGTTGGTGCACGAAGGGCGAACGCTGGACAGGGATCCCGAATCCCTGCCGGTGACCGGGAAGGTGGTCAGCGAGCAATTCATCCACGAGGAACAGGTCGTGGAACATCTGGTCGACTGGGTTTCAAACAGCGAACCAGACCGGAAGGAGTAACGGGGCCCGCGTCAGAACACGGCCAGACGGATCAGCATCATTGCCCCGACCAGGGTCAGCAGCAGCGCGACAGCCATCTTGAGTTTCGACTCCGCCAGCCGGTGGGCGGCCCAGCCGCCGGCCAGCACACCCACGGACAGCACCGCCGTCAGCCAAAGGCCAAGCTCCAGGTCCACAATCCCCTTGTGAAGATTCCACCCCGTGGCCATCAACGATATCGGTATCTGGATCACCTGGCCAAGCCCCACCACGACCCGAACCGGAACCCGGAACCAGACCAGGACGGGCACCAGCACCAACGGTCCCCCGGCGCCGGTCAGGGCGCAGATCGTCCCCGTGAAAAATCCCGCCGCCACGTAGCCCGTCGCGCCCAGCCCGTCGCCGTCGCCTGACCCCCGGCCCCGGCGGACCAGCGCGTCCACGCCGCTGAACAGAATCAGCAGCGCAATGAGCGTCTCGAGAATCAGCCCCGGCGCATGGGGCAGCAGCCAGGCGCCCAGCAGGGCGCCGGGCACCGCACCCAGGCATACCTGCCGGGCGGAAGGCCCGTGCAGACTGCCGTGCCGGTGGTACACCAGACCGCCGACGATGCCCGGCAGCAGGTAGGCCAGCATGCAGGCGGGGATCACGGCATGGATGGGCACGCCGCCGAGAAAATGCAGCACCGGAACCTGGAGCACGCCGCCAATGCCGATGCTGCCGATCATCATCCCGATGACCAGCACGAGCAACAGCACCAACGGCGAAAGCAGCATGGACGGACCGGGCTATGCGGGGGGCCGATTATGCACTGTAGTCTCCCCGATTCAATGCGCTAGACCGGAAATCGCACAGTGGCGGGGGAAAAACCGCCGCTTCCTGACCTGAAGAAAGTCTTTCGATTGGACTTCAGGATACTGCTGTACCCGCTTGCGGACGAAACGGCTTCCCTGGCAGGCAGGAACGCGGTCCGGCCGCAATCACTTCCCGGATTCCAGGAAGGAGGATTCTTCCAGCAGCCCGTTCGCCAGGGCCTGGCGCATCAGGGATTCGATGGCCTTGGTCATCGGAAACACCGGATCACCCGGCACCCAGACCAGTCCCATGGACTGGGTGATACTTGGCGATTCGAGCACTTTTTGCCGGGTATGCGGCAGATGTGCGAATCGCTTGGGCACGATGGTGGCAAGGTCACCGGCCATCACGTGGAAGGCCAACTGGAATATGGAGTTCGATTCAAGCTTCGGGGTGGGATTGCACCCCACCTGGGCGAAAGCCGCATTCATGATCTGACGTTCCCGGGTGGAGTCGGACAGGAGCGACAACGGCAGGGTGGCTGCTTCTTTCCAGGTGCTGGTGGGCGCATCATCCAGCCAGTCGTTTTCCGGCAGCAGCAGGTAGAGTGGCTCCTCGTACAATGGCAGGGTGATGAATTTCTCGAGTTGCGGATCGTCAAGATCCGTGAAGCCCACATCCAGTTCGAAGTTGCCCAGCATGAGCACCAGCTGGTCCAGGCCCATGAACTGGATATCGAGTTGTACGAAAGGGTACCGGCGCTGCACCATCTGGCTGACCGCCGGAAACAGCGGAGAACTCATGGGACTCGCCCCGATACGGAGCTGGCCGTTCAGGTTGTCCCTCATCACCGCCAGTTCGTCCAGCATCGCCGAACGATCCGCCAGCAGCCTCTTGGCCCAGTTGATAACGACATGGCCTTCCTGGGTGAATCCCTGGAACTTCTGCTGCCGGAGGATGATCGGAAATCCGAGTTCTTCTTCCAGGCTCTTGAGGGAGCTTGACAGGCTCGGTTGGGACACGTGACATTTTTCCGCGGCACGACCGAAATGCCCCTCCTGTTCCAGAGCTACAAGATATTGAAATTGACGCAGATACATGGTCTCCCGCCTCTTGTGCTTTGATCGCGATTTTGTGGATATTATAATTTTTGATAATTCTAAACTATCAGCAAGCCCCTGGGGCAGGCTGGTCCGGGCAATTTCCCATCAGTAACGCAGCATGGCCGGTCTATCTGATTTTGGCGTCCGGGACTTCGGCAACGTGCTGGAAGAGGCGGGAGCATGCCGTTCCGGCTGCGTGCTGTTCGATTTCTCATTCATGTCATGTGCCAGGATTTCCGGTCCGGGCAGCCGTGAATGCATCGAGGGGCTCCAGTCCCGCCCTGTCACGGGAATGCAGCCGGGGGAGATTCGCTACGGCGTATGCGTCGGCGGGACGCGGGCCGTGCGCTCGGATGTGACGGTCTGGTGCATGGATACCGACAGCTATGAGGTCTATTCCGGCCTCCGGGCCGATATTGAACGTGCCGTCTCGATGGCCTCCGAATCAACAGGCGTGATGGACCTGTCATGCGAGACCTTCGTTTTCTCCGTACAGGGGCCGTCGGCCCTCCGGTCCCTGGGTGAGTTTGGAGACACCGCCAACCTGGGACAGTTGCCTTACTTCCGCCATAGGGAGATTTCCCTGGCTGGAGTAGCGTGCCGGATCGGCCGTCTCGGGTATACCGGGGAGAGGGGGTTTGAAATCGTGGTCACCGGTGACGCCGAAGCGGATGCGTTGTACACGGCGCTCGCCGGCAAGATCCGGCCCGCGGGACTGGATGCGGCGGATATTCTCCGGACCGAGGCAGGCTATCTGCTTTTCTGCAACGACTGCCGGCTTGGCTGCAACAGCCATGAACTCGGACTGGGACGGTTCGATGCGGAACAGCCGGTCCGGCGCCGCTATCGCCGGGTGTTCTTCCACAGCGACCGGTTGGCGCTCGATTCGCCGTATTCGGCGCCGCAATCCGTCGCTTCCCCGGCTTCCGGGCAGATCCTGGTTACTTCGGCTTCCCGCAGCGTTGTATACGGCGGGACAGTCGGAATGGGCCTGGTGCTGGCTTCTGATCCGCCGGCAACACGGTTCGGTGCCGACGTCCTTGGGATCGAACGCGTGCGCACTGTACGGAACCGGCCGCTTTTCGATCCCGACAAGCGGATTGCGCGGGGTAACTGGTAGCCTCGTCCTCGGCGCTGCCTGTGGCCATCGGCGGCCCACGATTGTTTAGGTTTCGGCTATTGAATCATAGAAAACACCTCTTTGACGGAATTGCCACGTAGCCATAGTATGAGTGCATCGGTAGACCATGCCGGGCAACCATTACACATCGAACAACCAATCGTGGAGCAAACAATGGCGGAGTCCGCTAAGCGCAAGAAAATCACCATCAACCAGCTGAACAGGAAGATGCGGGAGGGCGAACAGATCGTTCAGATGGCAATTTATGACTATCGAAGTGCTGTAATCGCCGACCGTCTTGGTATCGATATTCTCTGTGTATCCGACACCGGCGGCATGATTCTCTTCGGACACAAGTCCACAGTGACGGTTACCTTTGATGAAGTCATGATGATGGCCAAGGCCATTGACCGGGGCAGCCGGTATGGTCTTCGCATGGTGGACATGCCCTACTGGAGCTTTCATGTCTCACCGGACCAGGCAGTGGAGAATGCCGGCCGGTTCGTGCACGAGGCCAATGCCGAGGTCATGAAATGCGAAGGCAACCAGCATCACGCAAAAAACATAGAGGCCATCGTCAAGGCCGGGATTCCGGTTCAGGGCCATATCGGCATTACCCCGATGCGCATGCCGCAGCTGGGCGGCTTCTTCGCCCAGGGGAAAACCGCCGACCGGGCAAAGGAACTGGTGGATGACGCCTGGGCGATGGTGGATGCGGGGTGCTTCTCGATCCTGTGTGAAGTGACCAGCGAGGAAGTCTGCCAGTACCTGACCGAGACGCTGCCCGTGCCGGTGATCAGCCTGGGTGCGGGCAACAAGGCCGATGGTGTGCATATCATCACCTCGGACCTGTTCAACCTGTACGAGGAGCATGTGCCGAGGCACTCCAAGATCTACACGGACCTGATCCCGATCATGGAAGACGTGTTTATCCGGTATCGCGACGAAGTGAAATCCCGCGACTACCCGGGACCGGAACACACGATCTACATGAAACCCGAAGAACTGAGGAAATTTGCAGAAGAGGTCAACTGGGAATCCAAGCTCGACTGACCGGACAGATCCCGGCTGCCTGCCTGCATACAAAACCATCAAATTCACAACGCACACAAGCCAATTTGCCATGTCATCAAGAAACCACGCACAATGGACCGCACCGCCCAAACTATCCAAGGGTGAGTGGGTTGACAGCCGCATCTACACCGACCAGGCAATTTTCGAGGAAGAACTCGACAAGATCTGGAAGAAGTCCTGGATTCCCGTATGCCACGAGTCAGAGTTGAAGAACGCCTATGATTTCCGGACCGTGACCGTTGCCCGCGAGCCCGTTATCGTGGTCCGCGGCAAGGACATGAAGGTGCGTTCTTTCCTCAATGTCTGTCCGCATCGCGGCAACATGATCGAGCGCCGCCCCTCCGGCAGTTTCCGCGAGGGAAGCCCTTCCGGCACGCCGAGACACATGACCTGCATGTTCCACGCCTGGCAGTTCGACATGAAGGGACGGTGTACCTACATCTCGCGGCAGGAGGAAGGTTACCAGGACCGCCTGAAAAAGGAGGACGTGGGTCTCAGGGAACTGAGAACCGAAGTCTACTTTGGCGGATTCGTATGGGTAAATCTGGATGACAACAACCCGATGACCGTCGAGGACTGGGCCGCGGGTTCACTGGATTGCCTGCGTTCCTCGCTGGATGAGGAACCACTGGAGATTTTCCATTATCACAAGGCCATCATCCCGTGCAACTACAAGTTGTGGCATGACACCAATTGCGAGTTCTATCACGACTTCCTGCACTACCATAACCGCATCACGGGCTTCAACGATGCGTACTTCGCGCGCAAGAACTCGGGCTTCAACAATGGCCATATCAACGTCGGCAGCTTCGAGGTCCAGTATGACAAGTACCAGGGCTTCCACTCCCGCGAAACATTGTCCTTCCCGCACCTGCCCCCCAACCACTGGTACATGGTCGACATGTTCCCCGGGGTCAATTTCAACCTGCGCGGCTCCGCCCTGCGGTGCGACCTGATGACCCCCCTGGGCCCGGACAAGGTGCTGATCGAATTCCGCGGGCTGGGCCTGGCCAGCGATACCCCGGAAGAAAGGCAAACGCGTGTTCAGCATCACAACAGTATCTGGGGCCCCTTCGGCCGGAATCTGCATGAAGACCTGCTGGCTGTGACCGCACAGGGCGCCTGCATGCACCCCGCCGCGGAAAATCGCCACATTCTGCATGCCCGCCATGAGAACGAAACCATCCACGATGAAAACGGCATGCGTCACTACTATGAGGAATGGGGACGCTGGCTGGATCGTTCTCCCAGCAACCCGGATCATGCGTTCGAGGCATACCAGATTCCTGATCCGGCATCTGAAGGCCAAAGAGCCAGCGCCTGATCCGGCTATCGAATCATACCCATGGCATCCGGCGGCGCCAGGGCGCTGCCGGTGCATGGGTGCTCATCATCTTAAGTTTTAGATTGTGAATATGTCTGCTAACAACACCTCAAACAACGTCGTAATCGTCGAGCAAATCAAATCCCTGATCTACAAGACCTGCCTCAACCAGGACGACCTGAACTGGGGCGACTGGCTGGATTCCTGTGATGACGGATTCGAATACGCCATCCGTTCATACAGTCCCGAGATCAGCGCGGACATGACCTATCTCAGTGGAAACAGGGAACACATGCGCTCGCTGGTGGACATGCTGCCCAAGCACAACTCGGACCATTCCCCGCTGAAGCGTCATTGCACGGTATATGACGTGCAGGTTGCGGAAGATGGCAGGTCCGCCACCGCAACGACTTCCCTGGCGGTCTACCAGACCCTTCTCGACGGCATTAATTCCCATGTGGATGCCGGAAGTTCGCACCTGTTCCTGGTCGGCCGATACAACGACCGTTTTTCCATCAGCGACGGCCAGGTGAAATTCGCCGAACGGGAGGTCAGGCTGCTGAACCGGCGGCTCGACAAGGGATCACACTACCCGATTTGATAGGCCGGCTGTCCATTCACGCGGCCCAAGGATAAGACCATGACCTGGAAAGCAGTTTGTGTTGCGGCTGATGTCGCGGTGGACACCGTCAAGAAGTATGAAGTCGACGGCATCAACATTCTCATTGCGAATGTCGGCGACGGCTTCCGCGCCTATCCGACCATGTGCCCGCACATGGAAGAGCCCCTGCACGAATCCGCGATCTGCAGTAACGGCACCATGACCTGCACGAAGCATCTCTGGCAATGGGACATGAAAACCGGCGAAGTCCGCGGTCCCGCCGAAAAGCCGCTCCTGATGTACCAGGTCAAGCTGGAAGGGGAACAGGTCATGGTGTTTCTGGACCAGGAGCTGGAATACGATTTCGACGACGACGACGACGATTTTTGAGTGATTGCCGGCCCCTGACACAGGATTGTAGACCCCACGCATTCCGGCCCCTGTCGTGCTGATCGAGGTAGGCAACAAAAGGCAGTCAGCCGATTTCGAGGCTGAGCCCGGAGAAAAACTGCTGTATGCCGGATTGCGCGCCGGCGTTCCGTTGCCCTATGAATGTGGAACCGGCACCTGCGGCACCTGCTGGGGCAGATTGCGCGAAGGTGACATCGAACAGGGCTGGGAAGAGGCGCCCGGCAGGGGCAGGCTGAAACCGGAGCGCGGCGATTTCCTGATGTGCCAGGCGACCGCAACGTCAGGATGCAGGATCGGCATACCCGGCGAGATACAGGGATTTCGCGATGACGACATTACACCCGGGCATCATGTCGTCACCCTCCGTGACTGGAGCGACGAGGCCAGGGACATCCGGTGCTTCCTGGCTGATTTCCCCACGCCGGTCTCCTTTCATGCCGGACAGTTTTTCGTGTTGGAAGTGCCGGGCCTGCCGGGCTTCCGCGCCTACTCGATGGTCAATTACGCCGCAGAGACGAAGTCGCTTGAATTCGTGATCAAGCGAATGACCGGCGGCGGGTTTTCCGAGTGGGCTTTCACCAGGGAAGTCACCATCGAGGGGGTGCGCGCCTTTGGTCCCCTGGGCCGGGCCACGTTCCACCCGGATGAGTCCCGTGAACTGTTTCTCGTCGGCGGTGGCTCCGGCATTGCCGGCCTGATGTCCATACTCGACCATGCGCACGAATCCGGCCATTTGCGAAAACACCGGGCCAGGCTGTTCTTTGGCGTTCGCACGGTCGGGGACCTGTTTTTCGCCGACAGGCTGCGGGCGCTGAAAGCCGAACACCCGGATGGTCTGTCCGTGACCGTCGTGTTCTCCCATGAGGATGAGGGCGCAGTGATGGAGCAATCGCTGCCGGAGGAATTGAACTGGGCCACCGGTTTCGTGCATGAAGCGGCGATTTCCGCTTTGCAGGCGGAGGAAGGGTTGCCGGATAACCTGATGGCCTACCTGGCCGGCCCCCCGCCCATGGTGGACAGCGCAATCCGTTCCCTGATTGTCGAAGCCGGGCTGTCACCCGGGAGTATCCGTTATGACAAGTTCTCCTGACACCGTCATTCTGTCATGGAGAGATGACGCCGACTCAAGTCCTGCCATGCGTCAGGAATGGCGCGAAGTTCCACAATCGCATGATAGGCAGGGGTAATCGCTTAATTA
>VYFG01000068.1 GCA_009842505.1 Gammaproteobacteria bacterium
AATCCATGGGAATGATCAAGACTGACTGAGTCGTATGTGGGGTGTTGTGAGGGGCGGACCCGGGAAGACGTCCTGACGCTGGAGCGGGAGTTCCGGTTCCGCAATTTCAGCGAGGCCATGGCGTTCAGCGTGCGCGTGGGCATGCTGGCGGAATCCGAGGGGCACCACCCCGAAATCGTCACCGAGTGGGGCCAGGTCCGGGTGACCTGGTGGACCCACAAGATCCGCGGGCTGCACCGCAACGATTTCATCTGCGCCGCGAAGACGGACCGCATGTACGCCCCGCCGGGCTGAAGCCCGTCCGCCCCGGAGCCGGGGCCCCGGGTGCGGCCGCCGATGCCGGCTCAGCTGCCGGGGTTCCCCAGCTTGCGCATCCGCTGCCTGACCAGCACCCGGCCCGCGTCGTCGCCGCCGTGCCAGCTGCCCATGGGCTTGTCCACCGGCGTCATGCTGTTGCCGTAGTTGACGTGGAAGAACCGGTGGTGCAGGTGGTGGAAGTAGTCTCCGGCCGGCACGTCGATCCCCCCGGCCAGCTTCAGCCGGTTGAAGCCGCTGTGGGACACCGCCGGGCTCACGCCCTGGTAAAGCCCGGTCAGGATCAGTAGCGCCGGATGGATCGGCACCACCCACCACAGAAGGAACAGGGAGAAATAGATCAGGTGCTCCACCGGGTGCATGGAGATGCCGCTCCAGGGGCCGGTGTTGCCATTGCGGTGGTGAAGGTCGTGAGCGATGTCGAAAAGCGGCCGCCAGTGGAGCAGGCGGTGGTTCAGGTAGAAGTGGAAGGTCGACCAGAACAGCACCCCGAAGGCCATGAGGATCACGAGGACGGGGGACTCCCGGAAACCGATCCACTCCATGTGTCCCGAGGCATACCACCACCAGGTGAGGCTTTCGTACAGCGTCCAGACCGTCACGCCGCTGGCCAGGCTCCAGAACATGTTGTCCTTGACCTGGTCGTTGAATGTGAAGCGCTCATCGTCCCTGGCCATCCACGCGGTGTTGTACTTGTAGTCGCTTTCCTGCTGTCGACGGATATAGAGCCACCAGTGGAGGCCGCCGGCAAAGAGGGTCAGCACCGCGGCGTTCCTGAGCCAGATCAGGGCCATCCAGTCCAGCGACAGCGTGGCCATGGTTTCCATGGATGGCGTCAGCCATAGCCACAGGACCACGGCCAGCGCGGCGTAGAGGTATCCCCAGGGATACGCCATGCCGATGAACAGGTACCTGAGTGCCGCCAGGGGTCTGGGCGGCCAGGCGTACAGGGGCGGCACCGGGATGGGCTCCCGGGGGCGGAAGCCGGTTGCGCTGGACGTTGCCATGGCTGCAGGACCTGGGACTGGACGTGGATTTATTTCACAGAACAAGGGCGGAAACTTAAAGGAATCCGGCCGGTTTTCATGCAATCGCGCCAACGGGGCGGAGTCATGGCGGGACGGGCGCGTCGACGGACCGGAAGGCCGGGTCCGACGCCCCGGATTCCGCGGAAATTACAGTTTTATTACCCGTCGATTCCCGAACTGGACAACCGTCGGAAACTTGCACTATCATGCCCTCCCCTCAAATATCACCAGCCGCGTGGACCGGGTGCAGGTTTTCTCCAAACCCGGGGGAACGGGGCACTTTTTTCTTACACCATACAGTTCAAGAGGAATATCAACCGATGAAGAAACCACTCAGTCTGCTGGGCTGCGCATTGGGCGCGTCCCTGCTTGTCGCAAATCCGGCGTCCGCCATGGATTGCGAAACCCTTACCCTGGGGTCGGCGATCTCCCTGACCGGCAAGTACGCCACCAACGGTATCCATGCCAAGAACGGCTACGAGTTCGCCATCCAGAAGATCAAGGATGCCGGCGGAGTCAAAATCGGCGACAAGTGCTACAACTTCAATGTCATTTACTACGATGACGAGTCCAAGGGCGACCGGGGCGCCACCCTGGCGGAACGCCTGATCAACCAGGACAAGGTCCAGTACATGCTTGGCCCCTACTCCTCCGGCCTCACCAAGGCCATCGCGCCGGTGACGGAGAAGTACCAGATTCCCATGGTGGAGGCCGAGGGTGCGTCCCGCTCGCTGTTCAACCAGGGCTACAAGTACCTGTTCGCGGTGCTGTCCACTTCGGAGCAGTACCTCGCTTCCGCGGTGACCCTGGCCGCCGAGAAGGCCGAGGAGTCCGGCAAGACCCCGTCTTCCGTGAAGGTGGCGGTGGCGGTGGAGAACGATCCGTTCTCCCTCGACATCCGTGCGGGCGTTCTGGAGGATGCCGGCCGGTACGACATGCAGATCGTGGTCGACGAGCAACTGCCGCGCGACCTGTCCGACATGAGCGCCATCCTGACCAAGGTCAAGCTTTTGAAGCCTGATCTCCTGATCGTCAGCGGCCATTCCAAGGGCGCCGCCACGGCGGTCCGCCAGATCAGCGAGCAGAAAATCTCGACGCCCATGATCGCCATCACCCACTGCGAAGCGGCGGACGTGGTCGGCAACTTCGGCGAGTCGGCCAACGACATCCTGTGCTCCACCCAGTGGGCGGAAACGCTGAGTTACGAGGACCCGCTGTTCGGTACCGCCGCCAACTACGAGATGGAATTCAAGGGGGCGTTCACGGAATACGCGGAGAAGACCGTTCCCTACCAGACCGCCCAGGCATCCGCCGCGGTGTACGTGTTCAAGGACGCCTTCGAGCGGGCCGGCAGCCTGGACAAGGAAGCGGTGCGTGACGCCATTGCCGAGACCGACCTGATGACGTTCTACGGCGCCATCCGGTTCTCCGAGTTCGGCAACAATATTGCCAAGCCCATGGTTCTGCGGCAGATCCAGGACGGCAAGTACAACGTGGTGGCGCCATCGAAATTCGCCTCCCACAAGGTCAACTGGCCGCGTACTCCCAAGTAACGCAGCAACCGACGGACAGGGCGCCCCCGGGGCGCCCTGATCCGTATGTCCCCTGATATCCGCCGCCGGCTTCCATGGACCAGATCCTCGGAAACATCTCGCTCCTGTTCCAGTTTCCCGTCGTCAACCTGAAGATCGTCGTTGACGGTCTGATGATCGGAGCGATCTTCGCCCTGTCCGCCTACGGCCTGGCCCTGGTATGGGGGGTGATGAACGTCAAGAACCTGGCCCAGGGCGATTTCGTGATCGCCGGAGGATACGTCGCCTGGTGGCTGGCGAAGAAGGGCATGCCGCCGCTCCTCGGCGTCCCCGTGGCGTTCGTGGTGATGTGGGGCCTTGGCTGGATCGCCTACAAGCTGGTGATTGCCCGGGTGATCGAGCGCGACCTGTTCACCTCCCTGCTGGCGACCTTCGGTCTTGCGATCATCATGGCGCAGATGCTGAACCTCCTGTTCGGTTCCGATACCCAGAGTATCCAGCTCCAGTACGACACCCTGTATCTCTTCGACGGCTTCGTCGACATTCCCATCGCCAAGCTGCTGGGCGTGCTGATGGCGGCCGCGCTCGCCGCCGGCGTCGTGCTGTTCATGAAGAACAGCCGCATGGGCCAGGCCATCCGGGCCACCGCCCAGGATGCCCGCGCCGCCCGGGTGCTGGGCATCGACACCGAGAAGGTGTATTCCTTCACCTTTTCGCTGAACGCCGCCATCTGCGGTGCGGCCGGCGCCATCATCGTCATGGTGTGGGTGATCCAGCCGTTCTACGGCATCACCCATTCCGTACGCTCGTTCGTGATCGTCACCGCCGCGGGCCTCGGCAACTTGCCGGGCGTCATCGCCGCGGGTCTCGGCATCGGCATCGCCGAGCAGTACGGCGCGCACATTTTCGGCATCGGCTACCAGCAGGCCATCGCGGTACTGCTGTTGCTGCTGGTGCTGGTCTTTCGTCTCATCCAGCAGCGCCGCATGCGCCAGAGCCTGAAATAGGGGAGGGACGGACATGCGAAAGATCCTGTTCTACTCGGCGCTGCTGCTGGTCATCCTGGCGTCGCCCTTCCTGTTTCCGGATTTCCGCACCCAGCTCGCCACGCTGTGGCTGATGATCATCGTCTCGCTGACCTGGGACATGACCGGCGGCCAGATGGGCTACAACTCCCTTGGCAATATCTTCTTCTACGGCACCGGGATGTACGTCGCGGCGCTGATCACCATCGGCATGGTGCATCCCGTCGGCGAGTACACCGATGCCAGCCGTTCGGAACTGATGCTGTTCACCGATGGCCAGTACTTCACCGGTGTTCTCGTGGGTTGTCTCGGCGCGGGCCTGTTCTGCGCCGTGTCCGCGGCCATTCTCGGCTACGTGACCTTCGGCCTCAGGGGGCCCTATTTCGCCATCGGCACCCTGGGCATCGCCATTGCCGCAGGGGAGTTGGTGTCCAACTGGGACTGGGTCGGCGGCGGCCAGGGCATCCAGCTGCCGGTGTATCCCGGCAACCTGGATATCGGCAAGCTGTTCTTCTATTTCCTCTTCGCCGGCACCGGCGTGGCCCTGTTCATCTTTTGCAAGTGGCTCTACGGCACCCGCTTCGGCGCCGCCGTCAACGCCATCCGCGACGACGAGGAAAAGGCCGAGGCCATGGGCATCCATACCCTCAGGTACAAGCTCACCGCCTGGGCACTTTCCGCCTTCTTCGTCGGCGTGGCAGGCGGCATCTCCGCGTTCCAGCTGATCCACTTCGAACCCCTGGAAACCGCCTACCAGACCATCAACCTCGGCATCTTCATGGTGGTCTGCGTCCTCCTCGGCGGCAAGGGAACCCTTTGGGGGCCCGTGATCGGAGCCATCGCCTTCCACGTGATCAAGGAAGTGACCTGGAACTATCTCCTCGGCTGGCAGTGGGTGGCCCTGGGTGCCCTCATCGTGGTGACCGTGGTGTACTTCCAGGACGGCATCATGGGCTGGCTCGTGCACAAACGGCCGGAGTGGTTCGGTATCCGGGTGGAGAAGAAGGACGTCGGGGAGGAAGCGGCGTGAGCGCGATCATCGACGTCAAGGGTGTCACCAAGACCTTCGGCGGGGTCATGGCCAACACCGATGTCACCCTGCAGGTGGAACAGGGCGGCATCACCGGCCTGATCGGACCCAACGGCTCCGGCAAGACCACGCTGTTCAATTCCATCGTCGGCTATCACCCCATCGATTCCGGCTCGATCCATTTCGAGGGCCAGGAGATCTCCAAGCTGCCGGTGCAGACGATCGCCCGCCTGGGGCTGCTTCGCACCTTCCAGCAGACGCGGATCTACGGCGCCATGAACTGTGTGGAGAACATGCTGATCTCCATGCCCCACCGCAAGATGAGCTTCCTCGAGTCGTTCGGCCACAATACCGCCGGGGACCGGGAACGGGCGGAGATGCTGCTGGATTTCGTGGGGCTGTACGAAAAACGGTTCCTGCGTTCCGGGTCGCTGTCCTTCGGCCAGCAGAAACTGCTGGAGTTCGCCATGGCGCTGATGAACGAGCCCACCGTGCTCCTGCTGGACGAACCCACGGCGGGCATCAACCCGACCCTGATCAACGGCCTCATCGACCGGCTCAAGCGGGCCAACAGCGAGTTCGGCATCACGCTGTTCATCATCGAGCACAACATGCGGGTGATCATGAACATGGCGGACACGATCTACTGCCTTGCCCATGGCAAGTTGCTGGCCAACGGAACACCCGGGGAGATCCAGAACGACCAGCGGGTGATCGATGCCTATCTCGGCGCCCACTGATCCGGCACGGGGACTGAATCATGACTGAGAAGAAAGGCATCCGCGGATACGGCCAGGGTGAGGTCGAAGGGGTCATCTCCGTTGACGAGGTCACGCGCCAGGCGGCGGCCATCGCCGAGGAAATCAGCATCGAGAAACTCGACGACCTGGCAGGCAACAGCCCCTATGTCACCATCGAGAACCTGAATGCGGGCTACGGCAAGATGGAGATTCTCCACGACGTCAACCTGCGGGTCGGCCGCAAGCAGTCCCTGTGCCTCATCGGCCCCAACGGTGCCGGCAAGTCCACCGTGCTGCACGCCATCTTCGGCTTCAACAACATCTTTTCCGGCAGCATCACCATAGGGCAGGGCGCGGACGCACTGGACGTCACCAGCCTGTCACCCAACGAAAAGCTTTCCCGCGCGGGAATCGCCTACATCCTCCAGGACAAGTCCATCTTCCCCGGCATGACCGTGGAGGAAAACCTCTGGATGGGCGGCTTCCTCAAGGACCGGCCCGCCGAGGCCAAGCAGGCCGCGGAGAAGATCTTCGACAAGTATTCCCGTCTTGCGGCCCGCCGCAGGCACCAGGCAAAGGTCCTTTCCGGCGGTGAACGCCGCCTGCTGGAGATCTCCCGCGCGCTGGTCATGAACCCCGACCTGCTGCTCGTCGACGAACCCTCCATCGGTCTCGAGCCCCGCTTCATCGACATGGTCTTCGAGATCCTCGACGACCTGCAGAACAACGAGGGCAAGACCATCATCATGGTGGAGCAGAACGCCAAGAAGGGGCTGGAATTCGCGGATATCGGCTACGTCCTGGTCTCCGGCGAGGTGGCGATCGCCGGAAAGGGGTCCGAACTGCTGGACAACCCCAAGGTGGGAGAGCTCTTCCTCGGGGGGTGATTCTCTCCCGGAGAGCCGTCCGCCCAGCGCCCTTCCCGTGGCGGAGACGGCGCCGTGTCAGCGCCGTCCGGGGGCACCGGGCCGGGCAGTCCCGTCTCAGCCGCGATAGTCGATTCCCCGGCGCTCCAGCATCCGGACCATGGCCAGCCATGCGCGCGCCCCCGGGGGCTGGGAGTCCCCTTCGCTGCGGTCGTTGAACAGGGCCTCGACGATCCGGTCGTCCACGAGAATGGGCTCCTGCCCCGACCCCAGCACGTCCACCTGGATCTTGCAGGACATTTCCAGGAAATACAGATAGTAGAAGCATTCCGCCGCCGACCGGCCCACGGACAGAAGGCCGTGGTTCCGCATCACCATGAGGTAGGCGTCACCAAGATCCCTGGTCAGGGCGGCGCATTCATCCTCGTTTTGGGTCACGTCCTGGTAGTCGTGGTAGCGCACCGTTGGGAGGATCAGGTTGGCATGCTGGCTGAGCGGCAAAAGGCCGCACTGCATCGCGCTGACCGCCACGCCGGCCCGGGAATGGGTGTGGGCGGCGAAAGTCACGTCCGGCCGCGACCCGAGAACGGCACTGTGAATGAGGTGGCCAGCCAGGTTGGGCTGATAGTCTCCGGTCACCGGGTTGCCGTCGAGGTCCATCTTGACCAGATTCCGTGCCGTGACCTCATCCATCAGGAGCTCGTCCTGCTTGATCAGGTAGTGATCCGGCTCCCCGGGCACCCTGGCCGATGCATGGGTGAAGGTGAGGTCGGTCCAGCCGAAATGCGCATATAGCCGGTACAGTGCCGCGAGCTGTTCCCTTGCTTCGGCTTCCGTGGCTGCCGGCATGAGGCCGGACTCGGGTGTGAAGGGTCTGTTCATTGGTGGTCCCCGGGGATGATCAACCGTAAAGGACCAATAATATGATTCCTCCGCAGACCAGTACAATGCCGGCCACCTCCGCAGTACTGACCTTTTCCCGGAAGAATACCGTGGTCGCGACGAAGGTGAAGACCAGTTCCACCTGGCCCACGGCGCGGACGAAGCTTGCGTTCTGGATGGTGAAGGCGGTGAACCAGCAGATGGAGGCGAGCGCCCCGGCGAGTCCCGCTGCACCCGCCCAGCGCCAGTGCCGCAGCACCCGGCCAAGTTCGCCGGGCTCGCGCAGGACCAGGTAGCCCCCCATCAGCAGGGTCTGGATGGCCAGGCTGACGAACAGCGTCAGGGCGGCACTGACGACGAAATCGTCATGGCCAAGGGCCAGCGAAGCCCCCCGGTAGAACACCACGGAACCCCCGAGCCATGCGGCGCAGACGAGGCCGATCAGCGTTGGCCGGCGCAGCACGCCGTCCAGCATGCCCCGCAGGGTCAGCCTGTTCTGGCCCAGGGAAAGCGCCACCACGCCGAGAGACGAGATCACGATGGCCAGCACCGCCCAGGCATTCAGATAGTCGCCGAGCAGGATCGCCCCGAGCACCGCCACCATGATCACTTCCAGCTTGGAAAACGTGGTTCCCACCGCGAAACTCTGGAAGGAGAACATCCACAGCAGGCAGACGGTGAACAGGATCTGGCAGATGCCCCCGAACAGGCAGAACCAGAGGAAGCGCGCATTGGCCGCGGGCAGCGGATGGTCCCCGGCCCAGAGCAGCAGGCCCAGGTAGGCCGCGGCCACGGGCAGGGCGTAGATGAAACGGGAATAGCCTGCCCCGGTGGTGGACAGCCGCCCCTTGAGGTGTTTCTGCAGCGCCGAGCGGAGGTTCTGGAAGAACGCCGCGGCGATGGTGATGATGATCCAGGGTTCGACCATGGCGGGTATTATATGTGGATGTGCCGGTCTGACCTGAAACGAAGCCTGGCGGCGATCCTGGCTGTCGCTTCCGCCGTCGCGGCCTGCGGCGCACGGGCCGGCACCGCCGGGGTCATCCCCTATGCCTGTCCCGGCGGGATCCCCCATGTGCTGCTGGCATTCGATCCGGCGGCCGGCAGGGTGGGATACGGGGCCTTCGACGGCGGCAGCAGGCCCGGTGAATCCGTTGCCGAGACGGCGGCAAGGGAGATGCTGGAGGAAACCCGCTGTGCCTTCGGCACGCCCACCGCAGCCGAGCTGGCCGGGAAAACCCCCAGCGACTTCGGCGGTGTTTCTTCCTATGTCGCCGAGGTGCCCTTCCTGTCCGGGCGGGACATTGCGGAACATCCCTGCGAAGCGGCCCTCGAGCGGGTCGACTGGCTGTGGGTGCGTCTGTCGGACCTGAAAACGGCCCTGCGCTCCGGCGGGCCGCACCCCGAGGTGACAGTGGCTTCCGGGACCCGGCGCATTGCGCTGTGGCGGGGCGCTGCCGGGTCCCTGCGCCAGGCGGTCAGTGACGGCCTGCTGCCGGATGGCCTGTGCAGGGCCGGTGGGCAGGAAGGCTCATGATGCCGGGATTCCCCCGGCAGCGGAGTCACTGTCCGGGGATGCCGGATACGCCTGCCCCGCCGGTACCTGGCAGGGCGGCTGGAAAGTCCCTCCTCCCGCCTAGGGCTGCATGCCGTAGGAAGCCGGGTTCATCCACTGCATGTAGATGTTCGGATCCATGAGCGCGTTGTAGTTCGCGGGATTCATCCACTGCATGTAGGTGCTGGGATTCATGAACTGCATGTACCCCATGGGGTTCATCATCTGCATGTAGCTCATGGGATTCATGTAGACGCCGTAGGAAGCCGGGTTCATCCAGGCCATCCAGTTGTTGGGATTCGCGAACTGCATGTAATAGTCCGGCTTCATGAACTGGGTGTAGGTGGCCGGATTCATCATCGCCGGGTAGGTGGCGGGATTCATGAACACGATCCAGCCCTCCGGACGCGCAAGGTTCAGGGCACCGGGCTGCGGCTGCCCCATCATCATGCCCATCATGGACATGGGATCGAACATGTTCATGGTGCCCGCCGGTGCGGCGCCGGTGACCGGCGCGGCCATGCCCGTCCAGGCGAAGGGATTGAACATGTCGGCACCGGACGGTGCCGTGCCCTGTGTCTGTGCCTGGGCCTGGCCAATGCCAAGCCCGGCAATCATCGCTGCACCAAGCAGCAGGCCTTTCAGTTTCATGGTGGCTGACTCCTCCGCACCGGGCGGATCTAATATTAGAAAAAACTCATATATTGTACTGCGGCGGAGGGCCGTTTGACCCGGATCAAATAGGTGAAAGGAGGGGGCAATGGGGGGATGCCCGTTCATGGTAGTCTATCGCCATGTGGATATTCCGGATGCGTCGGGACGGATCGGACTCGATGATGTCATACTGGAATCCGGTTCCTGCCATGGCACCGAATGCCGATACCGGCTCCCGGTCCCGGAGAACTTCATGCCGGCGTACGCCGGCGCCGGATGCCCCGGCCGCTGCCGGGTATCCGGTGCTTGCCCGGTATGATGGGTGTGATCAACCTCAGACGGGAGCCTTCCAATGAAAACACGCAGAATCCTGGTGGTGGTGGACAGCAGCCCGGCGGCGCAGGCACGGGTGGAAAGCGCCCTGAACCTGGCCGGCGCCGTTGCCGCCGAGGTGACGGCGATCCTGGCGATACATATCGAGGTCCCGCCGGTGGCGGCAAGCGTCATGCACGGCGGCTGGTACATGGGCGACGAGATTCTCTCGCAGAGCCGCGAGGTGGCGCTCAGGTCTGCGGACTTGATCAGGGAGACATGCGAATCGGTGGCGGAACGGCTCCGGGGGGAGCTCGGCTGGCTGCAGAAGGAAGGGGATGCGGTCCAGGTGATCAGCGAGGAGGCGCGCTACCATGACCTGCTGCTGCTGGGCCGCCCCGGAACGGATGACGCCGCTGCGGGGGATTTCCGCGGCAACATCCACTCCATCCTGCTGGAGGCGGGCGTTCCCTGCCTGGTGATGCCCGAAGACAGGCCCGGGATGTCGCGGTCGCCCGGGCGCATCCTGCTGGCATGGAACGGCGGCAGGGAGTGCTACCAGGCCATGCGCGGGGCAATGCCTTTTCTCCGCCGGGCCGATGAAGTGACGGTACTGACCCTGGTGGAACATCCCGACGAAGAGGCAATGGCGCGGCACAGGAACGGACGCGCCATCGATTACCTGCGGACACACGAAGTGAACGCCGGGTCGCTGGTCACCTCCAGGGAAGGGCTGTTCACCGGGCAGTCGCTGGTGGCGAAAACCCTTGAACTCGCACCGGACCTCGTGGTGATGGGCGCTTACGGCCATTCCCGCTTCCGGGAAACGATCCTGGGCGGCGCGACCCGCCAGATCCTGACGCACGCGGAACTACCGGTACTGTTCGCCCACTGAAGGGGCGGCGCGCACGGCAGGGGCGGACGGCGGGACCTGCTACGAATCGTCCCCTGGCCAGCCCTCCGCGCCCAGGATTTCCGTGTTGTGCTCTCCGAGGGCCGGCGCCCGGCGCCGGATGCCCCCGGGGGTGGCGCTCAGTTTCGGCACGATGCCGGGCACCTTGAGGGCATTCCCGTCCCGGTCCTCGATGTCGAGGATCATGTCCCGGGACCGGTATTGCGGATCCGCGGCGATATCCGCCACGGAATAGATCTTGCCCACCGGCACGCCGGCCTTCCCCAGGACCCGGATCACCGCCTCGCGGTCCCGCGCCCCGGTCCATTCGCCGATGACGGCGTCCAGTTCGTCCGCCCTCGCCGCCCGGCCGTCGTTGTGCGCGAGGTCTGGGTCGTCGGCCAGGTCCTGCCGGCCGATCGCGCCCATCAGGCGCCTCACAACGTCCCACAGTTGACTCACTGGGCCTGAGCGAGTACATTCCCG
>VYFG01000043.1 GCA_009842505.1 Gammaproteobacteria bacterium
ATCTGCATCCGCCTGTACAGCGAGGAGGACCATGCCGCGAGGCCCCCCTACACGGACCCGGAAATCCGCCGGACGTCCCTGGCCGACGTCATCCTCAGAATGAAGACGATGGCGATCGGCGACATCGAGACCTTCCCGTTCATCGACCGGCCGGGCCGGCAGCAGGTCAACGACGGACTGCGGCATCTGGTGGAACTCGGGGCGCTGGATGACGACAAGCGGATTACCCCCCTCGGCCGCCGGATCGCCCGCATCCCGGTGGACCCGAGGATCGCCCGCATGCTGCTGGCCGCGGAGCGAGAGGGCTGTCTTGAGGAGGCGGTGATCATTACCGCGGCGCTGTCGCTGCCCGATCCCCGGCAAAGCCCCGCCGACCAGGAGAAGAAGGCCAGGGAAAGACACCAGGCGCTCAGCAGGGAGGATTCGGATTTCCTGGTCCTGCTCGATATCTGGAGGCAGTACCGGCGGATCCAGAAGAAGGAGTCCAGGCGGCAGTCCTACCGCTGGTGCACCGAGAACTTCCTGTCGGTATTCCGCATGCGGGAATGGGGGGCATTGCAGGCCGGCATCAAGCAGTCCCTGAAGCACCTGGGGATACGGCCCCGGGGTGCTGCGGCGGACCCCGCGTGCATTCACCGGGCCCTGCTGTCCGGTCTCCTGTCCAATGTCGCGCAGCGGTCGTCATCTCCCGGGGGGCAGTCCGGGCAGGGCGGCGCAAGGGGCGGCAGGAAAAGACGCGGGGCGGAGTATGCCGGCACGTTCGGCAAGACGCTGCAGATCTTCCCCGGTTCGGCCCTGAGCGGCCACGCCCCCCGGTGGATCATGTGCGCGGAACTCCTGGAGACCCGGCAGGTGTTTGCGCGCACGGCGGCGGCGGTGGAGGCATCCTGGGTCGAGGCCGCTGCGGGCCACCTCCTCCATTTCCACTACAGCGATCCCCGCTGGGATCCCCGCCAGGAACGCGTGGTGGCCCGGAAGCGCGCCACGCTGTACGGGTTGACGGTCTACAGCGGCCGGAAATGCGACTACAGCCGGGTCAACGCCGGGGATTGCCGCGCCATCTTCATCCGTTCCGCGCTGGTGGACGGGGAACTGGATTCCCGCCTGCCGTTCCATGTGCACAATCAGGCTTTGGTGAAGGAACTGGAATCCCTGGAGCACCGCACCAGGCGGCGCGACATCCTGGTGGAAGACGCGGAAATCTACGCCTTCTACGATGCTGTCATACCCGGCGACGTCAACAGTGCCAGCACCCTGCGGAAATGGCACCGCTCCCTGAACGCCGACGACAGGAATGCATTGCTGATTCCCCGGGAGCGCCTGCTCCTGGGAGACCCGGGAGAGGCCCTGGAAAAATTCCCCGACCGGATCGAGACCAACGGCATTTCCCTGCCCCTCGATTACCTGTACGACCCGTCCTCGGAGCAGGACGGCGTGACCGCGAGGATCCGGCTGCCCCTGCTGAACCAGGTCAGCGGTGCGGCGCTGGAGCGGCTGGTGCCCGGCCTCCTGCCGGAAAAGCTGGCAGCGCTGATCAAAACCCTGCCCAAGCAGCTGAGGCGGAACCTGGTGCCGGTTCCAGACACCGTTGCGGCGCTGCAGGACCGGGTGGTGAAGGACCCGCGCCCGCTCGGGATGGCGCTGGCGGACGCGATCAGGGATTGCCGCGGGGTCGGGGTCTCTCCCGGCGACTTCGACCCCGGCATGCTGCCGGCCCATCTGCGGATCGGCCTTTGCGTGGTGGACGAGTACGACCGCACCCTGGGATTCAGCCGCGAACTCGGTGATCTCAGGTCCGAGTTCGGGCAACGCGCCCACGCGCACTTCGTGCGCTCCGGCGACGCGGACATCGAGCGCAGCGGGATCCGGCGCTGGGACTTCGATGAGCTGCCGCGGTCCATCCGGGTTCGGGTGGGAGATTATGAAACCCGTGCATGGCCCGCCCTGGTGGATGCCGAGGACAGTGTCTCCATCGAGGTGTTCGACAGCGAGGAAATCGCGCGGATCGCCCACCGCGACGGCGTCCGCCGCCTGCTGTGGCTGACCATGCCCGTCCATCGGAAGCTGTTGAAGCAGCCGTTGCCGGACTGGCAGCGGATCAGCCTGATCTACGCCACGGTGGGCGATACCGGGGCCCTGCGGACGGCGGTCCTGCACAAGGCCCAGGACCAGGTGTTCTTCGAGGGGCGGCCGGAGGTCCGAAGCAGGCGGGATTTCGAGGACCTGGTGGTGCGCCGGGGCCCGGCGCTGCCCGCGGCCATGGAGGTCATCGCGCGCCATGTCGCCGCGTCGCTGTCGAACTGGCGCACCCTCAGGGAGTTCATGCGGGACCACAAGGGGGAACTGCCGGACGCGGCCCTGGAGGATGTCCGCGAGCAACTGGAGTGGCTGATCTACGACGGATATGTCGACGACACACCGGTCGGCTGGCTGCCGGAGCTCGGACGTTTTCTCCAGGGAATCCAGGTGCGGCTGGAACAGGCGCGGCTGGATCCCGCCGCGGACGCTCTCAGGGCAAGACGGGTGGCCGTCTGGTGGCGGCGGTACATGGGATGCGACGGACCCTACGGACCGGCGCTGGAGAAGTTCCGCTGGATGCTGGAGGAGTTCAGGGTGTCGGTCTTCGCCCAGGGCCTCGGGACCTCGGTCCGCATTTCCGACCGGCGGCTGGAAATCGCCTGGGAAGAGGTCGCAGAAGAGCAGGCGGCCGTCCGGTTGGAGGAACATCAGTTATGATCCTCCGGCGATTCCTCTAGACCGGGAAAATCGAGATTCTGCTGACAAAGCTGGCAGCGAGCCTTGTCTATCCGATGGGCCTGTTCGGCCTGCTGGTACTGGTCTCTGTGCTGCTATGCCTGGGCGGTAGGAGCCGGCTGGCCGGCCGCCTGCTGCTCGCGGGCGCCGTCATGCTGCTGACGGCGTCCGTTCCCTGGGTGGCCCAGTCGCTGGCGGGGCACCTGGAGCGCCAGTATCCCCCGATTCCCGTGGCGGCCCTGCCGAAAGTCGAGGTGGCGGTGATGCTGGGGGGCGTGCTGGCCCTGCCGCAGCCGCCGCGGATCCGGGCCGAACTGGTCGGGAGTTCCGACCGCCTCCTGCATGCCTTCCGCATCGCACGCCAGGGCAAGGCCGGGCGCCTGTTCCTGGTGGGCGGGGCCGTGTTCGGCGGCGACCCTGCTAAAGGAGATGCCGGGCATGCCCGCCGGCTGCTCGCCGAATGGGGGCTGCCCGCAGGCCGGGTGGACACCGCCGACACTTCCAGGACCACCCGCGAGGATGTGCTGGCGGCCCGGGACTATCTGACGGCAAGGGGCCTCATCGACAGGCCCGTCGTGCTGATCACCTCCGCTTTGCACATGCCCCGTGCCGTGGCGGCGTTTCGCGGGGCGGGAATCCGCGTGGTGCCGGCCGCGACCGACGTGCGGGCCGCCGCCGGCCACTCGCCCGCGGTGTTCGACTGGGTGCCTTCGGCCGCGGCGCTTGAACTGACCACGGCGGCCCTGCATGAAATCGCCGGGCTTTTCTACTACCGCTGGCGCGGCTGGGTCCCGGCCGCCTGAACCCGGAGGCGCCGCAGCCCCGGGCGGGACCGGCCCGGGCCCGGCGGCATGGATTGCCCCGGCCATGTCCGAACTCGGTTAAAATCGTGCCCGGTCCGCCAAATCCGTCCCTTCCGTGACGCGCAAGCTCTACATCCATACATTCGGCTGCCAGATGAACGAGTACGATTCATCGCGCATGTCCGACCTCCTGTCCGGATCCCACGGCTACCTGCGCACCGATGACCCGGATGACGCCGACATGCTGCTCCTGAACACCTGCTCGGTGCGGGAGAAGGCCCAGGAGAAGGTGTTCTCGACCCTGGGGCGCTGGCGCCGGATCAAGGACCGCAAGCGCGGCCTGGTCATCGGCGTCGGCGGCTGCGTGGCCAGCCAGGAAGGCCGCATGATCATGCAGCGGGCGCCCTACGTGGACATGGTGTTCGGGCCCCAGACCCTGCACCGGCTGCCGCAGATGCTGGACGAGGTCCTGGAGGAGCAACGGCAGGCGGTGGACATCAGTTTCCCCGAGATCGAGAAGTTCGACAACCTGCCGCCGCCGCGGGTGGATGGCGTCAAGGCCTTTGTCTCCATCATGGAAGGCTGCAGCAAGTACTGCTCGTTCTGCGTGGTGCCCTACACCCGGGGCACGGAATTCAGCCGGCCCTTCGACGACGTGATCGAGGAGGTGGCGTGCCTGGCGGAGCAGGGCGTGCGCGAGGTCAACCTGCTGGGGCAGAACGTCAACGCCTATCGCGGCCAGGCCCACGACGGCCGCATCGTCGGGTTCGCCGAGCTGCTGCACTACGTCGCGGCCGTGGACGGAATCGACCGGTTGCGGTACACCACGTCCCACCCCGTCGATTTCACCGATGCCCTCGTCGACGCCTATGCCGCCATACCCGAACTGGTGAGTCATCTGCACCTGCCGGTGCAGAGCGGATCGGACCGGATACTGGCACGGATGAAGCGCGGCTATACCGCCGCCGAGTACGTCGACTGGATCGATCGCGTGCGGGCCATGCGGCCCGGCATTTCCCTGTCTTCGGACTTCATCGTCGGATTCCCCGGGGAGACGGAAGCGGACTTCGAGGCCACCATGGCGCTGATCGACCGGGTGGGCTACGACCACAGTTTCAGCTTCCTCTACAGCCCGAGGCCCGGAACGCCAGCCGAACTGCTCGCGGACGATACCCCCATGGACGTCAAGAAGGCGCGGCTGGACAGGCTGCAGCGGACCATCCTCGCCTCCGCCGGCCGGATCAGCGCGGGCATGGTCGGCAGCGTGCAGGCCGTGCTGGTGGAAGGCCCCTCCCGCAAGGACCCGGCCGAGTTCTCCGGACGCACGGAAAACAACCGGGTGGTGAACTTTCCCGGGGATGAAAGCCTGGTGGGCAGGTTCGTGGACGTCCTCATCACCGATGCGCTGCCCAATTCCCTCCGGGGACGGCTGGCGGAAGAGCCCCCGGCCGGCATGCGCAGCATCGGCAATTTCGTGCCCGGGCTCAAGTTTGTCTAGGCCCCTCACCTTTGAGCTGCATCCGGCGGAAGCCGAGCGCCTGTCCCTGCTTTGCGGGCAGCAGAACGCCAATCTGGAGCAGATCGAATCCTACCTGGATGTCAGGATCGTCCAGCGGAACAATGCCTTCAGCATCGTCGGCGGCAGTCATCGCAGCGCCCGGGCGGAATCGGTCATCCGCCGGCTGTTCGAGTTGACCGCGGATACCAGCCAGCCCATTCAACGGCGCCAGGTCAACCTGGAGCTGTCCCGGGTGGAACGGGACGAGGGCAACGGGGATGACAGGGAAATGGAAGAGGACGAGGTGGTGATCCGCCTGCGCAGGCATGTCATCCGCGGGCAGAACCCGCGCCAGCGGGACTACCTGCGCCGGATTGCCAATCACGACATCAGTTTCGGCATCGGGCCGGCCGGGACGGGCAAGACCTACCTCGCGGTGGCCTGCGCCGTGGCCGCGCTGGCGGACAACGAGATCGAACGGATACTGCTGGTGCGTCCGGCGGTGGAGGCGGGGGAGAAGCTGGGCTTTCTGCCGGGGGACATCGGCCAGAAAATCGATCCCTATCTGCGCCCCCTGTTCGACGCGCTGTACGAGATGCTGGGATTCGAACGGGTGGGCAAGCTGATCACCAGGGGGACCATCGAGCTGGCGCCGCTCGCCTACATGCGCGGGCGCACCCTGAACGAATCGTTCGTGATCCTGGACGAGGCCCAGAACACCACGGTGGAGCAGATGAAGATGTTTCTCACCCGGATCGGCTTCGGCTCGAAGGCCATCATCACCGGGGACATCACCCAGGTGGACCTGCCGCGCGGTCAGTATTCCGGACTCAAGCACGCCGACCGGGTGCTGGCGGAGATCGAGGGAATCAGCTTCACCTGGTTCCTGCCCCGCGACGTGGTGCGCCACCCCCTGGTGCAGCGCATCGTCCAGGCCTACGAGAACACCGAGAACACCGAGAACGCCGAGAACGCCGAGAACACCGGGGAAGACCGCGAACGGTGACGCCGTCACCTGAAAACCATCCACTGGAACTGGACCTGCAGCTGGCGACGCATCCGCCCGGACTGCCGGAGCCCGCATCGTTTTCACTCTGGGCCGGTGCCGCGGCAAATGCCGCCGGGATTGCCGGGCGGACACTGACCGTCCGGATCGTGGATGCCGGGGAGATGCGGCGGCTGAACGGTGAATACCGGGGCCAGGACCGGGCCACCAACGTCCTGGCCTTTGCCTTCGATCCCATTCGGGGAGTGGAGACGGACCTGCTCGGCGACGTGGTGATCTGCGCCCCGGTGGTCGCCGACGAGGCGCACCGGCAGGGGAAATCACTGCCGGCCCACTGGGCCCACATGGTGATTCACGGAGTCCTCCACCTGTGCGGATACGACCACGCCGACGACCGGCAGGCCGCTGAAATGGAGGCCCTCGAGGTGCGGCTTCTCCGGGATCTCGGCTACCCGGATCCGTACCGCGGCCCGGCCGGGACCGCGACCGGAACGGCCGGATCCCCATGAACTACCTCTTGGCCCTGGGCGCAGGAGTCCTGTCCGTCGGGGCCTTCGCGCCTTTCCGGTGGTGGTGGCTGTTACTGGTCGCCATGGGCATCCTGTTCCTGCTGTGGGAGAAGGCGGACCGCGGCAGGGCGTTTCGTCTCGGTCTTGTTTTCGGGCTCGGCCAGTTCGGCGCCGGGGTCTACTGGGTCTACGTCAGCATCCAGTCGTTCGGCGGCATGCCCCCGGTGCTGGCTGGGGTCTGCGTGTTCGGCCTGGTGTTCGTGCTCGCGCTGTTCCCCGCGATCAGCGGCTGGCTCCAGGCGTGGTTCGGCGGTGCCGGTCAGGCGGTCAGGCTGGGGTTCATCATCCCGGTTCTCTGGATCCTGTCGGAATGGACCAGGGGCTGGATCTTTTCCGGACTGCCCTGGCTGAGCGCCGGTTACGCGTTTCTTGACACGCCGCTGGCCGGTCTCTCCCCGGTGGGAGGCGTCTACCTCGTCGGTCTGATCGCCCTTGCGACCGTCGGCGCGGTACTGGGGATGATCCGGCAATTGAGCCCCGCCGCGTTCCTGGCGGTACTGGTTCCGTTCAGCGGCTGGGTCGCCGGATGGGTGCTGGACGGGCATGCATGGTCGGCCCCCCAGGGCGACCGCATCGAGGTCGCCGTCATCCAGAACAACGTGCCCCTGCTCGAGAAGTGGGAGGAGGGCAACCGGGATGCCATCATCAGCGAATACCTTGCCCGAAGCTTTGAGCATCTCGACAAGGATCTCGTGGTGTGGCCCGAGGGCGCGGTCCCCGACTACCTGGAGAATCTCCCCCCGGAGTTCTGGAGTGTCCTGCTCGGGCACCCGGCGGACTTCGCCTTCGGCACCCTGCACCAGCCGCCGCCGGGCACGGCCTACTACAATACGCTGGTGGCGGTCAGCGACGGCATCCGGCTCTACAACAAGCAGCACCTGGTGCCGTACGGTGAATACTTCCCGATGCAGGACCTGCTTCATCCGATTCTGAAGTATCTCACCATCCCGATGGCGGATTTTTCCCCCTGGCAATCGCCCCAGGAGCCTTTGCCCATGGCAGGGCACCTGGCGGCGGCGTCCATCTGCTACGAGGATGCCTTTCCCCACGAATGGCGGCACCAGGTTCCGGAGGCGGGGTTCCTGATCAATGTCAGCGAGGACATGTGGTTCGGGGACACCCTGGCGCCGCATCAGCGGCTGCAGATGGCGCGCTTCCGGGCCAGGGAGGCCGAGCGGCCCATGATCCGGTCCTCCAACAACGGCCTGTCGTCGCTGATCAACTGGCGCGGCCGGATCACCGAAGTGGCCCCGCAGTTCGAAAAGGCGGTGGTCACCGGGTCCGTCCAGCCGCGAACCGGCACGACGCCGTTCGTCCGCTACGGCGATCTGCCGGCAATGATTCTCGCGGCTCTCATGCTTTTGGCGGGATTATTGTCCAGGCTCTTTTCGCTGGGCTACAATCCCCGCTCACCATAATCCAACGATACCGCGAATGACCCCCAACACTACCGACACCTACCGCACGCTGCTGGACGTTCTCTGGCGGGACCGCACCTTGCTGCGCAACGTTGCTCTCATCATTGCCGGTTCCCTTCTGCTGACGCTGTCCGCAAAGATCAAGGTACCGTTCTATCCGGTGCCCATGACCATGCAGACTCTGGCGGTGATGCTCATCGGATTCACCTTCGGCTGGCGCATGGCCGGGGCCACGGTGCTGTTCTATCTGGCCCAGGGAGCGTTTGGTCTGCCGGTGTTCGCGGGCACTCCCGAGAAGGGCATCGGCCTGGCCTACATGATGGGACCCACCGGCGGTTACCTGCTGGGATTCGTCCTGGCCGCCGTGCTGTGCGGATGGCTCGCGGAACGGGGCTGGGATCGCAGCCCGTTGCGGCTTGTGGCTGCCATGATCCTCGCCAACGGGGTGATCTACTTGCTGGGCGTCGCCTGGCTGGGCAGCGTGGTTGGCTGGGACAAGCCCGTGCTGGCCTGGGGCATGATCCCGTTTCTCTACGGCGACCTGCTGAAGATCGTGCTCGGCGCGGGACTGCTCACCGCGGGCTGGAAACTCCTGGACAGATAGGCCCTCGGCCGGCCGGGACAGAATGACGGCCCCGCGGCTTCCCCTCAACTGAGCCCGGCCTCGCCGGGCGTGGCCCGGGCCGCGTCCGGAAACCGCCGGAATCATGGCCTGCCGCCGGTCCGTGCCGGCGGGAATCCCCCTTAGCGGTCACCGTGCAGGCCGTGGAATGCGGGCAAAAAAAAACCCGGTCCATGGGTTTTTCAATGATCCGCCGCATAAATCGGAGGTGAAGGGGGTGCGACGGATCGTCATTTGATTATGGTCACACGCCACCCAATGTCAACCGTTTGTTATGCAAATTTCTTATGCAAAAACAAGGCGATCCATTGTCGGACCCAATGGCGGCGCGGTGGTGAACGGACCGGGGGCCGGCCCCGTGTCCGGATGACGGCGGCCCGGGAAAAGCCCGGTAACCCCCGACATCGGTGAAAACCGCGGCGGTCCGGCTGCCGCGGCGCTTCCCGCCCCTCCAGGAAAATCGTCGAAAAGCAGGCTAAAATCCGTTAAATTCCCTAAAAATGCAGGGATATGTCCCGATGATGGGATAGGCAGGTAGCCACTGACTTGGCCTTATCCAGGGGCAGCCGATCCTGCATGCGAAGGCCGATGCTTTCCCGGATGGCATTGTTGTAGGCATTGAGCGGCTGCAGCAGCGTGGATGCGGCTTCCCGGCGCCAGTCCAGTTCGCCCCGGTACAGTTCCCGGGCACTCGCGAGCTGGGCGAGGGACTTTTCCTGGTCGGGGCTGTCGCCCCGGAGGGCCCGCCGGGCCTTGGACAGGGCGGACCTGATGGCGCTTGCGCCCTCCAGTTCGGACAATACGCCCTCCCGTTCCTTGATCAGGTCCATGGCGGTTTCGGCCGTCTCGTCGAGGATGATGCGGTCCACGCCGTCCAGAATGGTGCCGGCGTCCTCCAGGGCGTCCACATCCAGCAGCAGCGTGCGCAGTTTCGCGAGCGGTTCATAGGCCTCGTCTACGCCCCGGCGATACTGGCCGCGGGCAATCTTGTCGGCCTTGGCCAGTTCCTTGTACTGGCTGTGCTGGACGCCCCAGGTCTCCGACATGCCCTGCTCCAGCGCGGCGAGTTCCGTCTCCAGTTGCCGGATGGTGCCGGTGGTCTCGGCAATCAGATCCTGCGGCGGGGGATCCCGCCGCTCAAGCCGGACGAGCTGCCTGCGGGCCTCCTCCAGTTCGCCTTCCAGCTTATCCAGGCCCCGCTGCATCCGTCGAGCCTGCTGGTGCAGGGCGCGGAATCCGCCGGAAAATCCCGCCACTGCGGCGGCCGTGCCTTCCACCGCCGCCACCCGGTCGAAGGTGGACGCGGCCGTATCGAATCCGCTCATCATGTCCTCCCGCAGGTCTTCCGGCAGCATGGAGTAGTCCAGACCGCGCGCCTTTTCGATGGCATCCAGCAGCGGCTGCCGGTTGTCCGCGTAATAGGGAAACAGGTCCTCCTCGATACACAGCTGCAACCTCGGATTGACCGGCGGCGGTGCGGTATCCGCGGTGAGATGGGTCCGGTTGGGCATGTAGTTGACCAGGCTCGGGAAGTAGCCGGCGATGGCCAGACCGACCAGCTGGAGGGCGATGAACGCCACCGCCCCCTTGTAGATATGCGTGGTCTTGACCTCGGGGGGCGCGACGCCGCGCAGGTAGAACAGGGCGAACCCGAAGGGGGGTGTCAGGAACGAGGTCTGGATGTTGAGGCCGATCATGACCCCGAGCCACACCGCCGTGATGTTGGCGGACGTGTCGGACAGCAGAATCGGCGCCACGATGGGGACCACCACCACCGCGATCTCGATGAAGTCCAGGAAGAAGCCCAGCAGGAAGATGACCAGCATGACGACCAGGAACTGGGTCCAGAACCCCCCCGGCAGGCCGGTCAGGAAGTGCCGGACCAGCTCTTCGCCGCCGAAGGCCCGGAAGGCCGACGTCAGCATGGCGGCGCCGATCAGGATGATGAACACCATGGACGTGGTCTTGGCCGTGTCCACCATGACGCTGACCAGGGTGTTGTTGATCCTGTAGGCGCGCCAGATGCTCCAGACGAGCGCCGCCACGAATACCAGTACCGCCGCCCCGGCGAGCAGGACGCTGACGAACTCCTGCTGGTTCGCGATCTTCTTGATGTTGAGGTCCGCCGCCTGCAGAAGCATCACGATCACGGCGATGGCAACCACCGCCATGATGGTCGGGGTGTACTGGTGGCGCCGGCCCTGGGTCAGCCGGTAGCCGCCCATGATGATGGCGCCCACGGCACCGATGGCGCCGGCCTGGTTCACCGTCGCGATACCGAGGATGATGGATCCGAGCACCACGAAGATGAGTGTCAGCGGGGGGACCAGGGACAGGGCCACCGAGATCGCGTACTTCCGGTCGTACGACCCTTCATAGGGCACCGGCGGCGCGGTATTCGGTTTCAGGATGGCGACGACCAGGATATACAGCATGTACAGGCCCACCAGGATCAGGCCCGGAATCATGGCCCCCATGAACATGTCGCCGGCGCTGGCGGAGGAGATGTCCAGTTCCGAGGGTAGCGCGAATTCCCCGGTCAGTTCCTTGTATTCCGCCTTGCGCAGCGTGCTGGCCTGGTCCGCCGCGTTGGACAGCTGGTCCGCGAGGATGATGAGGACGATGGACGGGGGGATGATCTGGCCCAGGGTCCCCGACGCGCAGATGGTCCCCGTCGCCAAGGGCCTCGAGTAGTTGTTGCGCAGCATCGCCGGCAGCGAGATCAGTCCCATGGCGATGACCGTGGCGCCGAGGATGCCGGTGGTGGCGGCAAGCAGTGCGCCGACGAATACCACGGAGATGCCGAGTCCGCCGGGAATGGGGCCGAACAGTTGCGCCATGGACACCAGCAGGTCTTCGGCGATGCGCGAACGCTCCAGCATGATGCCCATGAAGACGAACAGCGGAATGGCGATCAGCGTATCGCGCTCCACTTCCCAGTAGAGACTTCGGAAGTTCGTGATCCCCGCCGTGAGCCACTGGGAGGGCCCGTCCTGGGCGAAATAGGCGGAAGCGTCGTCGGCAAAGAGGTAGCCCGTGCCGGCGGCCAGGGCGATGGTGATGATCGCGGACCCCGGCAGGGCGAAGGCGACCGGAAACCCCGAGCTGAGGGCCACCACCATCACCAGGATCAGGAGACACAGGAAAACCAGTTCCATGGTCAGGCCTCCACCCCGCGGGGCGCGCCCCCCGGCTCAGCCAGGCGTTCGTCCGTCTCGTCCCGAGGGACGGTGAACCGCGCCATGTTCGAGAGAAAGAAACTGACGAACTGGATTCCCATGGTGAGGGCGAACACCATCAGGTAGGCGGCCATCAGGTACTTGGTGTACATGCCGAACCCGCTCTGGGAGATCTCGTAGCTCAGCAGCGGGCTGATGATGATGCTGCCCCGGCTGCTGGTGCCGAGGATCATGATGGTCCAGCAGAGCGGCAGGCCCAGCAGCAGCGAACCCAGGGCATTGGTCACGGCCTGGCCGCGCTCGGAAAAATTGGTGTACAGCACATCCACGCGCACATGGCCATCGTGCATCAGGGTGTAGGCGCTGGCGAACAGGAACAGGCCGGCGTACCAGAAGCGCACGACGTCTCCCTGGAAGGCCTGCTCGTAGGAGAATACGAAGCGGGAGATGACGATCGTGAACTCCGCGGCGACAATCATCAGCGACAGCCAGATGAAGCCGATGGAACGGGAAAACAGGGCGATGACGGCGGCGATGCCCACGAGCGGGTAGTGGACCCAGGTGCCCCGGAATATGGAGCGGCCGAGCTGTGTGGTGAGGTGATCGCCGACGATGTAGGGAAGGAATCCCTCCACCCGGAGGAAGGAGATCACGGAATCGGCGAGGCCGACCAGCAGAACGGCCCAGAAGGCCATGCGGGTGAAATAGGAGGCCAGGGCGTCGAACAGGCGGCCATCGTCGTCCATGTCCCTCCCGGGGGTGCGGATCACCCACCAGACGACCAGCAGCAGGGTGGCCGCGAACAGGAGGAACTGGATCCATCCCGCGATGAGAGGAAACCCCTCGAGCGCCTTGAAGTTCCGCGCCGGGGTCAGGAGTCCCTGGTGGGTGAGGAATGCGCCGATGCCGGGCCACTCGGTCCAGTAGACAAAGAAGTTGTCGACGAGAAACAGCAGCATCGCCGACACCATCAGGGCGGCCAGTACCCGCAGGAGCCGCGGGTAGCCGGCGGCGATTTCCAGCAGGCGGATCAACATGGATACATGGCGGAAGTCTTGTATCGTGGCGCTGCCTGGCGTCGATTTATCGATGCGGAGAACCGGAAAACGGAGCCCGCCGGCTCCGTTTTCCAGGTAGCCGGAGACCGGTTTCGGTCACCCGGCGTGTAATCGGCAGAAAGCCCGATCAGATTCCGGTGACCCGGTTGCGCTGGCGCAGGTACTCCTGGTCGGCGATCTTCTGCCAGGCGCCGATGTCGGCGCGGGCCCTGAGGAAGCTTTCGTGCACCCTCCGGGCAAGGTCGCTGTGTTCCACGGTTTCCGCGAACACCTCTTCGGCGGCTTCGCCGAAGGAGTCATAGATCTCATCGCTGAACTTGCGAAGCTGGACGCCCTGCTCGTTGATGAGCTTGGTCAGCGATGCGCCGTTGTTGGCGTTGAACTCCGCCATCATGACATCGTTCTCCATGGAGGCGGCGGCATCGACCATGACCTGGTCGGAATGGGACAGGCCTTCCCAGAAGTCCTTGTTGATACCGGCGGCCAGCATGGGGCCGGGCTCGTGCATGCCGGGATAGTAGTAGTACTTGGCAGCCTCGTAGAACTTCATGGCGGCGTCGTTCCAGGGGCCGACCCATTCGGTGGCGTCAATGGCGCCAGAAATCAGGTTCTCGTAGATCTGGCCACCCGGCAGTGACACGGGGGACGCGCCCAGCTGGGCCAGCACGTCGCCCCCGAGACCGGGAATACGCATCTTGAGGCCCTTGAAATCATCGGCGGATTCCATTTCCTTGCGGAACCAGCCCCCCATCTGTACGCCGGTATTGCCGCACATCAGGTTCTTCAGGCCGTATCCTCCGGCCAGCTCGTCCCACAGTTCCTGGCCGCCGCCAAAGCGTATCCAAGCATTCAGCTCGGTGTAGGTCAGGCCGAAGGGGACTGCGGTGAAATAGGCCCATGCGGGATGCTTGCCTTTCCAGTAGTAGTCCGCCGCATGGTAGATCTGGGCATTGCCGGATGCGACCTCATCGAAGGAATCGAAGGCGCCGACACGTTCGCCGGCAGCGAAATACTCCACCTGGAAGCGACCGTCGCTGATATCGTTCAATCGCTGGGCAAAGCGCTGGGCGCCGGTTCCGAGGCCGGGGAAATCCCTGGGCCAGGTGGACACCATGGCAATCTCGATGCGTTCCTGGGCAATGGCGGGTGCCGCCAGGGTGGTAGCGCCGGCGGCAACGACTGCACCGCCTTTCAATAGATCACGACGTTTCATGTTGCTGGTACTCCTATAGTAGTGTCAGTGAAGGGTGAGTGAGAAGATTTTATGAAATGATAACGGCAAAGCCGGATGGGTCATTTTGATTTGGATCAAGCGCACCTCGAACGGACGCCGCCGACCCATTTTGACGGCATGTAGTATTACCCATTTACCGGTGGCAGTAAAGGCGCAGGGTGCGAATCGGCGGGGCTGGCCGGGGGCCACGGCGCGCACCGGGCGCCGGGCGGTCAGACCCGGGAAATGGTCATGTGGGCATGGACATAGTCCATGCCGTGCCCGCGGGGGTCATCCAGCACGAGGCGGTGATAGGCACCGTAGAATTCCTCGATCAGTCCCGCCCGTTCCTCCGCCGGCCTCGCGGGGTCCAGCCCGGCGGCGAAGATGCTCTGGTTCCAGCTTCGCACGGTGGGGATCAGTCCATCTGCGAAGGTGCCGACATCGCCGTCCCGCCTGAACTGCTCCGCGTATGGGCACGGGACGACCCTGGTCTCGATGCTGTCGAGCCTGAGGCCGGCCCGGTGACAGGCACTGTCCGGATCGACCAGGGGCTCGGAGAATTCCTCCATGGTGCGGTAGTACTGCGGCAGGGTCATGCGGTGGTACTCGTCCTCCCGGATGCGGCCATCGGCGAGGAACGACTGCCAGATGCGGTTGAACGTATCGAACATGTTGACGCCGCCCGTGTTGCCGAGATACCGGCCGCTTTCGTCGCGGCAGAAGTTCACCAGCACCATCCGTCCCCCGGGCCGGAGTTCCCGGGCGCGCAGCATCAGGATGGATTCCCAGTCCCTGCGGCCCTGGTTGGCGAAGGTCTCCGCTTCCCCGTCGGTGGCGCCGACCATGTGGACATGGCCGGTGATGTTGCACGGGAGCGTGGACAGCCAGTGCATCGCAGTGGCGGAAAACGCCAGGTCCAGCATGCCGTCGGGCACGCACTGGAGGTAGAAGGATGATCCGGAGAACACCGGCCAGGCCTGCTCGATCTCCCCGAGCCAGCTGTGGAACCGGGTCCTGCCATGCAGGATGCCGACCAGCGCGTTGTAGTCGTTTCCGGGCTGGTCGGCGTAGATCACGGTTGACTGGACCGCGGGAGACAGTTCCCTGACCCGCCCGAGAACACCGCGCACCATGTCCAGCGAGGTGCCGCCGTCCGCACAGCCCATGTCCGCCATGGTGAACCGTTCGCTCGCCGGGGACAGGCCAAGCTGGTTGACCGCCTCGAGCACCCTGGGCGTGGCGGCATCGATGACATCCTTGGCGCCGCGGGTGGCCAGGGAATAGACCCCCCCGCCTGACATGGTCACGTTGTCCGCCTGTTTGCTGGTCATGGTTCGTGTGTGGTCGGGATGAATGCCGATGCGGTTTCGGTGGATGGAATACGCTTCTACCGGGCCACTCAGATCATGCTGATCAGAAACAGGACGAACAGCACCACGAGGCCGATCGGGATCAGTGCGCCCATCCAGTCCTTGGGCGCATCGGACTTCTCACGGGAAGCACGCAGGAGCGCGGGACCCTGCCACAGCAGGACCAGGAGGATGATGGCGCCGAGCGCTACCTGTTCCCAGAGTTCCATTGTCGCTGACGCGGCCTTTCGTGCGGGTGGTGATTTCGCCGGTGCCCGCTGCGGGCGAAGACATGTGCCGCCTCGGGCGCTTCACGTGATGCATGGTTACTGGGCATTTTCTCGGCGACTCCCCCGGGGCTGGTTTCACCGGCGGAAGATATCACATTTGTCCGCCGTGAATGCCGCCATGGACAGGTCCCTCACCGGCGGGACGTATGGCGCAACTGGTTCAGGTTGATCCCGAGGGCGATGTCGGTCTTGAACCGGAACAGGGACAGCGCCGTCCGGGCGGATTCCGCACCGTGCATGATCTTGGCGCCGATCCTGCCGGTCATGCCTTCGGCGGCTTCCAGGAGGGACTCGAGGTCGCCGAACTCTGCCACCAGCCGGGCCGCGGTGCGCGGACCCACGCCGACGATGCCGGGTATGGACTTGCTGCTGTCGCCGGTCAGCGCCAGGAAGAACGGCAGGTGCCGGGGTTCGATCCCGAGCCGGTCCCGGATCAGGTCGCGGTCAAGGGGCCGCTGGCCGAAGTGGTCATAGACCTCGATGTGCTCGCCGAGCAGCTGACAATAGTGGCGGTCGGTGGACAGTATGGTGCTGAATCCGCCGCCGAGGGCGATCTTGCCGGCAATGGTGGCGATGATGTCGTCGGCCTCGTAGCCCGGCCGCTCAAGGCTTTCCACGCCGGCTTCGAGGAACGCGTCCTTCAGTGCTGGTATCCCGTCCCGCAGCGGCCCGGGCATGGGCTTGCGGTTCTTCTTGTAGTCCGGGTAGAGCTGATGCCGCCAGGTGGGCGCGGGAGTTTCGAAAACCACCACCGCATGGGTGGGCTGGTGAAAGCGCAGGGCGCGCTCAAGGGACGATACGCTGGCGGATACCGCCCGTTGCAAATGGGCCTCCCTGTCGCCGGATTCCGCCTGCGGAACAGCGGCATAAATGCGTCTGACCAGATTAAGCCCGTCGATCAGCAGCGCCTTCATGGCCGGATGCCGGCCAGCGGGCCGGCGTGTCCCCCGCGGGTGCGCGGGAGTCGATGCCCGTGCCAGCGGGGTCAGTCATTGACCAGGTTCAGGAACTCGGTGCGGGTACGGTGATCGGTCCGGAAGGTTCCAAGCATCATGGACGTTTTCATCACCGAGTTCTGTTTTTCCACGCCCCGCATCATCATGCAGAAATGCTTGGCCTCCACGATCACCCCCACCCCGCGGGCACCGGTGACGCTTTCCACCGCATGGGCGATCTGTTCCGTCAGGGTCTCCTGTATCTGTAGCCGGCGCGCGTACATGTCCGTGATGCGCGCCAGTTTGGAAAGGCCGATCACCTTGCCTTCCGGCAGATAGGCGATATGGCATTTCCCGACGAAGGGCAGCATGTGGTGTTCACACATGGAGTACAGCTCGATGTCCTTGACGATGACCATCTGATCATTGTCGGACTCGAAAATGGCTCCGTTGACCACCTCGTCCAGGCTCTGGTTGTAGCCCCTGGTCAGATACCGGAATGCATTGGCCGCCCGGCGCGGCGTGTCCGCCAGTCCGGACCTCTGGTCATCCTCGCCGATGTCGATGATGAGGGACCTGAAGTGGTTTTCGAGTGTGTCCGGTCGATTCATTGGGGTGCGCGAAATAGTATGTTGCCGTTTCATTGTACCATTGCGCATGCATCGGTCAGCCGGCTTTTTCGCCGATCCGCGGCGGGTTATCATCAGGCCTGAACGCTGGCTGGCGGGCAACCGTCGGTGCCAGGAAATCCCCAGACAGAAATGCTTTCAGGTGTACAGCTCCACGCGGTGTCCGGCCGCCATTCCAGCCGACCGGTAATGGCCGGGAGATTGCCGTGACCGCGCGCCGCCGGGACCTCTCGATTCTGACGCGGGCGGTGCATGCCGGGGAACCGGAACCCAGGGTAGAGGGGGCGCTGGTGCAGCCCGTGTTCCAGACCTCCACCTATGAGACCGCGGAGGACACGGGTTATCACGATATCCCCTACCTGCGGCTCAACAATTCACCGAACCATGTCGCCCTGCACCGCAAGCTGGCCGACCTGGAAGGCGCCGAAGATGCGCTGGTGACTTCCAGCGGCATGGCGGCGATCTATACCGCGCTGTTGTCCGTGCTGGACTCCGGCGACCACCTGCTCGCGCAGCGGGGCCTCTACGGCGGAACCCATACCCTGCTTACCCAAGACCTGCCGGCGCTGGGCATCGGCTGCGACTTTGTCGACCTCCAAGATGCGGACGAATGGCGGGCCGCCCTCAGGCCCAACACGAAAGCCTTCTACATCGAGACCATCACCAATCCGCTCCTGAACGTGGGTGACCTGCCCGGGGTCGCGGCATTTGCCCGGGAACATGGCCTGGCCAGTCTCATCGACAACACCCTGGCGTCGCCGGTGAACTGCAATCCGCTGGCGCTCGGATTCGACCTCGTGCTGCACAGCGCCACCAAGTATCTCAACGGCCACAGCGATCTCGTCGCCGGCGTGATCGCCGGGTCGGGGGCACTCGTCTCGAGGTGCAAGCACAAGCTGGACCATTTCGGCGGGACGCTGGATCCCCACGCCTGCTTCCTGCTCCAGCGGGGCATGAAGACCCTGCCGCTCCGGGTGGCGCAGCAGAATGCAACCACGCTGGCCCTCGCCGGGTTCCTGGAGTCGCATGACGCGGTGTCCGGGGTGTACTACCCCGGGCTTGCATCCCACCCGGATCATGACCGGGCCCGCAACCTGCTCAGGGGCTTCGGCGGAATGCTCAGCTTCGATCATGCCGGCGGCGGCCGGGGTGCCCGGGAAATGATTCGGCGACTCGAACTGGTCACCCGGGCGGTGAGCCTCGGCGGGGTGGAAACGCTGGTCACCATGCCCGCAGCGTCGTCGCATGCGGGGCTGTCGCCGGCCGAGAGGCGGGAAATCGGCATCGGCGACGGGCTGGTGCGCCTGGCGGTGGGCATCGAGGGCGCAGATGACCTGGCCGCCGACCTTGAGCGGGCGCTGTCCGTGGCGGAGCCCGCATGAGCCGGTTGCTGGGCCAGGGCGGCATCCGCAAGATGCGGACCCTTCTCGATGCGCCGGTGCAGTATCACCTGCCGCTGGGGGAGGATCCGGTGGCGATGAACGATCTCCTGGGGCAACGGCTGTCCCTGCGGTACTCCGGGCGGATCGAATGCGTCGCCTGCGGCCGCGAGACCCGCAAGAGCTTCAATCAGGGCTACTGCTATCCCTGCTTCCGGGACCTGGCGGAATGCGACATGTGCATTGTGCGCCCCGAGACCTGCCACTTCCATCTCGGCACCTGCAGGGAGCCGGAATGGGCGCAGGCGCACTGCATGCAGCCGCATGTGGTGTATATCGCCAATTCCTCCGGGCTCAAGGTAGGGATCACACGCGAGACGCAGGTCCCCACGCGCTGGATCGACCAGGGCGCCAGCCAGGCCGTACCGGTCTTCCGGGTCCGAAGCCGGTTTCACTCCGGGCTGATCGAGGCGACCCTCAAGCGGTATGTCAGCGACCGCACCGACTGGCGCAGGATGCTGAAGGGCAGCGACCGGGTTGCGGACCTGGCCGGAAAGGCGGCGGAGATCGTCGATGCCGCGCGGCAGGATCTCGAGGAACTGGCGGATTCCCACGCGGGCCTGGACTGGGAAGTGCTGTCGGAGCCGGTGACGGAAATCACCTTTCCGGTGATCGAGTATCCCGTCAAGGTCCAGAGCTTCAGCCTGGACAAGGCGGACACGGTCAGCGGCGTGCTGCAGGGCATCAAGGGGCAATACCTGATCATGGACGGCGGCGTGATCAACATGCGGAAGTTCGCCGGGTACGAGATCGGGCTGTATGCCTGAACGCCGCGGCGGGTGATTCCCGAAGCGGGTGTTCAGGTGTCGTCCGCGCCGCCGGGCGGCGGACTTCCGCTGCGGATATGAATGTCGCGCTGGGGAAAGGCGATCTCGATTCCATGTTCGCGGAACTTCCGGTCGATGGCGAAATGGAGCCTGCTGGTCACGTCCAGGATGTACCAGATATCGAGTATGTAGCAGCGCAGTTCAAAGTCGAGGGCGCTGTCGCCGAAACTCCGGAAGAACACCCGGACCGGCAGGTCGGGCTGGTCCCTGACCACTTCCGGCACTTCCGCGGCAGCCTCCTCCAGCAGGCGCCCGACCAGCTCGGTGTCGCTGCCGTAGGCAACGCCCACGGGAACGATGACCCTGCCGTGGCGGTTACGCAGCGTCCAGTTGGTGACCGGCGCGGAGATCAGCTCGGAGTTGGGTACAATGACGTCGGCCCGGTTGAAGGTCTGCACCTCGGTGGAGCGGACGCTGATTTTCTTGACGAATCCTTCGGTGCTGCCCGTGGAGATCCAGTCCCCCGTCCTGATGGGGCGCTCGAGCAGCAGGATGATGCCGGAGACGAAATTGTTGACGATGTTCTGCAGACCGAACCCGATGCCGAGGGACAGCGCGCCGGCCACGATGGCGATGTTGGTGAAGCTGACCCCGACGACGGACAGGCCGGCGAGCGCGGCGATGGTGAACCCCACGTAGCTGATGATGGTGACCAGGGCCTCCCGGGCGCCGCTGTCCATCCGCGAATCGCTGAGGTACTTCTGGTTGAGGTTGTCCCTGACCCACCGGAAAAGCATCAGCAGCGCGGTGAAAACCAGGATGCCGATCAGCACGTTGGCCGGCACGATCTGGGTCTCGCCGAACCAGAATCCGTCCCTTGCCATGGAAAACAGGGAATCCATGGTGGAGTCCGATGCGCCCCAGATTTTCAGGAACAGGACGATCAGCACCGTCCAGAGCAGTACGACGGAAAGCAGCCGAAGCCAGATCAGACCGGGCACCGGTTCGTTCTCGCCCACCGAGAGGAAGCGCCTGAACCGCACCTGCCAGGGCTGTTCGCCATGGTCGATCCCGTTGTAGAAATCCCGCAGCAGGTGCTCAAGCAGGTAATAGCCGGCCAGGACCAGTGCGGTGAATGCCAGTCCCCCCCAGAGAAATCGGGACATGCCGCGATAGCCGGCCCACTCCAGGATGAGGCTGAGCAGCAACAGGCCGATGGAAAGGGCGCGTATGAGGTTGCCGGTCCTGGGAATGCCCGGAACCCGCTTCAGGAAGAACGCGAATTCCAGCAGGCCGATGATGATCAGCGAGGCCAGCACGTTCCTGGCCAGCAACTGGGTGGTCTGATACGTCTCCTCGGGACCCAGGATCTGCACTTCCAGCACCCACAGGGCAAGCAGCGTCGCGATGCAGGCAAGGCGGATGTCGAGGGCGCGCACGGGGAGTTCCTGCTCCAGCACGGCCCTGGCATACAGGCTGACCCGGTGGATGAGGACGGGGATCAGCACCAGCGCGACCACGTAGCCAAGGAGCAGCCAGAGAAGCTGTCCATAGGCGGACCCCAGCCACTCCACGCCACGGGCGGCCCACATGTAACCCAGCAGCAGGACCACCGGGATGAGCAGTGGGGCACTGTTCAGCACCAGGAACCGGAAGCCCGCGGCGGCCTGGGACATATAGGCGGCGGACCGGTCGGCGCCCGGCATCCGGATGCGCCGCTTGACCGCCATCCCGAACAGGACGCCGCCGGCCAGCAGCCCCAGGACCACCCCGGCACGTTCGAGGAGGAGGGGATCTTTCAGCGTGTCCGCGATGGTTTGCCATCGCCTGCCGTGATAGGGGCCGATCCCGGCAAAACCGTGGACCAGGTTGTAGAGGACAGACGTCTCCTTGCGGTTCATCCGCGCACGCTTCAGGTCCGACTCGAGATCCGTCAGCCGGGCATGCAGCTGGCCCGACTGCTCCAGGAGCAGTTTGCATTCGGTGACGTCGGCGTTCAGTGTCTCCACCTGTTCGGCGATCGTGGCCTCCTCCGGGGTCCGGTCCTCCTTGGCCGAAATCCGTTCGATCAGTTCCGGGCCGATGGTCTCGCGCATGGATGCCAGTTCCTTTTCCCTGGCGTTGACGCACCGCAGGATGCCCGTGCGCTGCCGGCTCACTTGCCGGATGGCCTCGTCCAGCCAGCCCTGGTCGCGGAAGCTGGTGATGGAAAACTGGAATTCGATGGAGTCCAGGACTTGGCGCGTGACGTCGGCGTCGAATGTTTCCGCGCCCCCGTTCTGCGCCGCCGCTGCCTGCCATCCCGGCAGGGTGAACGCCAGGGCCAAGAGGGCGATCCGAAGCGGCAGCCGCGTCATTTCATCCGGCCCCCGTTTCCGGCCCGGGGCGCTTCCGCCCAGGCCGGTAGGCAAGGGCATCATGGCCACTATGGCGGGTGTTCTCCGGCCGGGGGCGGATCGGGCGCATGCTACAGGGTGCCGTTCAGTGCCGTGGCCAGGATGCGGGAATAGGCATCGGCATCATGTGGGATCGGGTTGGTGCCGGCGGACGGGTCCGCCACCGCCATCCGGCCGATGTCATCCACCCGTCCGTCGTCGATCCCGATGGCTGCCAGGTCGTCGGGAATGCCGATCTGTCCGCGCAGTGCCAGAACCCATTCGAGGAACCCGTCGAAGTCCGGCGGCAGTTCGAGGTAGCGCGCAAGGCGGCTGAGAGGCGCCTCGATGACGCTGCGGTTGGCCACCAGGACATAGGGCATCAGGATCGCGTTCAGCGTACCGTGATGGGCATCGTAGACCGCGCCCAGCGGGTGGGACAGGGCATGCATGGCCCCGAGACCCCGCTGGAAAGCCGTGGCGCCCATGGACGAGGCGACCAGCATCTGCCGCCGGGCCCCGATGTCGGACCCGTCCGACACCGCCCGCGGCAGGTTTTCCTTGATCAGGCGGATGCCCTCGACGGCGATCCCTTCCGCCAGGGGGTGGTAGACCGGCGAGCAGAATGCCTCGAGGTTGTGGGAAAGCGCGTCCATGCCGGTGGCGGCCGTGAGGCCGGGCGGCAGTCCCGTGGTCAGTTCCGCATCCAGGATGACGCAGACCGGGAGCATCCTGGGATGAAAGATGATCAGCTTGCGCTCCTCGTCCTCTTTCACGATGACCGAGGCCCGGCCCACCTCCGAACCGGTGCCTGCGGTGGTCGGGACGGCGATGACGGGCGGGATTCCGGCCGGGTCGGCGTTCAGCCAGTTGTCGCCCACGTCCTCAAGGTCCCAGAGGTCGCAGTCCTGGTTCACGGCCACCGCGATGGCCTTGCCCGCATCGAGGGCGCTGCCGCCGCCGAGCGCGATCACGCCGTCATGGCTGCCCTCCCGGTACGCCCTGATGCCGACATCCACGTTGGTTCCTGTGGGATTGGGCTTGATGTCGCAGTACATTGCTGCACCCAGGCCGGCCTCCCGCGTGGTATCCATGATGGCTCCTGCCATGGGCAATGCCGCGATACCGGGGTCGGTGACCAGAAGGGGGGCGGAAACGCCGAATTCGGTGCATATCCGCGCAATCTCGGATACCCGGCCTTCGCCGGCGCGGATGTTCGTGGGGTAGTTCCAGTTGACGTTCATGGGCGATAACCGGATGGGTCGGGGCGGTGGCGGGGAATGGTCCTAGTCTAGCCGAAGGGGCGGGTGTCGGTCACCGCCCGCAGGGCTCCTGCCGGTAGGCGGGGGCGCATGCCCCGGAGCGGCGCGCAGAGGCCGGGCCCCTTGGTCTTCGATGCATGGGGCGGCGGTTATCCGGGCGCCGGGTTCCCGTCCGGCAGCTTCCGGTAGACACAGAACCAGCCTTCATTGTCGCTGCCCTCGTAGTAGGGCCCCTCGGACAGGGCCTCGCACCGGAAATGGCCGTCCGACATCAGCCGTGCGAGCATGGCATCGAAACCGCGGTTGTGCCACAGGTCGAAATGGATCGTGCAGGCCAGTAGGCCGCCGGGTTTCAGTACCCGCAGGATTTCCGGCAGCGGCTCGGGGCCGACATGGCCATGGGTGAAGGTGCCGGAGGAGATGGCGGCGTCATAGGCGTTGTCCGGTATCGGCAGGGGCTGGTTCAGGTCTCCCACCAGCAGGCGCCGGTAGAATCCCCGGGATCGCGCCACCGCGACCATCTCGCCCGAAATGTCGATTCCGTCTATTTGCGTGAATCCCCTCCCGGCAACTTCATGGCCGGTAAGCCCGGTGCCGCAGCCAAGGTCGAGTACGGCGGCCTCCCGGTCCTCCAGGTGGTCAGCGAGCAGGGCGGCGATATCCCGCGGCGAGCGATATCCAAGGGACTCCATTTTCCGGTCGTAGTCGTCTGCCCATTTCCGATAGAACGAGAGGATACTCTCCTTGTCCTTGAGGGAGTACGCTTCGGTCACAAATGCATTCGGGCCCTTCGGGTCATCTGCCATGGAGGAAATCTCGGTTGCCGGTCCGGTTGCAATGTTACCGTTTGTGGACACCGGGAAAAAGTGCCACCTCCTGTCTGCCACCTTCCGTCCGACCAGCCCAAAGCCATTCCTGATATGAGGGGTGGAGGAGGAATGAAGATGGTGTAGAGATTGTCAGGGGCTTGCCGTGGTTTAAGATGAAGCCTGATGTCTCGCCCTTGTCAGGTGTTTGCCGTGTGCCTCCCGGTGCCGGGCAAGAACCGCTGGCGCATCACTGGCTATGCCGCCAGTTCCCGCCGAATCTTTGCGAGGTCGTAGGCATTCTGCAGGCGCAGCCAATGTTCCGCAGTACTCCAGCCCATCGATTCCAATGCAATGGCTACCCTTGCCGACATGGCTATGCGTCCGTCCAGCAACCGATAAAGGTTACTGCGGTCAATTCCGATGCGTTCCGCTATGCGCGTCAGCGATTCTTCACTGGCTTCCACAGAATCACGCAAGCACTCACCGGGATGACAGGGAATTTCGATTGATCTGTCTGGTTTGCTCATCTGAACCGCCCTCTAGTGATAGTCCATGAAGTCAATATCCACGCTCTCGTTATCCTCAAATCGGAAAATCACTCGCCGCAAGTCCCTCAATTTACCATCGATCCGCCGTCTTCCGTCTGGGGGCACGGGCCGCACCTACATCCTGCCGGGGGACTTCATTACCATGGCCACCCCGAGCACGCAAAGTGCGATGCCGCCGACGGCGACAGCTGACAGTCGTTCACCGAACAACAGCCATGCCTCCACGGCGACCAGCGGCGGCACCAGGTAGAACAGGCTTGCCACGCGCCCGGCTTCGCCATGGCGGATCAGCCACATGAGCAGCAGGACCGCTCCCAGCGAGAGCACCAGCACCAGCCATCCGAGGGCGAGGACGAACCGGGGCGACCAGTAGATGTCGCGACTTTCCAGGGTAAACGCAAGCACCCAGTAGAAAACTCCCGCGGCAACATATTGCACCAGTACCCCGGGCAGCAGGTCGAAATCGGTGCAGAACCGCTTCTGGTACAGGGTGCCGTATGAGATCGCCAACAGGGACGCCACGCAAAGGCCGAGTCCGGTCGCGCTGATCCCGGTGATGCCGATACCGCGCTCGCCGATGACGATCGTGATCCCGGCGAGCCCGATGAACATCCCGAGCATTTTCAGGCGCCCGAGATCCTCCTTCAGCCATACGGCGGACAGGAGCACGGTGACCAGCGGCTGCAGGCCCACGATGACCGCACTGAGGCCCGCGTCGACCCCCCGGTAGATGGCGGAGAACACGCCACCGAGGTAGACGCCGTGAACCAGGACGCCGACCACCGCGATGTGAAGGTAGTCGCGTGGACGCCCCGGCCATCGAACCCTGAACAGGGGAATCAGGACGCCCAGGGCCAGCACCGCGATCAGCATGCGCACACCGAGAAAGGTGAACGGCTCTGCAGCGGGCAGACCGTACTTGGCGCCGATGAAGCCCGTGCTCCAGAGGGTCACGAACAGCAACGGGATCAGGTGTCGCGAAGTCACGTCTTGGGGGACCGGTAAGGGTCGGGACAGATGCAAATGCCCGACGCGAAGACGGCGGGGTTCACGGGTGGAACGCAGGCACCCCGACACCATGGACGTGCCGGTTCAATCCGCCGTCGGGGACCGGAAGGTAACACGGATCGGAACCCCGGGGACGTCCGGCCCCGCCCGCGGAACTCTGTTAGGATTTCACTACCAGAACAGATTCCGGTGAACCGGGGAATTGGCATGACAGAGCCGGAGCGGCAACGGATTCGCATGGCCTACCTTGAGGATGAGGCCACCGCCATCCGGAGGCTGATGGCGTTGCTGGACCTGGATGCGGGGTCCCGGCAACGGATCAGTGCGGCAGGCGCCGACTTGGTCAGGCGGGTAAGGGACCACCATGCCCCGGGTGTCATGCAGTCCTTCCTGGTGGAGTACGGACTGTCCACCCACGAAGGGGTGGCCCTCATGTGCCTCGCGGAGGCATTGCTCAGGGTGCCGGATGCGGAAACCATCGACGCCCTGATCCAGGACAAGATCGTGCCCCATGACTGGGCCTCCCACATCGGTGATTCTGGCTCCATCCTGGTGAATGCCTCGACCTGGGCGCTGCTGCTGACCGGCAGGATGCTTGAGGAAGAGGCCGAGGGGGTGGTCGGTGCGCTGCACGGCGTGTTGCGCAGACTGGGAGAGCCCGTGGTGCGCCGAGCGGTGGAGGCCGCGATGCGGGAGATGGGGGAACAGTTCGTGCTCGGCCAGGATATCGACGAGGCCCAGGCCCGCGGCGCACTGATGGAAGAGGAGGGTTACACCTATTCCTACGACATGCTGGGCGAGGCGGCACGCACCGAGGCCGATGCCCGCAGGTACCACGCGGCCTACCTGGCGGCGATACGGGCCATCGGCGCCAGGGCCCGTTCCGGAGACCTGCGGGACAATCCCGGCATTTCCGTCAAGCTGACCGCCCTGCACCCGCGTTACGAATTCGTCCAGGCCGACCGCATGCTGCCGCTGATGTGCGACCGGGTGCTGGAACTTTGCCGATCCGCGCGGCAGGCCCGCGTGGGGCTCAATATCGACGCCGAGGAGGCGGACAGGCTGGAAGTGTCCCTGGATGTTGTCGAAAGGGTCCTGCCCGACCCGTCGCTTGCGGGCTGGGACGGTTTCGGCGTCGTGGTGCAGGCCTATGGACAGCGCGCGGTCCCGGTGCTGGACTGGTTGTACGGACTGGCCTCAAGACATGGCCGCCGCATCATGGTCCGTCTGGTGAAGGGAGCTTACTGGGACACCGAGATCAAGCGCGCGCAGGTGAACGGCTTGCCGGGATTCCCGGTATTCACCCGCAAGGCCGCCACCGATGTCAGCTATCTCGCCTGCGCCCGCAGGCTGCTTGGCATGCGTGACCTGGTCTATCCCCAGTTCGCCACCCACAACGCCCATACCATGGCGGCGGTGCTTCACCTGGCGGGAGAAGACCGGGAGGGATTCGAGTTCCAGCGCCTCCACGGCATGGGGGAGGCGCTGCATGAAATCGTGCGCGAACAGGCGGAGACCCGTTGCCGTATCTATGCACCCGTGGGCACCCACGAGGACCTGCTGGCCTATCTGGTGCGAAGGTTGCTCGAGAACGGTGCCAATTCGAGCTTCGTCAACCAGATAGTGGACACGGCGATCAGTCCGGAAACAATCGCGCGGGACCCAGTGGCCGCAATCGGGGCGCTTGACTCCATGCCGAACCCGAAGATTCCGCCGCCCCTGGACCTGTACGCACCCGGGCGGCTCAACTCCCGGGGATACGACGTCAACCATCCGGACATCTGCGGGGAGCTGCTGGCAGCCCGCGATCCATGGCTGGCGGGATTCTGCTGGGATTTCGCGCCGGGCGCGGGCGATGCGGTGGCGGTCGGGAACCCTGCGGACCCGGCCGAAACGGTCGGCCGGATCGCGCCCTGCGACCCGGCGGAGCTGCCCGCCGTGGTGGCAAGGGCAGTGGCCGCTTTCCCGGGCTGGTCCGCGCTTCCGGTTGCCGATCGGGCCCGGGGGCTGTTGCGGGCCGCGGACCTGTACGAGGAACATAGCGGGGAATGGCTCGCACTGCTGGCCCGGGAGGCGGGAAAGACCCTGGTGGACTCGATCGCCGAGATTCGCGAGGCCGTGGACTTTCTGCGCTATTACGCCACCATGGCCCCGCAGGCGGAACGGTACACCGTGGCAAGGGGGGCCATTGTCTGCATATCCCCCTGGAATTTTCCCCTGGCCATCTTCACCGGCCAGGTCGCCGCCGCGCTGGTCACCGGCAACACCGTGCTCGCGAAGCCGGCGGAGCAGACGCCGCTGATCGCCGGGAGGGCGGTGGGGCTTCTGCACCAGGCGGGCATCCCGTCGGACGTGCTGCAACTGGTCATCGGCGATGGCGAGACCGCGGGCGCCGCGCTGACGGCCCGGGCCGAGATCGCCGGGGTCTGCTTTACCGGGTCCACGGACGTGGCCGCGGTCATCAACCGGCAACTGGCCAGGACGGCGGCACCGGACGCCATGCTGATCGCGGAAACCGGCGGTATCAATGTCATGATCGTGGACTCGACCGCGCTGCTGGAACAGGCGGTGGCGGATATCGTGGAAGGCGCGTTCCGCAGCGCGGGACAGCGATGCTCGGCCCTGCGTGTCCTGTATGTCCAGAGCAGTATCCGGGACCGGTTGCTCGAGATGCTGTTCGGGGCCATGGAAGCGCTGTCCGTGGGTGATCCGCTCGCCCTGTCCACGGACGTGGGTCCCGTCATAGACGGGGAGTCGGCGGCCCGGATCCTGGCATACCGTGAACGGTGCCGGGCCGAGGGCCGGTTGCTGTTCGAGCTGGACGTGCCGCCTGCGGGGCATTTCGTGCCACCCATGGTGGTCGCGGTCGGGGGCGTCGGGGAGGTGGCCGAGGAGATATTCGGCCCGATCCTGCACGTGGCCTCATTCGAGGCACCGGAAATCTCCCGGGTCGTGGATGCCGTCAACGCGGCCGGGTACGGCCTCACGTTCGGATTGCATACCCGCATCGACCGGCGCGCGCAGGATGTCATCAATCACGTGCGGGCGGGCAATATCTATGTGAACCGCAACCAGACCGGCGCCGTCGTGGGCTCCCAGCCATTCGGCGGGGAGGGCCTTTCCGGTACCGGCCCCAAGGCCGGCGGCCCCTACTACCTGCGCCGCTTTCGCCGGCGGGATGATCCCCCTGCCGACGGAAGCGGGAGCCCCGTGGGCCAGGTTCCGCAGGGGGCGCTGGACAGGGCCGCCGGAGACCTTGGGCAACTTTCCGGGGGAGACGGCGGGGATAGGACGGTAACACTGCGGGAACTGCTCCGCGGGCGCGCCCCCGGAGCCATGGCGGCCGCTGCGGCCATGGACTGCGGGCCCGTGGATCTTCCGGGTCCCACCGGCGAATCCAACCGGATTGCCAGGCATCCCCTGGGTCTCGTGGTGTGCCTGTCGCATGATCCGGACGCACTCCTGGACAGGGCCGTACAGGCCCTGAGGCCAGGCAACCGGGTGCTCGCGCTGGGTGCCGGGGCACAGGCGGCGCTGGCGCTCCTGTTGGGACAGGGACTGCCCCTGGCGGTACTGGATGGCGCGATTCATCCGGATCGGCTGGCCGATCTGAACCCGGATGCGGTATCCGCGGACGGCACCCAGGACCTGGCGGCGATTCTCCGCCGGCTGGCGGCCCGGGACGGACCGATCGTACGGCTGATCACGGAGCGCATCTACCCGGAGGCGTATGTTGTGGAACGTTCCATCTGCATCGACACCACGGCCGCAGGCGGCAACGCGGCCCTGCTGGCTGCCAGCGAGACGGAGGATGCCGGCACACATCCGGATGACCGGGTCGGGTACCCGTGAAGCCGGGATACCGCAGTGGCGCGGCCGATGTCCGGGCCCGGGCCCTGGGCCGGTTGAAAGCGGGACCTGAAGCCGGCGGAGCCACGTTCCCGGATTGTGTTGCCGCCCAGGTGGCCCACCTGGCCCTGGATGAAGACGGACACTCTCTTCCACGGGGAGTCTTGCATCCACTTCTGTGCTATCTTTCCCGACATGGAAGCCACTGACACCGCATTCATCCGGGCACTGCCCAAGATCGAGCTGCACTGTCACATCGAGGGAACGCTGGAGCCGGAACTGGTGTTTGACCTGGCGGAACGAAACGGAATCGGGCTTTCGTACCCGTCGGTGGAGTCCCTCCGGGAGGCGTACTCGTTCACGCGCCTGCAGGATTTTCTCGACATCTACTACGAGGGTATGAATGTCCTGCGCACGGAACAGGATTTCTTCGATCTGACCTGGGCGTACCTGGTTCGCGGTAACGCGCAGAACCTGCGCCATACGGAAATTTTCTTCGACCCCCAGGGACACGTGGACCGGGGGATACCGTTTGAAACCGCCGTCCTCGGTATCACCTCGGCGCTGGACCGCGCCGAGCGGGAATTCGGCATCAGTTCGGAACTGGTCATGTGCTTCCTCCGCCACCTGGACGAACAGGAGGCATTCCGGACCCTGGATCAGGCCGAGCCGTTCCGTGACCGGATCATCGCGGTGGGCCTGGACTCGAGCGAACGGGGCAACCCCCCGGAGAAATTCGAACGGGTATTCCAGGAGGCTGCCAGGCGGGGTTACCGGCGGGTTGCGCATGCCGGCGAGGAAGGACCGCCGGAATATGTCTACGGCGCCCTGGACAGCCTGGGCGTGGAACGCGTCGATCACGGCAACAGCTGTCTCGAAGCTCCGGAGCTTGTCCGCCGCCTGGTCCGCGAACAGGTGCCGCTGACCGTGTGCCCCCTGTCCAACCTGCGGCTCTGTGTGGTCGAGTCCATGGAGCGGCACCCCCTGGCGGAGATGCTGGACCATGGTCTGAAAGCCACGGTCAATTCCGATGATCCCGCCTATTTCGGCGGGTACATGAACGAGAACCTGGAGGCGGTGGCAGGCGCCCTTGACCTGGGCCGGGACCAGCTGGTGCAGCTCACCCGGAACGCCGTGGACGCGGTGTTTGCGCCGCAATCGCGGCGCCAGGCCCTGAACGACGAGCTCGACAAGTTTCTGGCATCCGCAGATGGCTGACGACAGCGGACGAATCCAATGCCCCAACTGCGGCCAGGAGATTGACGTCAACGACGTGCTGGCCCACCGCATCGAGAACCGGCTGCGCGGCGAACTCGAGGCAAAACACAGGGAGCAGGAGGAACAGGTCCGCGCACGGATGGAGGAAGTCGGCCGCCAGCAGGCAGCGCTTCAGGAGGCGCAAGAACGCCAGGCAAGGGAAACCGAGGAGGCCATTGCCCTCGGCATCAAGGAGCGGGAGGCGGAACTGGCGCAGCAGTTGAAATGCCGGCTCGAGTCCGAGCAGGAGGACAAGATCGGGTCGCTTGAGCGGGAACTCGGCGAGAAGAACGAGAAACTGAAGGCCTTTCACCGCGCCCAGGCGGACATCGCGCGGCTGAAACGGGAGAAGGACGAACTGTCGGACGTTGTCCAGGCGGAAGCCGAGAAGAAGCTGACCAGGGAACGGGAACAGATCAAGCGGAGCCTGGAGGAAAAGGCGCGGCTGGACATGGCGGAACGTGACAAGGTGATCTCCGACCTGAACCGCCAGTTGCAGGATGCCCAGCGCAGGGCCGAGCAGGGCTCCACGCAATTGCAGGGAGAAGTGCAGGAGCTTGCCATCGAGGACTGGCTGCGGGCGCGGTTTCCCCTGGATACCGTCGAGGAGATCAAGAAGGGTGCGCGGGGTGCGGATTGCCTGCAGACCGTCCATACGCGCAGTCGCCAGAACTGCGGGACGATCTACTACGAGAGCAAGCGCGCAAAGGCGTTTCAGCCCGGCTGGATCGAGAAGTTCCGGCAGGATATCCGGGAGAAGGGAGCCGATGCGGGGGTCCTCGTGACCCAGACCATGCCCCCGGACATGGACGGCATGGGGCAGCGAGACGGCATCTGGATCTGCAGCTTCGAGGAATTCGGCAATCTGGCCGTCGTATTGCGGGACGGGATCATTCGCCTGAGCGAGGCTGTCGCCGCCCGGGAGAACCGGGGTGACAAGATGGGCATGCTGTACGATTACCTCACCGGAAATGAATTCCGTCAGCAGGTCGAGGCCATCGTGGAGGGGTTTACCCAGATGCAAACGGACCTGGAGTCCGAGAAGCGCTCCATGCAGACGATCTGGAAGAAGCGCGAGAAGCAGATCGAGAAGGTGCTGTTGAGCACCAACCACATGTACGGCTCCATCCGCGGCATCGCGGGCAACACGATCCCGCAGGTGTCATTGCTGGAGCTCGACGACGAGGCCGCCGAATAGCGCCCGGCGTATCCGGGTTCGGGTTCCCCGGTTCAGGCGAGCCGGAATGCCTTGCCGCTCTGGCTTTCCCCCACCCCCGAGACCAGATGGAGGAACCCGTTGATCACCGCCGGATCGGTGACCGGCTTGAGGCGTGCGCGGTTTTCGCCCGGATAGAAACGACGCCTGAGGTCGGAATCCACCGGCCCGATGTCCAGGGTGTTGAACCGGATATCCGGGTGCTCTTCCGCGAGGATCTGGCAGAGGTTCTCCATGGCGGCAAGGGCGCAGCCGAGCGGTCCCCAATAGGCTTTTCCCTGTCGCCCGCAGGACAGGGTGTGGAGCACGACCGACGGGTTGTCCGCGGCCTGCAGGAGCGGGACCATGGCGCGGATGAGCTGCATCGGCTGGCGGAGCACCCGCCACAGGCAGGTCTCCCAGGTCTCGACTTTCGACAGGGTTACCGGTGACAGCGGGGCGGAGGGGAGGTCCATGTGGACGATCCCGTGAAGGGCGCCCACTTCCTCCCCGAGGCTTTCAGCCAGCTGGGAAAAGTGATCCGCATCCGCCTTGTTCAGGTCCATGGCAACGAGCAGCGGTTCGGGGTAGTTTTCCGCGACCAGCGAATCATACAGCTCCGCCAGCAGACGTTCCTTGCGCGTGCACAACAGGAGCGATGCCCCGTGGGAAGCCAGGGCGGTGGTCACGGCATGTCCCAGGTCGGACTGGGCGCCGGTTACCAGCAGGTTCCTCCCCCGCAGCAGTCCCGGCCCCGGGGTGAAATCCGCCGGCAGGGATTGGGGAGAAACCATGGACGGTGCTGCAAACTGGACTGGGCGGACAAGACCAAATACTATCATAGCAGGTGATCACCGTATCACGGCCATGAACAAGACCATCGTCATCTCCGATGACCATCCGCTTTTTCGCCAGGCTCTGCTGGCCGCGATCAAGCCCTTGTTCAGGACCGCAGACATCCTGGAAGTGGAGACACTGACGGCAACACTGGAGGTTCTGGAACAGGGAAAGGTCGATCTGCTGCTGCTGGATCTGCGCATGAGCGACAGCAGCGGTCTGGCCGGTCTCATCTACATCAAGAACAGCTACCCGGAAATGCCGGTCATCGTGGTGAGCGCGAGCGAGGGGGCGGAAACGGTGCGGGCCGCCATCCAGGCGGGGGCATCGGGCTATATCGTCAAGTCCGCATCCTCCGGCCAGATCAGGGGCGCCATCGAACAGGTGACCCAAGGGGAAACCGCGGTCCCGGCATCCGCGTCCACAGCGGTGTCCGAAGCGGAACGCAAGCTCCTCGAGGCCATTGAGAACATCGCCCTTTTGACGCCCACACAGCTCAAGGTGCTGGTGAAGATGACCGAAGGCCTGCTCAACAAGCAGATTGCCTGGGAGATGGGCATTTCCGAGGCCACGGTGAAGTCCCATGTCACCGCGATCTTCCGCAAGCTCAATGTCCGCACGAGGACACAGGCGGTGGTGGTGGCCAAGCAGCTGGACTTCGTGCTTTCGGATTCCGCCGGCTGAGCGGGGCGGCGCCGTCTATCCGGCGCGTGTTTCAGCCTGCTCCGGTACCCAGGCCGGGTCTTCCCCCGGCCGTTCCGCCATGGCCCGCCTGAGCAGCGTGCGCAGGGACGAGGGGTCCACGGGTTTGGTGAGAAAATACATCCCTTCTGCGTGCGCCCGGCTGCGGATCGAGGGATCCTGCTCGGCGGAAATCATGACCCCGTAGCGTCCGACCCGGCCGGGCGGACAGGCTTCCCGCAGCAGGTCAAGGCCCGTTTCCGTATCCTCCAGATTGTAGTCCGCGATCACCACTTCCGGATCCGTCCGTCCCAGTGCGGCCCGGGCGGTGGCGATGTCGGGACAGGAAATCACCTGGCATCCCCAGAGCTTCAGGAGCACCTCCATGGCCTCCAGCGTTTCCAGGGCATCTTCCAGGCATAGGACCCGCAGACCGCTGAGGCGGCTGGCCGGCCTCCGCGGTTCCTGTTCCGCCCTCGTGGCCATCTGCAGACGCCGGACGGGCACCGAGATGCTGAATCGGCTGCCCCGGCCGAATTCGGATCTGACCGTTACCGGATGCTCCAGCATCTGGGAAAGACGGTGGGTGATCGCCAGACCCAGTCCAAGGCCGTCCCCGTCGGATTGCCGGGTATCGTCCTGCACCCGGTGAAATTCCCGGAAGATCCGTTCCAGGTCTTCCTTCCTGATGCCGATTCCGGTGTCGTAGATTTCCAGCGACAGGCGGCTGCCGCGCAGCCGGCAGCCCACCAGGACTCCGCCCTCAGGGGTGTAGCGGATTGCATTGGTGATCAGGTTCTGCACCATGGAACGAAGCAGCCTCCGGTCGCTGCAAACGCCGATGTGGCGGTTGCGGACCTGCAGGGTCAGGCCCTTTTGCTCTGCGAGAGGCTCCATTTCCAGCGCCAGCTCCTCCAGCAGCTCGTGAATGTCGAAGACAGACAGTTCCGGCGTGATGCTGCCGGCATCCAGCTTGGAAATGTCCAGCAGGGCACGCAGCAGCCTGTCCGCGTTCACCAGGGAACGGTCCACCCTCGACGTCAGTTCCTGGATGGTGAGGTCGGTCAGTTCGCACTGCTCAAGGATGTTCTGGTTGAACAGCCTCGCGGCGTTGATCGGTTGCAGCAGGTCATGGCTCGCCGCGGCGAGAAACCGGGTCTTGCCCTCGGTCACCTCCTGCAGTTGCCGGTTGAGTTCCTCCAGGTCGCGGGTTCTTTCCATGACCCGGATTTCCAGGCTCTCGTTCGCCTTGCGCAACAGTTCCTCGGCATTGACCGTGTCGGTGATGTCGGTGTAGCTGGTGACAAAGCCCCCGCCCGGCATGGGATTACCCTGGGAACGGATGTATCGCCCGTTGGGCCTTTTGCGTTCCTCGCTGTGGGGCTTGCCGGAACGGAAGCCCTCCATCCGCCTGGCCACCTGGCCCTTGCTGTTGCCCTCCCCATACTCGCCGCGGGCCGCATTGTATCGGAGCACCTCCTCCACCGGCATGCCGACGTAGAGGAAATCCTCGGGGAATTCCAGCAGTTCGACGAAGCGGGTGTTCCAGGCAACGAGTTTCTGGTGCCGGTCGATTACGCTGACGCCCTGGCTGATGTGCTCGAATCCGGATTGCAGCAGTTCGCGGTTGAAGGTGATGGCCTGGGATGTCTCATCCAGCATGACCACCAGGTCCTCGGCGCTGATGTCCCGCCCGAGCAGGGTTTTTGCCACCACGTGCCTTGCCGAGGAGGCGCCGATGACGCTGGCAATGGATCGCTCGATTTCCTGTACCAGTTCCCGGGGCACCGGGTCGTTTTCCTGGTGGCGGGCCGGTCCGCGCCCGGATCCGAATATCCGGTCGGACGCCGTCTCCCCGAGGATGCTCCGGCAAAGAGTCCGGGCATCGTGCACGGAGGCATGGTGACCTTCCCCCCGGAACAGGGGCATCGGATGCTCCACCGGCGTGGTATGCAGAAACACGCTCGCCTGGATCCTGTCCAGCAGGGAAGGCCGGAACCGGATGGAGCCGAGGATCAGGGCGCCGATGTTGAACGCCATGCTCCAGAAAACCCCGTGCACCAGCGGAGACAGGTCCTCGACCCCGAACAGGTGGTGCGGATGCAGCCAGGACGTCTCGCCAAAGATCAGGTTGACTTCCCGGTAGCCCAGCAGGGTGGGCAGGAGGAGGCAGTATCCCCAGGTGATGAACCCCAGTATGAGCCCGGCCACCGCGCCCCGCCGGTTGGCGCCGCGCCAGTAAAGCCCGGCCAGGGCCGCGGGCGCGAACTGCATGGTCGCGGCGAACGAGACCAGGCCGATGTTGGCGAGTCCCTGGCTGGTGTCAGAGAGCCGGAAATAGCCATAGGAGCACAGCAGGATGAGCGCGATGGAAATGCGCCGTATGGTGAGGATGATCCGGCTGAGACCGGGGTGCCGCAGGATGTTGAGGCGCCGTATGTAGATCAGCATCGGCATCACGATGTCGTTGCAGACCATGGTGCTGAGGCTGATGGCGGCGACAATCACCATGCCGGTCGCTGCCGAGATCCCGCCGATGAATGCCGCCGTCACCAGCAGGTTCTCACCGTGGCTGAGCGGCAGTATGAGGACAAACAGGTCCGCGTTGCCGCCCCCGGGAAGCAGGAGGTTGCCGGCAAGGGCAATGGGGATCACGGCGAGGCTCACCAGGATCAGGTACGCCGGCAACAGCCACCGGGCGCCCATCACCTGGTGGTGGTTGTCCGCCTCCACCACGGTGACATGGAACTGTCGCGGCAGGAAGAGGATCGCGACCATGCTGAGGAGCATGCGGACCGTAAAATCCAAGAACGAGAAACCGGCCCCGGCATCCTCGCCCGTCGAGCCCATGTTCAGCCAGGAGACGCCGGGCGACGCCAGGGGAATTTCCGGGAGCAGCCGGAGACAGAAGACTCCGACGGCCAGGATGGCCAGCAGCTTCACCACCGATTCGAAGGCGATGGCCTGGATCAGGCCGCGGTGGTGCTCCGTGGCGTTGTGGTGGCGGGTGCCGAACAGGATGGTAAAGCCGGCCAGCAGGACGGCGCTGTAGAACGCCGTATCCGTCAGGGGGTGCTGCGAGCCGGTGGAGAAACCGGCCAGCGACCGGGAGGTGACGGTGTCGAATGCCAGTGCGATGGCGTGCAGTTGCAGGGAGATGTAGGGCAGCGACCCGAAGACGGCGATCACGGTGACCAGGATCGCCACCAGCCGGCTCTTGCCGTACCGGGAGGAGATGAAGTCCGAGACCGAGGTGATGTTCTGCTGCTTGCTGATGAGAATGATGCGTTGCACCAGCCGGTATCCCAGCAGGAACAGGAGAATGGGTCCGAGATAGATCGCGAAGAAGCCCCACCCGTGGGAGGACGCCGTCCCCACGGCGCCGAAGAACGTCCAGGAGGAACAGTACACCGCCAGGGAAAGGCTGTAGACCAGCGCCGACTTCGCGGGCAGCTGCTGGGACCCGAGCCGATCGCCCCGCCAGGCGATGTAGAACAGCAAGGTCACGTACAGCAGGGCCGCCAGCGCGAGGATGTCGGGTGAAATGATGTTCATGAATGGATCGGGTGCGGGCGAACGACGGTTCCGGCAGGCGACAGTCTATCAACAGTCCGGCCGCATTTCCCGGTTTGGGCGGGCGCGACCGGCCGGCCCCGGAACCCCTCCGGTCCCCGTTCCCGCCCTGTGTCCGGGTGTGGCGCCTGCCGGGATCCGTCTGGTATCCGGGGCATCGCCGGTTGACGAGGGGTGAAGGGTATGGAATGTTCGGGGATGCCGGGACGGACATGATCATCCGGAGGGATGCTCTTCACGGTCCCGGGACGTTACGATGCAGATCACAAAAGACACCGTTGTCGAGTTTCACTTCGAGATGTACGAAGGCGATCAGCTCCTTCAGTCCACGCAAAGGGAGTCGCCCGGTGTGCTGTACCTCCATGGAAAGGGGGCGATCCTGGACGCCCTGGAGCAGGAGATGGAAGGCCGGGCAAAGGGCGATACGTTCACGGTCACGCTGCCGCCCGAGCAGGCCTTTGGCCTGCGCCGCAGCGATTCGGTGGAACGGGTCCCGAGCAAGCATGTGCTGACCCCGGGACGGCACCTTCCCGGGGACGTGGTGAATATCCGTACACAGGCCGGGCCCCGCGAGGTCGTGGTGCTGAAGGTGGGGCGTTTCAATCTGGACGTGGACCTGAACCATCCCATGGCGGGACGGACCGTGCGTTTCGATGTCGAGATCGATGATGTCCGGATGGCCACCACGGAGGAACTGGCCCACGGGCATGCGCACGGGCCGGGCGGGCATCAGCACTGAGACGGCCGGCGGGAACCTTGCCTGAAGCCCCGGAAGAATCCCGAGTGGTCCCGAATGGACCGGTGACACCGCCGGAGCGCGGCTTTCCGGAATCCGAATTCGAGGAGCGGGTGGTCCGCTTCCAGCGGCGAATGGCACAAGTCCGGTGCGATGCCGTGATCCTGACCACGGAGGCCGAGATCCGGTATTTCAGCGGCTTCCTCACCCAGTTCTGGCAGAGCCCCACCAGGCCGTGGTTCCTGGTGGTTCCGGTTGCGGGCAAGCCGATCTCCGTGATTCCGGAGATCGGAGAGAGCGGCATGGCCGGAACGTGGATCGACGACATCCGCACCTGGCCGAGTCCCTGTCCGGAGGACGACGGCATTTCGCTGCTCGCCGCCACACTGGAAGCCCTGCCGCGGCGGCACGGCAGGACCGGAATGTGCCTGGGACCGGAAAGCATGCTGCGCATGCCGGCGCATGCATTCTCGCAGTTGCAGGACCGGATCGGTGGAGAACTGGTGGATGTCGCAGGGGTACTGCAGCGCCAGCGTATGGTCAAGTCGCCCCGAGAAATCGAGAAAATCCGTTTCATCTGTCGCCTGGCCGGCGAGGCATTCGCCAACGTGCCGGGCCACGCCCGTGTCGGCCAGACCGAACGGGAAATCTGCCGCGCCATGCAGCATGACCTCCTCGGGCTCGGGGCGGACAGCTGCAGTTACCTGGTGGCGGGCTCCGGACCCGGGGGATATGACAGCATCATCATGGGCCCCTCCGACCGGCGGATCGATCCCGGGGATGTCCTGATCATCGATACGGGGTCGACCTGGGACGGCTATTTCTGCGATTTCGACCGCAACTGGGCATTCGGCGCTGCGGACAGCGCGACCCGCGATGCCTACCGCGTGGTCTGGCAAGCCACCGGGGCGGGGTTCGCCTCCGCCCGTCCCGGCTCCACGACCAGCGACATCTGGCATGCCATGCAGGCGGTCATGGCTGCGGGCGGCAGCCTCGGGAACGAGGTGGGCCGGCTCGGCCACGGTCTCGGCATGGAACTCACCGAGCCGCCTTCCAATACCCCGGACGACGGCACCGTGCTGGAGGCCGGGATGGTACTGACACTGGAGCCCGGCATGGTGTTCGCGCCGGGCCGGGAGATGGTGCACGAGGAGAATATCGTGATCACGGCGGACGGGGCGGAATGGCTGACCCCCCGGGCCGCGGAAGAACTGCCGGTCATTGCGGGATGAGACTCGGTCCCGGAAATTCCCCCGTCTTCGCCCCTGCTGGCGCCGGACCGTGCTGAAGGTCACCCTGATCAGCGCCGTGCTCACGGCCCTGGCCGTCTGGGTCCATTACGAGGGGCTGCGGTTCATGGGGGACCGGCTGCTGCACCTGACGCGGCGCCGGCGGATCCACCTGCTGCTGGCGGTGTTCGGCGCCCTTGCGGCGCACGTCGTGGAAATCTGGCTGTATGGACTCGGGTTCTACCTGGTTCTCAGGGACGGGTCCATGGGGGCGCTGGTCGGGGCGGAGGGAACGGTCCTGGACTGCGTATATTTTTCCATCAGCAATTTCACCAGCCTCGGCATGGGTGATCTGCAGCCCGTCGGTCCGGTGCGTTTCATCGCCGGTTTCGAGACCCTCACGGGGCTTGTCCTCATCACCTGGACGGCTTCCTTCCTGTTCCTGGAAATGCAGAAGATCTGGACCCGCGGGAACGGGCGGTGACCAACTTCAGGCCGGGAGCTTCGTCAGCTCGGCAACGACCCGGTCGCCGAATTCCTCGGTGCTCACCATGGTGATGTCGGACCCGGGCTTGGAGATGTCCGGGGTGGAATAGCCTCCGGCGAAGACCTGCTGCATCGCCTGCCACAGGTTCTTTGCCTCCCGGTCCATGCCAAAGCTCATCTCGAGCATCATCGCCACGGAGCCGATCATGGAATAGGGGTTGGCGATGTTCTTTCCGGCGATGTCCGGCGCAGACCCGTGGGATGGTTCGTAATAGGACTTATCCGGTCCCAGGCAGGCGGAGGGCATCAGGCCGAGCGAACCGAGGATGCCGCCGCCCTGGTCGCTCAGGATGTCGCCGAACAGGTTTTCCATCACCATGACGTCGAATTCCGTGGGCCGCAGGCACAGGTGGGTGGCCGCGGCATCCACCAGCATGTGGTTCACCTCCACGTCCGGAAAATCCACGGAGACCTCATCGACGATGTCGGTCCACAGCATGCTGGACTTGAGCACGTTACTCTTGTGTATGCTGTGCAGCTTGCGCCGCCTTTTCCGGGCGGTCTCGAACGCCACCAGCACGATCCGGTGGATCTGGTTTTCGTCGTACTCCAGGATTTCCCTGGCATAGCGCAGCCCCTGTGTGTTCACCCCGGCTTCCTTCTCGCCGAAATACAGGCCTCCCACCAGCTCGCGGATGATCATGATATCGATTCCGTCACCGATGATCTCGGGCCTGAGGGGAGAGAAGTGGGCCAGGAACCCCGGCAGGTAGACCGGCCGGAAATTAGCGAAGGTGTCGTAGCGGCGGCGCATCATCAGGAGTCCCTTTTCCGGCGACTGGTCCGGGGGAATCTGCCTGGACTCGGTGTGGCCGAGTCCGATGGTGCCCTTCAGGATGGCGTCCGCCGCATCGCACAGTTCCTCGGTTTCCGCGGGCCAGCAACTGCCGGTGGAAAACCAGGCCGAGGCGCCGAAGGCGGCCGGTATCAGTTCGAATCCGATTTCGGCATGCCGGGAGGATACGATCCCAAGTATCTTGACCGCCTCGGCCATTATCTCTTCGCCGATTCCGTCGCCGGCGAGCAGCGCGATTCGGTATGTGTTCATCTGTCCCGGTTCGGGAAGGGGTGCCCGAGGAGAGAGATCAGTTCCAGCGGGGCTTGCGTTTCTCGATGAACGCGTCCACTCCCTTGATGGCCTCGTCCATCATCATGTTGCAGGCGATGGTTTCGGTGGCGTCGGCATAGGCTTCGTTCAGGGGCTGGTTCAGCTGCCGGTAGACCAGTTCCTTGCCAAGGCGGACCACCCGGGGAGGATTCCGGCAGATGTTGTGCGCCAGTTCATTGACGCAGTCGTCCAGTTCATCGGATTTGCAGACCCGGTTCACCAGCCCGCACTCCAGGGCTGTTCTCGCGTCGATGAATTCCCCGGTCAGAAGCATCTCCATCGACTGTTTCAGCGGAACGTTGCGCGTGAGAGCCACGGCGGGCGTGGAACAGAAAAGGCCAAGCCGGACACCGGAGACGGCGAACGTCGCTTCCGCCGCCGCCACCGCAAGGTCGCAGCCGGCCACCAGCTGGCAGCCTGCCGCAGTGGTCATGCCATGGACCCGGGCAATGACCGGCTGGGGCAGGGCAACGATCCGCTGCATGATTTCGCTGGACCGGCCGAACAGGCGGCGCTGGTAGTCGAGGTCCTCGTGGGCCCGGGCCTGCTTGAGATCGTGTCCGGCGCAGAACGCCTTGCCGGTTCCCGCCAGTATGACCACGCGGACCGAGTCATCGGCGGCGACGCGGTCAAACGCGGCCAGCAGTTCATCGAGCAGTTCGCCGGTCATTGCGTTGAACTGGGTCGGCCGGTTGAGCGTCAGCGTACGCACGCCCTCACGGGTGGATTCGAGAAGAACGGAATCTGTCATGGGTCTGTCAGTGTCATGTCGGGACAGGTCGGACGCAGCGTTACTGGGACGCCTGGATCATGTATTCCACCGCGGCGCTGACCTGTTCGTCCGTGAGCGACGCGTAGCCGCCCCTGGCGGGCATGACGCCCGTGGCGCCTTGGAAGCCGTTGATCGCATGGTCAAGCAGGACTTCCAGCCCCTGGGCGATTCTCGGCTCCCAGGTGGGGATGTCGCCGATCGTCGGCGAACCGGCCACACCGGTGTTGTGACAGGCAAAACAGGCGGTGTTGTACACGCTTTCACCGTTCACGGGACCCGCGGCGGCGACCTCGGTGGTTGCAGTAGCCGCAGTCGCCGCTGCCTCGGCCCTGGCCGCCACGGCCTCTTCCTCGGTCATGATCTTCAGGCTGCCCACGGCGCCGATCCGCTTTGCGAGGGACTCGGCGCTGTTGTGGTCTGCGATTGCGAGACCAGGGGAAATCAGGATGGTCGCTGCAAACAGTGCAATAACGCGGCTTTTCATGGATATACAGGTCAAATATCGGAGGCCGGGATTATACCCGACAACCGGAAGGCGTCGGCCATGGAATGGTGCTCTTTTGGTACTGGCACGGGTCCAGTATTTGGACTATCATTCTTTAGTCGGTATGCCGGAATCCTGTCGGCTGTCGACCTCGTGGCGGTGATTGCGGACGGTCATTTGAATAGCGTGTCGTGTGATGGTGTCTTGTGTGGTTGAACGCCGTTTGCCCCTGAATCGGCCGAAGCATTTCGCTGATATGGCCGAACTCCCACCTGACCTCCGCGAATCCAGAAAAAATCAATTCAATATTAATCACTTAGGAGGATACCGTGGATAACGAACTAAGTTCGCTTACGACGATATTTACCGAGTTTTACTACTGGGTAACCATACCGTTGATGTTTCTGATACACGTCGGGTTCTGCATGTACGAGGTTGGTGTCTCCCGGCGCAAGAATCACATGCATACCCTGATGAAGAACACCATGCTGATCCCGCTGGTGACTATCACGTTCTTCTTTTTCGGCTGGTGGATCTACTGGGGCTGGCCCAACGGGCCGGGGATAACCGGCGGCGTGGAATGGGAGGCCGGCGCCCCCAACGCGCCCTGGGCGGAAACCATGGGGCCCCACCTCGGTGACCGGATCACCGGTGTTTTCTGGGCGGCATTCCTGCTGTTCTCCTGGACCGCGGCCTCCATCGTGTCCGGTTCCGTCATCGAGCGCATCACCAACGCCGCGTTCTGGATCCTGGCGGTGGCCATCGGTTCGTTCTTCTGGATCATCGATGCAGCCTGGGGCTGGCACTACGCCGGCTGGATGGTGCAGAAGCTTGGCTACCACGATGCCTACGCATCCGGCGTCATTCATGCCATTGCGGGAGGATTCGGCCTCGGAGTCCTGTTCGTGCTGGGTCCCCGCATCGGCCGGTTCCGTGCCGACGGGACGGCGCGCAACATCAATCCGCGCAACCCCTGGCTGGTGGCGATCGGACTGTTCCTGATCTATACCGGGTTCTGGGGATTCTACGTTGCCTGTAACGTGCCGATCATCGACATGGGAGCCGAGGTGGGCGACGAGGCGGCATTCTTCACCGCCACCAACATCTACCTTGGTCCCACGACCCTGAGCGGCATCACCTTCAACTTCCTGATGTCCCTGGCAGGCGGACTGCTGGCGGGCTACTGGATATCGAAGGGGGACGCGTTCTGGACCTATTCATCCGGTCTTGCCGGGATCATCACCGCTTCGGCGGGTAACGACCTGTACCACCCGATCCAGGCCACGATCATCGCCGTGATCGGCGTCATCTGCGCCTACAAGATGCATTTCTGGATGGAGCGCAAGTTCAAGATCGACGATGCTGTGGGTGCGGTGGCCGTACACGGGTACGCCGGTTTCGTGGGTCTCGTCATCTGCGGCTTCGTACTGTGGGGTTATCCGTCCTCACCTTACGAAGGCTATGCCGCCATCAATCCGCTTGGCCAGTTCGTCGGTGCGCTGATCATGTTCGGCCTTCTGGGTTTCCTGCCGGGCTGGGTCATTGCCAAGATCCTGCACGGCATGGGAATGCTGCGGATTCCGCCTGAGGTTGAAATCGTGGGCCTGGACAGCCTTGAGCACGAGGTCTACGACGCCGAGGCGGCAGAGATCGAACAGGCCGAGGCCGACGTGGCCAAAACCCTTAACTGACTGACTGGAGGATAAAATGTCTACTGGAATTGAAGCCTGGAAAAACCTTGCCGATATCGGAGCAATCTATCCTTTTGTCGGCAGCGAAGTGATGTGGGTGATCATCGGACTGGTCCTCTGGATCGTCTGGCATGTCCTGCAGATCAGTGCTGAAAAGGAACATCACGAAAAGGCCAAGAGCCATTTCAACCAGAACTATCGCGGCTAGCGATCTGTTCGGTGCAACGAAAACCCCGGCTCCGTCCGGGGTTTTTTTCGCGGTTCCGGCGGGTGAAGCGGCCGGTTCAACGGAACCCCGGCAGCCGTCGGGCCGGGAATCCCGCAGCGGCGGATTGCGCCGGGCACACCTGCTAACATGGGGCGTATGAAAAGCGTCCATGACGACACCGGCTTTCCGACCGCCGATGAGGCTGAACGTGCCTTCTACAGGGCGTTCGCCAACCTGAGCCTTGGCGAGATGGGCAGGGTCTGGGCGGCGGACGGGATCGCCTGCATCCATCCGGGCGGCCCCTTGCTCACCGGCAGGGAGGCGGTGCTGGAAAGCTGGGCCAGGATCCTCGGCTCCGGGACGTCCCCGGATCTCCGTTACGAGACAGTCCTTATCCAGGCATCCGGGGATCTCTCCACCCACATGGTCCGGGAGACGCTCGGATCGGCGACGGAGCGGGGGGCCGTCGTGGTGCAGGCGGTCAATGTATACCGGAGGCTGCCCGGCGGCTGGCGGATGGTGCTGCACCATGCCACGCCGCCCAGGACCCGGCAAATACACGGCAAGACGGTTTCGACGCCGCCCGGGATGATTCAATAGCGGCGATGCCCGGGTGATTACCCGTCCTGTATGGTGAGTCAGGTTCGGCCCCGACAAGCTCAGAAATCAGGATTCCTGGCGTGTATTTCTGCACGAAACAGTCTCGCGCCCTGTCCGCGACGATATCCGGTCAGCAACGAAGTGCCCCGACATGACCCTCGTGGGCGTAATCCAGAATCCGGCGATCGCGGGTGACGATGCAGAGGTTCATTGCACGTGCGGTGGCAATGATGATCCGGTCAGCCGGGTCCGTTGGCGGGGTTCCCGGCAGGAACGACGAGTCTGCGAGGATGCGCGAGGAAATCTCGGCAAGAGCGACCTTGCTTTTGGCAACATAGTCCTCAAACCAGTCCACCACAGGACGCTCCATGCGCAGTCTCCCGCGGGAGACAAGCAGACCTAGCTCCCAGGCCGAAAACGGCGAGACGTATATCCGGTGCCCATCACTGTGGCTTGTATTGAGTCGGGTCATCGCATCCGCATCAATCGGGTCGCCGTTTCCAGTCCAGATAACTGCACACGTATCGAGAAGCATGTCACTCATGGCAAAGGTCCTGGTGAGCCATGTTTGCCCATTCCGGCATAGCCGGGCTCGTCAGGTCGAGATCTTCGGCAACGGTTACGGTGCCGGCCATGCAGCCAAATACCGGATGCTTGCCTGAATCCATTTCAGGGTTTTGGGGCGAAGAGTCATGGAGACCCCGTGGATCATCCTTGACAAAAACTAGGCACTCATTTGAGATATCAACTCGGGATGTCTTGTAGCCCGCAGCAAGCCAGGAATGGGTCATTACGCTGTTTGAAGGATTATTGCTCCACCAGGGCCGGTGCTTCCGGGCCGAAGGAGGGAGACTGGTCCCGATGACGGCCTCAATTTCCTCGAAAGTCATCAGGATTTCCTTGAACCCTGCGGATTTGAGATGTGTTTCTAGGGGGCTATATTTTGATTGAATGCTCATATCTGTTTATCCTGTAATGGAGTTAGTGTTCTATTGTTACATAAGAACACTTATAAATCAAATCAGCTGACAACCGGGAGGCCTGCACCCGCGGATATGCTGGTCAAGACGGTCTTATATTCATGTGCCTGTCAGTCGTCGAAAAACATCAGGGGATCCACGATGAAAACCACCCGTCACACGGTCAGGCTGGCAAAGAACTAGACGAGGAACGCGCCGGTTCCGGGGGCAGCGAATATCAGGACGGCAAGTATTGCATCACGATCCCGCAACACTCTGGAGGACTTGTCCTGGAGTCATGAGCGATTTCCCAAGAGGACTGCCCGGAGTAGCCACGGTGGCTTGGCCGGATACTTGACATCTTCCCCGCTCTGAACGACGGGGCTTGCCGCGCATCAGGTCAATGAAGTTGGTTCCGCTGTGACGGGTACCATGGTCCACTGGCATCCCGCCGCAGTTGGAGAATTCAATTACGTGCCGTGGTTCAGGCATCCCGGGAACAAGACATTTGATCGAATAATTGTCTGCCTGGAGTGCGCCCGAGCTGGCGCGCACAAACACAAGAAGATCGTAAAGAGGGACTCCCGCCGCGGTTCCTTGACTCGCCTTCGCTAAATCAAGCATTATCTAATATAGACTGGAAACTGGTGTCCGGGCCCGCCGCGCTGCGGGGCCGGGTTCGGTCAGCAGCAGGAACCGGGGAGCCGTAATGTCTTTGCCACTTGATGATCACGCCTGTAGTTGTCGACCTGGATTTGCCGGATATCCCCCGCCTGCTGCTGTGAACAGGTCATGCGCCGTCACCGCTGCCGCAGCGGCTGCGTTGTTCTGCACCTGGGTGGCGGCCCCACCTTCGATGGCGCAGAACATTGATCCGGAAATCATCCAGGGCGACCGGTATCTTGAGCGGGTGAACACCGAAATCCGGAATATCGATACCGCGGAACTGGAAAGGATGATTGCCGAGGTGCCGGGCCTGGTGATCATCGACGTGCGCGAGGCGGCGGAAATCGCCCAGACAGGCGGCACCATCGATGCGCCAAGGGTGCACAACGTCAGCAGGGGCTGGCTCGAGTTCCGGGTTCCCGAACGGGTGCCGGACAGACATACGCCCATCGTCACTTTCTGCGGGCTGAACCTGCGAAGTCCGCTCGCGGCCAGGGTTCTCATGGACATGGGCTATACCAACGTGGCCAACTACGAGGACGGCTTTCCCGCCTGGGCGGAGGCAGGCCTTCCCGTGACCACGGACACCTCTCCGGACGGCATGCTGTACACCGCCCCGCTCCGGGTCACGGAAAATGTTTGGTCCGCCATAGGCGCCACCGCACCGCCCACCTACGAGAATTCCGGCCACAACAACAACCTCTCATTCATCATTACCGGCGAAGGCGTGGTGGTGGTCAATGCCGGCGACAATGCCCTGCTGGCGCAATCACTGCACGCGGAAATCAGGAAGCTGACCGACCAGCCGGTGAAGTACGTGATCCTGGAAAACGGCCAGGGCCACGCCATGCTCGGCTCGAGTTATTGGAAGGCCCAGAGCGCGAAGATCGTGGCCCACATCGACACCCTGCACGAGATCGAGGAGAACGGGCATGAAATCCTGAACCGGATGCGTCTCGGTCGGCGGGACAAGGCTTTCGGTACGGAACTGGCCCTGCCGGACATCACATTCGAGGATGAATGGGTCATCGAGCTTGGCGGCGAGCGCATCGAGGCGCTCTATCTCGGCCCCGCCCACAGCCCGGGAGACATTTCCGTCTGGCTGCCCCAGCAAAAGCTGGTGATTGCCGGGGACGTGGCTTTCCACGAGCGGCTGTTGCCGGTGATGGAGGACACCAATACCGCCGGCTGGATCGAGACCTGGGATGCGTTCGTGGGTCTCGGCGCGGACACCGTGGTTCCAGGGCACGGCGGACCGACCGGCTATGATGAGGTGACCAGGTATACCCGTGACTACCTAGTGTACATGCGCGAACGGATCAGGGCGCTCGTCGAGGACGGCGGCACCCTGCAGGATGCCTACCTCGTGGACCAGAGCCCCTTCAGCCACCTGGACACCTATTTCGAGCTCAAGCGGCAGAATGCCGGTACCATCTTCCGGGAAATGGAATTCGATTTCTGAGCAAGGGGCCCGTCAGGCCTTCCTGGTCCGGGTCCCGGCCGCCACGGCCCGGGGGTGCCGGCAGCATCGACGGTTCGACCAGCCTTTCCATCATATCCCCGGAAACCTGATCCAGGGGGTGTTCTACGCCGCATGCGACACTGTCTTGTTTCCGTCCCGGGAGCGCGTTGATTTAGCCCGGACTCTCGGCTAGTCTCCGGGCAAATCCTCGGATCTCCTTCCGGCCGTGAATGTCCTGTTCATTACCGCCGATCAGTGGCGGGGTTCCTGCCTGTCCATGCTGGGTGATCCAGTGGTGAAGACGCCTTCCCTCGATCAGCTGGCAAGTGAGGGGGCTGTCTTCGTGCACCATTTCGCCCAGGCGGCCCCCTGTGCGCCCAGCCGCACCTCTCTGCATACCGGGATGTACCTGTTCAATCACCGCTGCGTGGCGAACGGCACACCCGTTTCCAGGAGCCTGACCAATTGGGCGCTGGAGATGAGAAGGATCGGATACGATCCTTCCCTGTTCGGATACACGGATACCGCGGCGGATCCCGGAGGACTGGACCCGTCGGATCCCAGGCTGACCCATTACAGCGAACCCCTGCCCGGCATCGGAACCCATACGCCGGTGCGCGATGAAGTGCCGGTGCCCTGGGTGGAATACCTGGTGCGGCAGGGATACACGATACCGCGCAAACGCTGGGACCTCTATGGTAACAGGGTGGCCGGCACGACCTGGGCGGACGGGGGCGACCGGGTTCTCCCCCTGGCCATTCGGAGTGAGGATCACGAGACGGCCTACCTTGTCCGCCGTTGCCGGGAATGGATCGATGCCGCCGACGGGCCCTGGGTCACCCATCTTTCCCTGCTGCGACCCCATCCGCCGTTCGTGGCTCCGGAACCCTACAACACCCTGTACCCCCCGGCCGGGATCCGGTCCCCGCTCCGCCACGGCGAGCAGGCCCGGGAGGCGGCGGTGCATCCGTTCCTCGCGGCCATGATCCGGAATCCGCAGTACGGTGACAACGGCGATCCCAGGCGTCTGGAGGACGCCTGGGCGTCCTACTACGGCCTCATGACCGAGGTGGACGAACACCTTGGCCGGCTGTTTGATTTTCTCCGGGAGCGCGGCCATTGGGACGATACCCTGGTGATTTTCACTTCGGATCATGGCGAGCAGTTGGGGGATCACTGGCTGACCGGCAAGCTCGGATTCTTCGACCAGTCCTACCATATCCCGCTCATCGTCCGTGACCCGAGGAATGCCGCCGATGCCAGCAGGGGGGAACGTTTCGACATGTTCACCGAGAACGTGGACATCATGCCCACCATGCTGGACTGGCTGGGCACCGGAATCCCTTCCCAGTGCGATGGCCGGTCCCTGCTGCCGATCCTGGAGACGGCGGCGACCCCCGCCGGGTGGCGCACCGCGGTACACTGGGAATTCGACTTCCGCCACAACTCCGAATGGCTGCAGGACACCAATCCGGAAGTCAGCGTCCACCAGTGCCACCTCGGCGTGCTGCGTGACGAACGGTTCAAGTACGTCCACTTTCCCGTCTTGCCGCCGCTGCTCTTCGACTTGCAAAGAGACCCCGGCGAGATGGAGGACGTGAGCAATGAACCGGAATACCGGGGGACCCGGCTCGAGTACGCGGAGAGGCTGCTGGACCTGCGCATGCGGTTCACTTCCCGCGGCCTTTCCGAGACGCTGCTGACCCCGTCGGGTCCGCTGACAAGCGCGGCCCTGCCCTGAAAGGAACCGTCCGTCTGCCCTGGCGCAGCCGGGGTCCGGGGCGGTTTGCGGGAAATACCGGCTGCGCCGCCGTCACGGCCCGGTGCCGGGCCCGGAGATGGCGCGGCTGGCCACCGATTGCGGCACAGATGCATCAACCGATCCGGTTTACCTGAAATTGGGTAATGCACGAACCGGACCGCTTTGTTATATTGGTCGACGGCGATCCGGCAAATCGTCACGGGAGGGCGGTGATATGAACATTCAATACAATCCCGCAGAGACCCTGCGGGAACCCGGTCTCGGCAGCCACTGGCTCGGCCGGGAACGTTACGTGATCCACGGCGGTGCCATGGTGGTCATTCCCATGCTGTCCGGAGATGGCGTGGAGCTGGTGGATCCCGAGGGACTGCAGCCTGCCCACGTCTTCGCATTCGATGCAGCCGGACGGAACCTGACAGGCAGCCTGGGACTGGCCGCCAACGCCGGCGGCGCCGCACTCGCGGCCATGCTTCAGTCCGGCAGCGCCGGGGCAGACAGGATTCGTCGTCGCCTGGCGGAATTCGGCATCGACCTCGCGGAAGAGGCCGTGGCCGCTGTGCTCGACGGGGAGACCCCGGCGGGCAGCCGGCTGGAATTCACCGTGGAAGAGGAATGCATCCTGGTCCTGGGCGCACCGGGCGAACCCATGACCGTGGATACGCAGATGCCCCCCACGGACCTCATCGCCTGGGTCAGCCGGGGACGGCCCCAGGTGCCGGTGTCGCGTCCCTTGCCGGATCCGCTGGCCGACCCCCTGCAGGATTTTACGGTCAGAGCGTCCACTGCGGCGAGCTACGAGATCAAGGCGGGACAGTACATCCAGGTACTGGATGTCGATGGCCGGCAGTGCTCCGATTTCCAGTGCTTTGACCTCGCCAAGCTGGACCAGGGATTGGAACGCTGCCTGGACGCCACCGTAACCCGTACCCTGATGGCGGCTGCATATCCCGGACCGGGCCTGCACTCCAAGTTCTTCGATGCGGATCTTGAGCCGTTGGTGGAAGTCATCCAGGATACCTGCGGGCGCCACGACAGCTTTGGCCTGGCCTGCACGGCCAGGTACTACGACGACATGGGGTATCCGGGACATGTCAATTGTTCCGACAACTTCAATCGCGCCCTGTCGGAATATCCCGTGACGCCGAGAAAGGGCTGGATGGCGATGAACCTGTTTTTCAACACGTTCTTCGATGACCATTACCAGCTCTACTCCGACGAGCCGTGGTCGCGGCCCGGGGACTATGTCCTGATGCGCGCGCTCAGGGACCTGGTCTGCGTCTCGTCCTCCTGTCCGGACGATGTCGACGCCGCCAATGGCTGGGTTCCCACCGATATCCAGGTGCGCGCCTATGATGACAGGACGCTGTTCCGGCGCGCCATCGCCTTCCGAAAAACCACCGATGCGGAACCCGTCATGACCCAGGATACCGCCTTCCATCCGGAAACCTCGAAAATCACCCGCAACTTCGTCGAGTACAACGGTTACTGGTTGGCCAATGACTACACCAACCAGGGGGCGATCGAGGAGTACTGGGCCTGCCGCCAGAATGCCGCGATGATCGACCTTTCACCGCTGCGGAAATACGAGGTGGTCGGCCCCGATGCCGAGCAACTGATGCAGGCTTGCGTGCCCCGTGACATCAAGAAGCTGGCGGTGGGGCAGGTGGTCTACACCGCGATGTGCAACCCGTCCGGCGGGATGATCGACGACGGCACCATCTTCCGTTTGGCCCGGGACAATTTCCGCTGGATCGGCGGCAACGACGGCTCCGGGCTGTGGCTCAGGGAGCAGGCCGAGGAACGGGGGCTCAAGGTGTGGGTCAAGAACAGCACGAATCAGCTCGCCAGCCTGCAGGTCCAGGGACCGAAGAGCCGCGACGTCCTGGAAAAGGTGGTCTGGACCAGGCCGGACCAGGCCAGCGTGAACGAGATGGCCTGGTTCCGCTTCTCCATTGCCAGGATGCCCGACGACAAGGGAATCCCGGTGCTGGTTTCGCGTACCGGCTATACCGGGGAACTCGGCTACGAGGTCTTTTGCCATCCAGACCAGGGCCCCGCAGTGTGGCAACTGATCGCCGGGGCCGGTGAGGAGTTCGGCATCCGGCCCATGGGGCTGGAGGCCCTGGACATCCTGCGCATCGAGGCGGGCCTGATCTTCGCCGGCCACGAATTCTGCGAGCAGACGGATCCCTTCGAGGCGGGTATCGGGTTCACGGTGCCGCTCAAGTCCAAGACCGACGATTTCATCGGCCGTGAGGCGCTGGAAAAGCGTAAGGCCAGTCCCCAGCGTCGGCTGGTGGGCCTGGAGCTGTCTGGCCGGGAGCCGGCGGCCCACGGCGACGGCGTGTTCCAGGGGCGCTACCAGGTCGGGCAGATCACCAGTGCTACGATTTCCCCCATCCTCGGCAAGAACATCGCGCTTTGCCGGATGAATGTCGAGTACGCCGGGGAGGGTACGGAAATCGAGGTGGGCAAACTGGACGGCCACCAGAAGCGCATTCCCGCCAGGGTCGTGCCCTTCCCGCATTTTGATCCCGCCAAGGAGCGTGTAAAGGGTCACTACTAGGTTGTCCGCGGCCCTCCCGGACCATGCCGGCCAGGTTTCCGGCAAGAATGCCATGTGCCTGTCCGGCGCCTGCATGAACCCATGCCCCTGAGTGCCCTGGCAGCCGGGTTCATTGCCATCCTGGTCGGGTACGGGGGCTCCGCCGCCATCGTGTTCCAGGCGGCCTCCGTCGCCGGCGCCGACGCCGGGCTGATCGGTTCCTGGATGGGGGCCCTCGGTATCGGTATGGGGGTCACAACCATCGCGCTGTCCCTGAAATACCGGGCGCCGGTCGTCACGGCCTGGTCAACCCCCGGCGCCGCGATGCTGGTGGTTGCCCTGGTGGGCGTGGACCTGTCCGCGGCCGTCGGGGCGTTCCTGTTTTCCGGCGCCCTGGTCACGCTGGCGGGCTATTCCGGATGGTTCGAACGGATCATGGACAGGGTCCCCCTGCAATTGGCGTCCGCCATGCTTGCCGGGGTGCTGGCGCGGTTCGGCATGGATGTCTTCGTGGTCATGCAGTCGGACCTGGCGCTGGTATTGCCGATGTTCGCCGCGTACCTGCTGGTGAAGCGCCTGTCGCCGCGGTACGTGGTGATCCTGGTGCTGTTTCTCGGGATAGGACTGTCCGCGCTCTACGGCCTGTTCCGGTTTGAATCCCTGACATTTGCCCTGGCAAGGCCGGTCTTCACGTCGCCGTCGCTGGACCCGGCGGTGATCCTCGGTGTCGGGGTGCCGCTCTTCCTGGTCACCATGGCTTCCCAGAATATCCCGGGAGTGGCCGTGCTGCGGACGTACGGATATGCCCGCGTTCCGGTCTCTCCCGTTGTCGGGAGCACCGGCCTGGTGACCCTGCTGATGGCGCCGTTCGGCGGGTTCGCCTACAACCTCGCCGCGATTACCGCCGCGATCTGCGCCGGCCCCGACGCGCATCCGGACCGGGAAAGACGGTATCTCGCGGGGGTGGCGGCGGGACTCTTCTACCTGGCGGCGGGTGTCCTCGGGGGCACCGTGGCCGCGCTGTTCATCGCTTTTCCGGATGCCCTGGTGATCGCCATTGCCGGGATCGCGCTACTCGGCACCATCACCAGCAGCCTGCAGCAGGCCATGGACGACAGCGCCTGGCGGGAGCCGGCCCTGATCACCTTCCTGGTCACCCTGTCCGGAGTCGACCTGTACGGCGTGGGTTCCGCGTTCTGGGGTCTGGTGGCGGGGGCGCTGGCCATGTGGCTGCTGGGGCGCAGATGAGGCCTGCCGCGGTTATCCGGCCGGCGCTGGCGGCATGCCGGTGCGGCATCCGGGTCAGATACCCAGGTATGCCTTCTTCACATGCTCGTTGTCGGCAAGCAGGTCGGCCCGGTCTTCCAGGGCGATCAGCCCGGTTTCCAGCACATAGCCGCGATCCGCGAGCTGCAGGGCGAGGTCCGCGTTCTGTTCGACCAGGATGATCGTCACGCCCTGGGCGTTGATTTCCCTGAGGATGGTGCCGATCTCCTGCACGATGATCGGTGCAAGCCCAAGGGAGGGCTCGTCCAGCAGCAGTACACGGGGGCGCGACATCAGGGCCCGACCGATGGAAAGCATCTGCTGCTCGCCGCCGCTCAACGTCCGGCCGTGCTGGTGGCGGCGTTCCCCGAGGCGGGGGAACTTCTCGAAGATTCCGTGGAGGTCCTGTTCGATGCGGTCGCGGTCATCGTAGATGAACGCCCCCAGTCTCAGGTTCTCCTCGACACTTAAGTCCTTGAATATCCTCCTGCCTTCGGGCACATGGGCGATGCCCATGCGCAGGATCCTGTCGGCCACGACGCCGTCGATGCGCTGGTCATTGAGCAGTATTTCGCCGCTGTCCGGCTTCACCAGCCCGGAGATGGCCCGCAGGGTCGTGCTCTTGCCGGCGCCGTTCGAGCCGATCAGGGTGACGAAGGCCGCATCAGGGACCTCCAGGCTGATGCCCTTGAGGGCGGCGACGTTGTGGTAGTTGACCTGCAGGTTCCGGATGGAGAGCTTCACTTGTGATCCCCCCCGAGGTAGGCCCTGATCACCTCCGGATTGCTGCGCACCTCCTCCGGCGAGCCCTGCGCTAGCAGGGTGCCGAAATTGAGTACCGTGAGCCGGTCGCAGAGCCCCATGACCGCCTTCATGTCATGTTCCACCAGAACGACGGTGACACCGGATTCCCTCACCTTGCGCGTCAGTTCCATCATATTGCCGGTCTCTTCGGGGTTCATCCCGGCGAACGGCTCGTCCATCAGCAGCAGTCTCGGCCGCGATACCAGGGCGATGGCCATTGCAAGGGCGCGCTGGGATCCCAGCGGCAGTTCCGAGGCCAGCTGTTCCCCGCGCGCGGTCAGGCCCATGAATTCCATGACTTCCCTGGCCGCCTGGCCGGCGTCCTGCTGTTTCACCCTGTCCAGGCCCAGGATCGCGGAAAAGATATCCGTGCGCGACTGGTTGTGGGTGCCGATGAGGATGTTCTCGTAGACCGTCATTTCCTGGAACAGCGTCGTTTCCTGGAACGTCCGCACGACCCCCTCGGCGGCGATCCGGGAAGGCTTGATGCCGGTAATCTGGTGCCCGTCAAACAGGATGTCCCCGCCGGTGGGCGTATTGAAGCCGGCGATGATCTTGAACATCGTGCTCTTGCCGGCTCCGTTGGGACCGATCAGACCATGGATCTCCCCCTGCTCGACGTGGAAGCTGACCCCGTTCAGGGCGACCAGGCCGCCGAACCGCATGATCAGGTTCTGTACTTCCAGGATGGCCATCAGCCGCTGTCCCGGCGCCTGCCTAATCTTGCCCTGACCTTGTCCGGCAGGCTTTCAAGGCCGTTTGGCAGGAACAGGATGCCGAAAACCAGGATCGCGCCGTACAACGCGGGACGGAGCACGTCGAATCCGCGGAACATCTCGTCCAGGACGGACAGCACCACCGCACCGACAATGGGCCCGTAGAATGTCCGGTAGCCGCCCACGATCACCCAGATCAGGATGAATACCATGAAGCCGATATCGAACTGCTTGGGTGTGACGGTACCGATGTAGTGCACCTTCAGGGCGCCCGCCACGCCGACGAAAACGGACCCGGTGATGAATGCCAGCGAACGATAGTTCCAGGTGTTGACTCCGACGGATTCCGCCAGCGGGGCTTTCCAGTGCACCGCGTGCAGTGTCAGCCCGATCCGGGATTTCTCGATGCGGTACAGCAGGAACAGGCAGATCGTGACGATGACCAGCACCATGTAGAAATACGGGATCGGTTCGAGAAAATCGATGTCCAGCAGCTCCGGCGGCGGGATGGCGCTGACCCCGCTGGTGCCCCCGAAGGGCTTGATGAAGTGGATCCAGGACAGTCTGATGGCCTCGCCCGCCGCGAAGGAGCCGATCAGGAAGTAGAACTGGGTCATCCGGAACAGCGGAAAGCAGAGTAGGCCCGCCATGATCCCGGCCCCGACACCTGCCAGCGGCATGCTGATCCAGAAGGAGACATCGAAATGCTTTGACAGGATTGCGCTGGTATAGGCGCCGATGCCCATCATCACCGCGTGGATCAGGGACCATTCGCCGGTGAGCGTAACCAGCCGGTAACTGGCAACCACCAGGATATTGATGACCAGAAACAGGAGAAAATCCTGGTGGTGGTACTTGAGAAAGTGCGGCAGCACCACGAGGGCGGCGAGGACCACCGCGATGACGAAGAAATGCCTGATGCCGGATGCGTTCATGTCAAACGTTCATGTTCGCGGCCGTGAACACCCCGCCCGATGTAACTGACTGA